>JASGFB010000104.1:0-16870 GCA_047605765.1 Rhodocyclaceae bacterium
GGCGGGCGGCAGGCGCGTGTTCATTCGCCTGACATAGCCCAGGCGCTTCGAGATGAGCTTGCCCGCCTCGGTCAGGGCGGCGACGTTGTTGTCCCAGTCATCCCGCAGACGCGGCGTCGGGCCCGAGATGCTGATCGCCCCGATCACCATGCCGGTGTAGTTGTGGACCGGCACGGCCATGCAGGTCAGCTCGACCTCGATGCCTTCATCGTCGACCGCGTATCCGTTGCTGCGCACCAGCGCGAATTCTTCGTACAGGCGCACGCGGTCGATCACCGTCTTGTCGGTGAACTTCATCAGTTTCTTCTCGAAGATGCGGTCCGTCTCTTCGATGGGCAGATGCGCCAGGATGGCCTTGCCCAGCGCCGTGCAATATGCCGGGCGGCGGCTGCCCAGGCGTGCCGTGGTCTGGATCGAACGCGTCCCTTCGGCCTTGTACAGATAGACGACGTCGCCATTGTTGTAGACGCACAGGAACGAGGTCTCGCCCGTCTGGGCGGACAGATCCTGTAGATACGGAATCGCCACGTCCACGATGTCGAGCCCCACCAGACCCGAAATTCCCAATTCCAGCGCCTTGAGACCGAGCGAATAGCGTTCGCTGTCGCGATGCCATTCGACATAGCCGCGTTGTGTCAGCACGTCGAGGATGCGATGCGCGGTGGTCTTGGGGATATCCACGCCCTTGACCAGTTCAGCCAACGACATGCCCTTTGCATGCTGGGCGACCAGTTCGAGGATGCTCAGCGTCTTGTCGATGCTGGAAGGCTTGGTGTCCATGTGAGCCAGGCGGAAAAATGAAAGACGGGTTTCTTTTCTACCAATGCATCCGCCTTGTCAATGAAGCGGGGTGCCAAGCCTAAGTCGAAGCGTCTTGCTTTGATCTGAGAAAAATGGAACGACATTCCATTTATCGAATATTTCCATTGGAAAAACCATTTGAGCAAACGGATACTCGGTCTCGTCTAGAGATTTGGAACGTCGTTCCATGGAGTCCGTCTTGGAGCACAACATCGTTATCGTGGCCGACTGCGACCACCCGTCCATCGACATCGAAAAGGGCGTGCTGCTCGATAGCGCCCATCAGGTGCGCTGGCTCGATTGCAAAAGCGAAGAGGACATCATCGAACAGTGCGGCGACGCACGCTGCCTGCTCATCCAATACGCGCCGATGACGCGTCGGGTGCTCGAACGCCTGCCGCGCTGCCAGGCCATCGTGCGTTACGGCGTCGGCGTCGATACCGTCGATCTAGCCGCCGCCAGCGCACTGAACATCAAGGTCTGCAACGTGCCCGACTACGGCACGCAAGAAGTCTCCGACCATGCCCTGGCCCTGATGCTGTGCCTGACCCGCAAGATCGCCTTCGCCAATGAGCGCGTCAAACGCGGGGAGTGGGATTTCCGGCTCATGCAGCCGGTCTTCCGCCACCAGGTACAGACACTCGGCGTCATCGGTATCGGCCGCATCGGCAGCGCCCTGGCCCACAAGGCGCACGCGCTCGGCATGCGCATCGTGGCATTCGATCCCCATGTGTTCGCCGGCGGGGTAGCGCCGTATGTCGAAGCCGTGAGCTTCGAGCGTCTGCTCACCGAATCCGACGTGGTCTCTGTGCACTGCCCGCTGTCGCCCGACACCGCGCGGATGATCGACGCCGTTGCCCTGGCTCGCATGAAGCCCACGGCTTACCTGATCAATACCGCGCGCGGCGGCATCGTCGACGAAGAAGCGCTTGACGCTGCGTTGGGCGCAGGTCAGTTGGCCGGTGCTGCGATGGATGTCCTGCGTATCGAACCGGGTGCCCCGCAGCACCCCTTGTTCCGCCACGAGAACTTCCTCGGCACGCCTCATATGGCCTGGCATTCGGAGGAATCCGCGCTCGAACTCAAGCGCAAGGCCGCTGAAGAGGTACGCCGCGTGTTGCGAGGCCAGACGCCGCACTACCAGGTCAATCGCCCGTGATTTTCCACCGTATTGCCAAGGACATGAGCATGAAGAGCATTGTGTACGAAGGCCCGCGCCGCCTGGTTGTCACCGAGTGCGCCACCCCGCAGCCCGCCGCCGGCGAGGTTCTCATCAAGGTCGCCTATGTGGGCGTGTGCGGATCGGATCTGAACATCTACCAGGGTGCCCATCCACGCGCCAAGGCGCCGCTGATCATGGGCCACGAATTCTCCGGCACCCTGGTGTCGGGTCACCCCAGCCTGCCGCCGGGCACGCCGGTGACGGTCTACCCGCTGCGCTCCTGCTGCGCGTGCGAGCCGTGCTCGACCGGCAAGGCCCACGTCTGCAACACGCTGCGCCTGATCGGCATCGATGCCGACGGCGGTATGGCCGAATACGTCAAGGTGCCGGCCGACAGGATCATGCCCTTGCCGGCAGGGGTGCCACTCGAACTGGGGGCCTTCATCGAGCCGTTGGCGGTCGGCGTGCATGCCGTGCGGCGCAGCGGATATCGGGCCGGCGACCGCGCGGTGGTGTTCGGCGCCGGGCCGATTGGTCTGTGCGTGGCTGCCTGCCTGCAGTTTGCCGGCGCGGCCCAGGTCATTGTGGTCGAAGCCAATCCTTATCGTCTCGACATGGCCCGCCGGCTCGGCTTCGCCGCCATCGACGCCGGGCACGAGGATGTGTCCGCACGCGTGCTCGATTTGACCGCTGGCATGCGCGCCGATTTCGTCTTCGATTGCGCGGCCCACCCCTCGGTGCAGCCCTTGCTGGTGGAGGTGGCCAAGGTGCAGGGGACCATCGTTGTCGTCGGCTCGTACAAGAAGCCACCGGAGGTCGATCTGCTCAAGGTGGAGTTCAAGGAGCTCTCGCTGGTCGGCATTCGCGTCTACGAATGGCGCGATTTCGAGATCGCCGCCGATTTCCTGCAGCGCGATTTCGACTTCCGCCAGTTGTTGACCTGCGTGCCGCCTGAAGAGGCCCCCGCGCGTTTCGAGGCGCTGCTCGCCGGCAGCGAAGTCATCAAGCTGGTCTTCAAATTCTAGTGCGCGTCCGTCCGGCCGCCGCGTGGTGGCCGGCAGGCGTGCCAAGCGAAAGGTAAGGGGCAATGAATCCATTCAATCTGCAAGGCAAGACGGCGCTGGTCACGGGGGGGAGCCGTGGTCTGGGGCGCGGCATTGCGCTGGGTCTGGCGCAGGCCGGTGCCAACGTATTGGTGCTGGGGCGTACGCCCAATCCGGACGTCATCGAACAGATCCGTACGCACGGGGTGCGTGGCGAATTCGTCGCCTGCGACCTGGGCGACATCGATAGCCTTGAGGAACAGGTGCAGGGCATCCTCGCGCAGCATGGGCAGGTCGACATCCTGGTGAACAATGCCGGGCTGCAAAGCCGCCACAAGGCTGAGGACTTTCCCCGTGCCGACTGGGACCGCGTCATCGGCGTCAACATGACGGCGCCGTTTTTCCTGTGCCAGGCATTGGGGCGCCACATGCTCGCCAAGGGGGGCGGCAAGATCATCAACATCGCGTCGCTGCTCAGCTTCCAGGGCGGGCTGACCGTGCCGGCCTATGCCGCCAGCAAGGGGGCCGTTGCTCAGTTCACCAAATCGTTGTCCAACGAATGGGCGAGCCGCGGCATCAATGTCAATTGCATCGTGCCGGGCTACATGGACACCGACATGAACGTCGCCCTCAAGGCCGATGGCACGCGCAGCCGCCAGATCATGGAGCGCATTCCGGCCGGCCGCTGGGGCACGCCCGAAGACATGGCCGGCGCGGCGGTGTTCCTGGCTTCGGCGGCATCCGATTACATCCATGGTGCGGCCATCGTGGTAGACGGCGGCTGGCTGGGGCGTTGAATCAGCGTGTGACGTGGGCCGTCGTGGCCCTGTTCGAGGTGCGCTTGGCAGAGGGCCTGTGCGAGCGCCGCCGATGTCGCCGCACATGGCGTAAACCAAGGCCGCATCACACGAATGGCCATCACAAGAACGGAGGCGCACACCTATATCGATGCTTTTGACGGACCGTTTCATGACGGACCGTTTCATGACGGGCGGTTGAACGCCCGGCGCATCACCACCAGATTCGGAGACATATCCATGAAAGCAACCTTACTGGCAGGGCTACTACCTGTCGCCTTGGCCGTCATGACCAGCGCGGCGTCCGCACAGACCATTCTGCGCATGAGTTATCAGACGCCGCAGACCGATACGCAGCATCAGGGTGCGTTGAAATTCGCCGAGCTCGTCAAGAGTCGTACCCAGGGGAAATTGCAGGTCAAGCTGTTCGCCGACGGCACGCTGGGCAACGATCAGGCCTCCATCAGCGCGACGCGGGGCGGCACCATCGATATCGTGCTTTCTGGATCGTCGACATTCAGTGGCATGGTGCCGATGATCAATATCATCGACATTCCCTTCCTGTTCAAAGGGCCGGAACATGCCTATACAGTCCTGGATGGTGAAGTTGGTACCGGTTTGCTGGCGTCGCTCGCCAAGCACAATCTTGCCGGCCTGGCGTACTGGGAAAATGGTTTCCGTTCGATCACCAATGCCAAGCGGCCGGTGCGCGGGCCTGCCGATGTCAAGGGGCTGAAGATTCGTACGACGTCCAATCCGGTGCACATGGAAGCCTTCAGGCTGCTGGGTGCCAATCCGATCGCCATGCCGCTGCCCGAACTGTATACCGCGCTGGAAACCAACGCGGTGGATGCCCAGGAGCATCCCATCAACGTCACGTGGTCGGCGCGCCTGTATGAGGTGCAGAAGTACCTTTCCGATACGCGCCATGCATACTCGCCACTCATCATGGCGATGACCAAAAAGAAATTCGATGCCTTGCCTGCCGAGCAGCGAAAGGTCCTGGTCGACAGCGCCCGTGAAGCGGGGCAGTACCAGCGCAAGCTGGTGAACGACAACAATCGCGCCATTCTGGACAAGCTTCGCCAGGCCAAGGTCGAGGTCGTCGAGAAGGTCGACATGCAGCCGTTCCGGGATGTGGTCGAAGCGCCAGTGCGCAAGACTTTCATCGAAAAGAACGCGGGCGCGGAAGAACTGCTCAAGGCCATTGACGAGGCCGGCAAGGCATTCTGATGCCGGATCGCAAGTGCCCGCGCCACCCGTCGGGGCGTGGGCATGCAGACGGGGATTTCAGACTTCGGAGGCGATGACGTCAATGCGCAGGTCGTTGTCCTTGGCGAAGTTCATCAGAAACTTATACGCCAGGGGTTCGATGGCCTGGAGTTGGCCGTCGACCAGCACGCATTTTTCGCCCGACAAGGTACAGCCGGGGCGCACATAGGGCGAGAACTTCATCTTTCGGTCGGTCCCGAAGGCGGACATGATGCCGCACAGCCGATCGGCCCAATCGCTCGGGCGAAAGCGATGCCCATCCTGGGTCTGGCCGACTATGATGAAGCTCGTGGCGGGGGCTGACATTGAGCCTTGCTATGCGCGAAATCGTTGGTCGTCTTGCGGCGCCGAACGTGGTCGGTGCCACGGTGGATGTCACGAGGCCTCGACGAGCCAACAGCCCTGGTGCGCCGGGTCTGGATGAAGTCTATCAGAAAAGGCTGATTTCGCTTTTTCTTGTTGCAACGCAATGTGGCGTTGTCGGCCTTGTGGTGCTGGCTGTGGGCGCGCCGAGCAGGCCGGAGCGTGCCTATACAGGTTTGCTTTTATCTTTTACTATTTGTTACTTGGTTGACGGCGGCAGGCATTGCCGCCGTTGTGTTTTGTAGCGTCAGTGAAGGCCAAGTCGGTACTTCCGGAAAACCTTCTCCTACGGAGCAGGCCCATGCAAGCCGGACAGACCGTGACAGACCACATCATGAAAACGCCCAAGCATTACCTTCAGTTCAACGACCTCACCCGCGAAGAGTACGCGTACCTGTTCGAACGGATCGCGTGGATCAAACGCAAGTTCAAGAACTACGAACCCTACCACCCACTGTTCGATCGCACGCTGGTGATGATCTTCGAAAAGGCCAGCACGCGTACGCGCCTGTCCTTCGAGGCCGGCATGCAGCAGCTCGGCGGCTCGGCCATCTATTTGAATACGCGTGATTCGCAACTCGGGCGCGGCGAGCCGGTGGAAGATTCCGCCGAAGTGATCTCGCGCATGTCCGACGTGGTCATGATCCGCACCTTCGAGCAGACCATCATCGAGCGCTTTGCCAAGCACTCGCGCGTGTCGGTCATCAACGGGCTGACCAACGAATACCACCCGTGCCAGATCCTGGCCGACATCTATACCTTCATCGAGCATCGCGGCTCCATCCAGGGCAAGACCGTGGCCTGGATCGGCGACTCGAACAACGTGTGCAACACCTGGCTGCAAGCGGCCGAGGTGCTGGATTTCCAGGTGCATGTGGCAACCCCCAAGGGCTACGAAGTCGAACCGGAACGCGCCAATCTGCATGGCACCGGCCACTTCAAGACCTTCGACGATCCGATGGAAGCCGCCCGTGGCGCCGACATCATCACCACCGACGTCTGGACCTCGATGGGCTTCGAGGCCGAGAACGAAGAACGCCTGCGTGATTTTGCCGACTTCCAGGTCGATGCCGAGATGATGCGCGTGGCGGCGCCGGATGCCGTCTTCATGCACTGCCTGCCGGCACATCGCGGCGAAGAGGTTGCCGCCGAGGTGATCGACGGTCCGCAGAGCGTGGTCTGGGACGAAGCCGAGAACCGCCTGCACGCGCAAAAGGCGCTGCTGGAGTACGTCGTACTCGGCCGCCTCGACGCCGAGCGCATGCCGCTGGCTGACTGAGCCACCGCGCGCCACAAGAAGCGCCGCCAGCCGTCATGGGCTGCCGGCGCTTTTTTTATGTGCGCGACGCCGTTTACCAAAAAAAGCCCCGCCAGCCGGTGAAGGCCTGGCGAGGCAGTGTCTCGGTTTGCGTCGTGGCGGGTCTTACCGGGTGACGGTGATCGTCACGTCCTTGGCTTCGGGAATGACGCCATCATCGACCACGAAACGTACTGTGTAGCTGCCGGCCTGGCCGCTGGCCGGCGTCCAGTTGAAGCTGCGTGTGCCGGCATCGAAACTGGCGCCGCCGGGCAGGCCGCTGACCGAATAGCTCAGCGCAGAGCCGCCCGGAGACTTGGCATTGACCGTGAACTGCAGGGCCTGGCCTTCCGCCACGCTCGGCTTGCCCAGACTGTCGAAGTGCGGCCGGTGCACCGTCAGCGGGAAGGGATAGCTCGCATCGGCGACAGCATAGCTATAGGGCGCTGTTGCGCTCGGCGCGGTGGGCGCACTGTAGAGCGTGTCGGCCGGGGTGCCGGGGGCCGGACGGTCGACGGTGACATCGGCGACCTGGGCCCCGGCGGGCAGTGATACGTTGCTGACCGTTGTGGTCTTGTAGGGCTGGTTCGGCACGTATTCCCTGTCGGCTTCGCGTTTCTTGGTATGGGTGACCCGTACGAAGCTTGGCACGCCCGTCGCTGTCGGTGCGGTGAAGCCGGTAAAGCTGGCGTCGGCGACATCATCCAGGACCACCGGGGCGCGCGTGTCGCTCGTCTTGAGCGTGAAGCTGACATCGCTCACCGTCAGGCCGGTCACGTGGCGCGCATACAGGCCATAGGCCGGCAGGATGCCGAACAGGCTTGGCTCCGGGTATTCGCGTGGCATTTCCGGGATGTTGTAGGGATCATCCTGCCAGGCCCCGGCGCCGCCATTGGCGCTGGCATTCCAACTGATGCGCGGCAGCAGTGCCTCGTTCTTGGAGAAGAACGTGTTGGCCAGCCAGGGTAGCGATTGCGTGGCCGCTGCCGCCTGGTAGCCGGTATACGACCACGTCTGATTCAGCTGGCGCTGTTCGACGGCATGCTGCAGGCCCAGCCCGCCTCGATATTCCACCGACACATTGCGGATCTTCACGTTCTCGATCGGGTGGTCGACCAACCCGGCGATGAGGATCGGATAGCGCGGATCGACGTCGGTGATCTTGACGTTGCTGATACTGATGTTGCGCACGCGCGCGAAACCCACGCCGACGGCGTTGGCGTAGAGCGGATCGTTCGGCTGCACGCTGTTGGGGTTGAGCTTGGTCGGTGCGGTCGGGCTGACGATCTTGAAGGGTGTGCTGGCGCCGCCGATGGGGGCGTCGGCAGTCTTGTCATACGAGGGGATGTAGCGCACCGCAGGCCAGTTGCCGTACTTGGCCGTCAGATTGGGCAGCACCCAGCCACGATCGTCCAGACGCACCGTATCGGTGGGTGAGGTGGCTTCGCTGGCGCTGTTGCCGGTGATCGGCGCACGGCCGCGATCACCCAGGCGGATGAAGATCGGCGAGCTGCTGACGTTCTTCATGGTGGCGTCGGTGAGCACGATGTCGACGAGTTCGGCGCCGTCGACCGATTCGAGCGCAAAGCCGCGCGAACGGTCGAAGGTGACGTTGCGTACCGTTACGCGCTCGAAGCCGGTCGTGCCTTCGGTGCCGAGCTTGATGCGTGCGGTGGGGCCGTCACGATCAGTCGCCACCAGTTTCTGCGTCGAGTACGCCCCGTCGAGCACCGAGCCGGCGTCATATCCGCTGACCGTGCAATTTTCGATCAGCACGTTGCGCGTCGGCAGATAGCGCCCCAGGCCGAACGAGGCCTTGAGCACGATGGCATCATCGGTCAGCGAGTTGAACACCGAGTTGCGGATGGTGACATCCTGCGAGGCATCGACGTCCAGCGCGTCACGGTTGGTGTCGATGATCAGGTTGTCCATCGTCCAGCCGATCACGCCCGTGCCGATGATGGCGAAGTGTCCGCCATTCTTGATGCGGAAGTCGCGCATGACGACGTTGTCGACGTTCTTCAGCGCAATCGCCTTGTTGGCGCCGCCCGCCGTGCCGGTGGCGGTACGCGTCGTCACCTCCGAGGGGTCATTGCCCGACAGCACGTTCACCGTGGCGCCGCTGCCATCGATGTAGCTGCCGTCGATGAGGCCGGGGCCGGAGATCGTCACGTTGCGCACGTCCACGCCATAGATCAGGCTGTTGGCCCAATGGCTGTGGCCATGGTCCTGCAGGCCGACGAACAGGTTGAGCTCGGGCGCGTCGTAGAAACCGCCATCCTGGCCGGCGCCGGTGCCTTGCACGGCGGCACGCAGAATCGAATTGGCCGCCTGCAGATGAAGGTTGACGTTGCTCTTGAGGTGGATGGTGTAGGTCTTGAAGTCGCCCGCCGGCACGATCACGGTGCCGCCGCCGGCATTGGCCGCTGCCGTGATGGCGTCGTCGATGGCCTTTTGGTTGGTGAGTGCGGCCCCGCCTGATACCGCGCCGTAATCGGCGATGTTGAAGAACGGTGCCTTGGCTTCGGGCAAGGCGGCCAGGGCATGGCCGGTGGCCAGCGTGATGCCGTCGATGCTGGTCAGGCTCGAACTGGCGCTGGAGCTGGTGGAACTGCTCGCGCTACTGGTGCTGCTCGAGGTGCTGCTGGAGTTGTCGCCGCCATTGTCGCCATCGTCATCACCGCCGCAGGCGGCGAGGAAACTGGTGGCGCACAGGGCGAGCAGGAGGCGTGCTACGGGTCGCGTCATGATCGTCTTCCTTGGTGTGTGGCAGACGCACCGTGGGCAGACGGTAGACCGACTGCGGCACGGCGCAACGGACTTTCGCGGATAGCGGAGCAATGTTGAGCGGCTCCGACGCCGTCTTTGTACTGGAGTCGCCTGCTAACCCTTTACATGGTTTTGCAAGCGCGGCTCACCTTACGGGCATGTAAGACATTTCAACAATAGGTATAACTACGAACGATTCCGGTCACATGGCTGTCATGCATGCGACCGGTCGGCATGGAAAAACGCCGTGGGAGGGCGCTTGTCAGCGGGCTTTGGCCAAGTCGTCGGCGGTGACGACGGCGGTGGGGGGGAGGGGGGCTACGACGCAGTTGTCGCCCGGCCCCTGGCGGTCGACGATGAGGAAATCGCTCACCGCGTTCAGGCCGATCAAGGGGTGATGCCAGACGCCGGCGCTGTAATTCACGCCCTGATCGGGGCGCGCCAGGAACACGCGCAGATCGCCCGTCTGCGGCACGGGCCCCTTTGGGGCCACCACCACCAGATAAGGCTCGCCCGACAAGGGATGGAAAGCCTGGCTGCCGAGCGGGTGGTATTCCATCTCGATCAGCGTGAAGGGCAGGGTGCGCGGCTGTGCGCGGAACACGCTCACGATGGCTTCGCCGCCGTGCAACTCGACGGCGGCCAGCGCATGGAAGCGCTCGGTGCTGCCGCCATTGATGGGAAAGTGCCGCGCTCCGGCCAGCTCGATGACTTGTCCGAAGGGCGCGAACGCTTCGCGCGTCAGCGCTTCGACGTGCATGGTCATACGCCGCCCGCGACGCGGCCGAACAGGCGCAGGCGCGATACGCCGCCGTCCGGGAAGATGTTGAAGCGCACGTAGGTCACCGGGCCGAGCGCCGCCAGATCGGTGAAGGTGTGCTCGGCGTCCATCTGCAGCTTCTGGGTGGGCAGCAGCTCTTGCCAGAACATGCTCTGCGTGATGATCGACTGATCCGATCCGCCCGTGATGCGCGCCGCCTGCAGCGAGCAGCGATCAGGATAGTTGCCCTTGAAGTGGGCCGTATCGACGACCACCCGCTCGATGATGGCGGGGGCGGCCAGCGCAATGATGCACCAGTCATTGCCCGGCTCACGGCGACGGCGGGTTTCCCAGCCATCACCCATGTTTACGCCACGCCCCGGCAGCAACAGCGTGGCCGCCAGGCCGAAGTGTTCGTTGTTGGTGGCGACCACATAGGCGCCATTGGCGGCCGCGGCCATGTCCTGCTCGTCGCCGGCCGCCCATTCGATGGTCGGGCGGCCATAGATACGCAGGCGCGCGATGCCGCCGTCGGGGAAGATGTTCAGCCGCACATGGGTCCAGGTCTCAGCGCTGTTCACTTCCAGGTAGTGGTGCGAATTTCCCTGCAGTGCGACAGCGGTGAGCAAGGGTGTCCACTTGGCGTCGTCGGCGGGGTCGCCTTGCGCGCAGTGGCAGGCCTCCAGCGAAGCCCCCGGCGGGTAGTTGCCGGTGAAATGCCGCGTATCGATGTCGACACCGACGATGCGCCCGGGGCGCGCCAGCCGGATCACCGACCAGTCATAGCCACCGTTGCGACGACGGCGCGTTTCCCAGCCGTCCATCCATTTGCCGTGCTCGTCGTACTTGCCGGGAATGAACACCGGTTCGTCCGGCGACAGCATGCGCGACAGCGGAGCGAAGAATTCGTCCGTCGCCGACACGCCGGCGGCGCCCAGGCGCGGATCGGCCAGATTGACGTAGCGGCGCGTAAAGGCGGGGGCGTTGGGGTCGAGTTGGGGTGCGGCCATGGCGATGTTGTCCTTGTCGGGGGCGCCGCCAGGGCGGCGCATCAAATGGTGTCAGGGGGCGGGAAACCTGTCTTTCCAGTGCCGCGCAATGTCGATGCGGCGGCATACCCAGACCCGGTCGTGTTTTTCGAGATAGTCCAGGAACCGTTGCAGCGCGCGGATGCGGCCCGGACGGCCGAGCAGCCGGCAGTGCATGCCGACGCTCATCATGCGCGGTGTTTCGTCGCCTTCGGCATACAGCACGTCGAAACTGTCCTTCAGGTACTGGAAAAAATGATCGCTCGTATTGAAGCCCTGCGGCGTGGCAAAGCGCATGTCATTGGTATCGAGCGTATACGGCACCACCAGGTGCTGGTGGGTAGCGCCGTCTGTGGTGTCGACCGGCATCCAGAACGGCAGGTCGTCACCGTAATAATCCGAATCGTATTCGAAGCCGCCGTGTTCGACGAGCAGGCGGCGGGTGTTGGGGCTGTCGCGGCCGGTATACCACCCCAGCGGCCATTGGCCCCCGGTCAGTTGGCGAATGATCTCGGTGCCGACGCGGATGTGCTCGCGTTCGGTGGCCTCGTCCATGGCCTGGTAGTGAATCCAGCGCCAGCTATGGCAGGCGATTTCATGGCCCAGTTCGAGGAAGGCCGCCGTGACGTCCGGGTTGCGTTGCAGGGCCATCGATACGCCGAAGACCGTCAACGGCAGGCTGCGGCGCTCGAATTCCTGGAGGATGCGCCAGACGCCGACCCGCGAGCCGTATTCGTAGATGGATTCCATCGACAGATGGCGGTCGGGGTAGGCGGCGGCGCCGATGATCTCCGACAGGAACTGTTCCGAGCCGGGGTCCCCGTGCAGCACGCAGTTCTCGCCGCCTTCTTCGTAGTTGAGGACAAACTGTACCGCCACGCGGGCGTTCGAAGGCCAGGCGGCATGCGGCGGATGGGCGCCGTAGCCGACGAGGTCGCGCGGATATTCCTTTGTCATCATCTGGCGATTCCCCTGGGGTGCGGACGCGGGCGCGCCCGTGACGAAATAGTCGGGGGAATTATAAGGAGTGGGGCGGGCGAGTCGGCAAATACCGACTATGGGCAAGCGAGCATATGTCCCGCCCGGCGCGCCCGTCCATGGCCGGCCGGCGTGACTGTTCGTGCCATGCGATGCGTCGGCAACAGGCATAAAAAACCCCGCCGTGGCGGGGTTCTTCGTGCTGTGCGAGGGCTTACTTGCCGCGCTTGATGCGGGCGTTTTCGGCGATGCGCATGCGCAGGGCGTTGAGCTTGATGAAACCGCCGGCATCCGCCTGGTTGTAGGCGCCGCCGTCATCGTCGAAGGTGGCGATGGTCTGGTCGAACAGGGTGTCCTTGGAATCGCGGGCCACCACCGAAACGCCGCCCTTGTACAGCTTGACGCGCACCCAGCCATTGACGTTCTGCTGCGTGTGGTCGATCAGGGTCTGCAGCGCCACGCGTTCGGGCGCCCACCAGTAGCCGTTGTAGACCAGGCTGGCGTAGCGCGGCATGAGGTCGTCCTTGAGGTGGGCGACTTCACGATCCAGGGTGATCGATTCGATGCCACGGTGGGCCTTCAGCAGGATCGTGCCCCCGGGGGTTTCGTAGCAGCCGCGGCTCTTCATGCCGACGTAGCGGTTTTCGACCAGGTCGAGGCGGCCGATGCCGTGCTTGCCACCGATCTTGTTGAGTTCGGCCAGCAGTTCGTTGGCGGCCATCTTCTTGCCGTTGATGGCGACCAGGTCGCCCTTGACGAATTCGAGGTCGAGGTATTCCGGTGCGTCGGGCGCCTGCTCGGGCGACACGGTCCAGCGCCACATGGATTCTTCGGCCTCGGCCTTGGGGTCTTCCAGGTGGCGGCCTTCATAGCTGATGTGCAGCAGGTTGGCGTCCATCGAATAAGGCGCGCCGCCGTTCTTGTGCTTCATGTCGACTTCGATGCCGTTGGCTTCGGCATAGGCCATGAGCTTTTCGCGCGACAGCAGATCCCATTCGCGCCACGGGGCGATGATCTTGACGCCCGGCATCAGCGCGTAGGCGCCCAGCTCGAAACGGACCTGGTCGTTGCCCTTGCCGGTGGCGCCGTGCGAAATGGTGTCGGCACCCACGTTGCGGGCGATTTCGATCAGGCGCTTGGCGATCAGCGGGCGGGCGATCGAGGTGCCCAGCAGGTATTCGCCTTCGTAGAGTGTGTTCGCGCGGAACATCGGGAAGACGAAATCGCGCACGAATTCTTCGCGCAGATCGTCGATGAAGATGTGTTCGGGCTTGATGCCGGCCTTGAGCGCCTTGATGCGCGCCGGTTCGAGTTCTTCACCCTGGCCCAGGTCGGCGGTGAAGGTGACCACTTCGCACTTGTAGGTGTCCTGCAGCCACTTGAGGATTACAGAAGTATCCAGGCCGCCCGAATACGCGAGCACCACGCGTTTCACATCACTCATTTGTTCCTCGATTCCAATTGCGACCGCCACCCAACCCAGCGCCCAGGGCAGCCCATGCATGACCGGGTCGGGTCACCCTGCGCGGTGGGCATGCGTTCGGCGCAGGGGATCTTGCACAGCGCCCGCCCGGTGCCGGGCGCTACAGACCGAATCCGCTATTGTAGTACGCGGCAGCGCACCAACGTAACAGTCCCGGCCGCCGCAAACCTGCTTCGGGCGGCCGGATTGGTAAGAGAATGCAACGGCGCTGCGCTACCTCAGATCACCAGATCGGCGCCAGCCAGGGTCTTGGCCTGTTCGAGCCGGCTCACCGTGGCGCGCAGGTCCAGATTGAGGTCTTTTTTCAGGGCGACGGCACGCTCGCGCAGTTCAGCCAGCCCCACGCGCACCTCTGCGCCGGTGGCGGCGAAGGAGATGACGTTGCCGCTGTCGCACGACGGAAAGGCCAGCGAGCGCCCATCGAAGGCTTCGCTCATGCGGTCCAGCGCCGGCTTGTACTTGCGTGCCCGGCCGAACAGATTGGCCGCCAGCAGGCCGCCGTCGGTCAGGCGGGCGCGGCAGGCCTGGTAGAAGGGGAGCGAGTCGAGGGCGCCGACGCGGGCGTTGTCGTCGTAGCCATCGACCAGAATGTAGTCGAAATGGGGCCGGCTGCGCTGGATGTACTCGGCGCCGTCGCCGATCACGATGGACAGGCGCGCGTCTTCTTCGGGCAACTTGAAGAACTGGCGGGCGGCGGCCACCACGCCGGGCGAGATTTCGACCACGGTGATCTTGGTGTCGGGCAGGCGCCAGTAGCAGAACTTGGTGAGCGAGGCGGCCCCCAGGCCGATCAGCAGCACACGGCGCGGCCAGCGTGCGCCGTCGCGCATCAGCAGGCCGCTCATCATCTCGCGCGTGTAGGCCAGTTCCAGATCGATCGGGCGGCGGATGCGCATGGCGCCCTGCACCCAGTCCGATCCGAAGTGGAGGTAGCGCACTCCGGCTTCTTCGCTGATGTCGATGGGATAATCAGACATGCGCCCATCCCATCGTCATGAGGTGCCATTCGTCGTGTGATGCGGTACGTCCGACGCCAGGCAAGGTGGCGTCGATTATCATTCGCCCAGGCATATGGGTATCGTTGATTTCCTGTATGGCTGCGCGCGCGATGCGCGCCGGTTTCAGTGAGGAGCGGCCGGCTGGCCGTTGAGGTTCAATCCGGAAGTTGTCGCGGCATCGGCCGCGTCTGTCCCCGAATCGTCAGAGGTTTTCATGCTGGTGCGCATCTTGGTCACGGCGTTTGCTTCGCTGTGCCTGCAAACGGCGAGTGCCGCCGAACTCAAGGGCTGGGTGCTCGAAGACAATCAGTATCCCACGTATCAGGCGCTATCGACGTTCTTCAGCGCCATCGCGCAGCGCAGCGCGGGCAAGTTTACCGGCAAGATCAGCGGCCGTGACGATGTCGGCGTGCAAAAGAAGGTGGTGCCGATGGTGCAGGACGGTCAGATGGATGTTGCCGTGCTGACCGTGGCGCCCCTGGCCGAAGTGCTGCCGGTGCTCGAAGTGGTGCAACTGCCGTTTCTGTTTACCGACAGCGATCACATGCTCAAGGTCATGAGCAGCGGCATCGGCAAGTCACTGGAAGATCGCCTGGCCGATAAGGGGTACGTCGTGCTGGCCTGGTATGACGGTGGCACTCGTTCGTTCTATTCGCGCAGCAAGCCCCTGCGCTGGACATCGGATTTCCGCGACAAAACGATCCGCGTGGCCAACCGTGAAGTGATGAAGAACATGGTGACGGCGCTGGCGGCCAAACCCACGACGCTGGATTTCGACAAGGTGGGCGAGGCGCTGGTGAACGGACAGATCGATGCAGCCGAAAACGACCTGATCTCGTACGAGACGACCGGGCACTACAAGATCGCGCCGCACTACACCTTCAGTAATCACACCATCCTGCCGCTGGCATTGGTGATCTCCAGGCAGCGCTGGCAGACGCTGTCGGAGGCCGAGCGCACGCTGTTCCGCACGGCCGCGCGTGACTCTTCGGCCGCTGGCCACAAGCTGCAGCAGCAGCGCGAAGACACCGTGCGCGCCAAGCTGGAGCGCGAAGGCGTCAAGTTCTACAAGCTGGACAGCGCCAACATCATCGCGCGCATGAAGGCGACCTACGCGCCGGTGCTCAAGAGCCCGGATGCCACCGACCTGGCCGTGCAGATCATGGCCTTCCGCAAATAAGCCCTTGCATCGACGGGCCATGGCCCGCAGGTGTTGTTTGTCACTGCAGAAAGACCCGCCGCGTGCGGGTCTCTTCTTTTGGGCAGGACGTTCGCAGATTCTGCCGATGAGCAGACCGGGGCGAGCCAGTTGCCGAGGCGTCCCGTCAACGCAAACGCCCCGCGCAACCTTGCGGCGGCGCGGGGCGTCGTGCGCGGCGGGCCCGTTGTGCGGGGCCCGTCGTATGCGTCTTACTTCGAACGCGACTGCTTGATGGCGTAGCACACTGCCAGCAGCACCAGCCACACCGGGATGGCCAGCACCGACGGGCGCAGCGGCGGGATATAGAACATGATGCCGAGGATCACTACCACGAAGGCCAGGCACAGGTAGTTGCCGAGCGGATACCACAGGGCCTTGAACTTCGGCGTCACGCCTTCGCGCTGTTTGGCCTTGCGGAACATGATGTGGGCCAGGCTGATCATCGCCCAGTTGATCACCAGTGCCGCCACCACCAGCGCCATCAGCATTTCGAGCGCCGTCGCCGGCACCACGTAGTTGATCAGCACGCACAGCGCGGTGACCAGGGCCGATACGCCCAGCGCCAGCAGGGGCACGCCACGGCGGTCGACCTTCATCAGCGCACGCGGTGCATTGCCTTGGTCGGCCAGGCCGTAAAGCATGCGGCTGTTGCAGTACACGCAGCTGTTGTAGACCGACAGGGCGGCCGTCAGCACCACAAAGTTGAGGATGTGGGCGGCGACGTCGCTACCCAGCAGTGAGAACACCATCACGAACGGGCTGCCGCCATATTCGTCGCCGGCCTGCGCGTGCTGGGCGAGGCTCGCCACCAGCGTGTCCCACGGCGTCAGCGACAACAGCACGGCCAGCGCGCCGATGTAGAAAATCAGGATGCGGTAGAGCACCTGGTTGATGGCCTTGGGAATCGTCTTGCCGGGG
>JASGFB010000105.1:0-16738 GCA_047605765.1 Rhodocyclaceae bacterium
GTTGAGATCGCCATTGTTGAACAGGCGGTTGTAGTCGCGGCTGTGGGTGCCGCCCGGCCCCTATGCCGCCTACGCCTACCGCGCGCCGTCGGCCGACGCCGAGCGCTTGCGCGCACTGCCGCTGCCGCGCTGGATCGGCGCGCGCTGGGGCGAGGCCGACGCCGCCGTCCACTGGCATTACATGGCCGAGGATTTCAGCATCGCTTCGACCGAGTCCGGCTACAACACCCTCGACACCGCACCGCTCGCCATCAGCCTGGGGCATGGCGGCGAAGCGCCGGTCATGACGTGGACGCTCGATGGGCGAGGCGACTACTACGGCACCGCGCGCATCCTCGAAGCCGGTTCAGGCCATCTCAAGGCGCTGCATCTGCGGCCTTTCATCAGCAGCGTGCAACGCGGCAGCGAAGTGTTGTTCCTGGCTTCGGGCGGGCAGGACGCCACATCGCAGCGGCTCGATTCCACCTTGATCCTGCCCGCTGATGCCCGCTTGTGGCTCGACGGCGAAGCCTTGCCGGTATTCACCCATCGCAGTGCGTGGCGTTTCGAGCCGGCACCGGACGGCGCGCGCACCCGGCTCGACGTGGTCGATACGCAAGGCCGCACCGTGCTGGCGCTCAAGGATGACGACCCGGCCGCCGGCCTGGGCGTGGCGCGCCAGTTTGCCGTCGAGGCCGGCCAGACCTATCGCCTGCGGGCACGCGTGGCCGGCGGGCCGGTGATGCTGTACCTGAATTTCTACGATGCCCAGGGCCGCCTCATCGAAGGTGAACACATGCAGCGCGCCGGGGGCGGCGCCGAGGCCGACTACGCCTTCAGCCAACGTGCGCCGGCAGGGGCGGTGCGTTGTCGCGCCTGGCTGTATTCGAGCATCGCCGCGCAGACCGAGGCGATCGTCAGCGATCTGGCTTTCGAGCGCCTCGGGCCGCAGGGGGCGGAGATATTGGGTGATTTCGACTTTCGCGCGTACCGACCGCAAGCCATCGATGTGCCGGCCGGCGCCACGCTGGTCGTGCAGCGCGGCAGTGCCGCCGTGGCCTTGCGCCTGCTGGGCGCGCGCGATACCGATGGCCGCGCCATCGCCTGGCGCCTTTATAACGATGGCCTGGAACATGGCGCGCTGCGCCTGACCGCCCACCATGCCGACGGGCGTGTCGGCGGGCGCGGTACGGTGGTGGTGTGGGCGTGGGCACGGGGCGGGCTGGATGATGCGGCGGCGGCGCTGTTCCGCCGTCAGGCCAGCGCCGCGCGCGGTGATGTCGATATCGACGCCGAAGGGGTGGACGCGCGCCTCGAGCGGCCCGGCGTGGCGCCACTGCATTTGCGTGCCGACGTGGCGCGCGGCGTGCGCCTGCTGCGTGAAGGGGGCGAGGGCATGCCGGCCGGTGTGGCGCGCAGCGTGAATGGTGTTCCGCTGCCTTTCTGAGCGGGGCGGAACGCGCATTGCTGCGCGTTGGCATCGATGCTGTTCGATGGAGGCCGCCATGCAGACGCGTTCACCCCTCGATGAACTCGCGGGCAAGACCATTCGCCACGCCGTACTCGATAGCGACACGGCCGGCAGCCAGCGCTTGACCCTGACGCTGGCCGACGGCGCATGCCTGCGCATCAGTGCGCGCAGCGTGGCCGGGCTGGCAGCGCCCGAACTGTCTTTGACCCTTGATCCGCCGTCGGCCGACGATCCTGTCGCAGACGGCCGCCTGGCCGTGTAGCCGCCTCTTCAGGCCAGCGCGCCGGGCGAGATGCTGAGCATGGCCGGCAGGGCGTCCTCCCAGTCGCTGGCGCGCGTCGCCGCGGGTGTGCCCAGGGCACGGCCGGCCAGGCGTTCGAATTCCTGCGCATCGTGGGTGCAGAACATCTGCACCGCCTGGCCGTGCGTCTGCCGCAGGGCCCGCAACCGCGCCTGGTTGTCGCGCCGTTGCCGGTGATCCTTGTCGAGGAGCCATTGCCACAGGCGCAAACCCGGCGTACAGGATGGCCGGGCATCCATTTCACCATGGTGGAAGTAGGCGTCGCCGGCATGCAGGAGCCAGTCCTCGCCACGGTCGATGGCCACGCCGGCATGGCCGAGCGTGTGGCCGGCAAGGGGCACCAGGGCGATCTGCGGTGGCAGTCCGGACAAGGTGCGCACGCAGGCGAAACCGAACCAGCTATCGCCACCGGCCGCGTCGTACACGTGCCATTGCTCGCGTCGGCGCCATTGCGGCGGACGGAACCGCCGGCGGTCGAGCCAACTGCCCTGAGCCAGCGCGCCGTCGCGTTCGCCGGCCAGCATGTGCACGCTGGCATGGGGGAAATCGTCGAGCCCGCCGGCCTGATCGCAGTCCAGGTGGGTGAGGACGATGTGGCGCACGTCGCGGGCGTCGTAACCCAACTGCTGGATCTGGCGGACGGCGGTCATTTCTTCACGCAGCTCCGGCGCCATCATGGCCAGGAACACGGTGCCCAGCCGGCCGTGTGGATCGGCCACGTCGCGCAGGCCGAGGCCGCTATCCACCAGTACCAGCGTGTCGGGGAGTTCGAGCAGCAGGCAATGGCAGGCAAGATGCGCCCCGCGCAAGGCGCCGCGCGCGCGTCCATCGACCAATCGGCCGCCCAGCGGGCGGGCAGAGATGCAGTTCAGGTGATGGATGCGCATGGCGGCCTCCCGATGGATGCCCGCCGAGCAGCAAGCTCTGTTCCGAAGGGACCGACTGCGGCGGTGTCCGATTGGGTGGGATTATTCGTACAAACCGGTTCTATTGTTTTCACGCAAAAACCTGCACCCGGTCGAGGACTAGCATCCGCTTCGTTCCCGGATGGAGGTGATCATGTGGACCTGTAAGCGGTGCACGGCCGAGGTCAAGTCGGCCCAGGCCGAAGCCCAGATCGATTCCTTTGGCGTGTTTTTCATCTGCCCCTGCTGTGGGCGTCGCAACAAGCTGGTCAATGCAGGTACCGAAGGGCGTATTGCCCTGGTGCAGGCGGCTGACTGGTTCGATTATTCCAGTCAGTACTACCGCCCGCTGGCGCATTAGGCCGCTGCGGCGCCTTCCACGTGCAGCATGGCGCGGCGCTGCTTGGCCGCGCGTTTGGCTGCGGCGGCGCCGGAGGCGACCTTTTCGTGATTGAGCAGGCCGTCGGCATGCACATGCAGCGCGCCGGCGCTCATCGTCGTGAGCGGGAAGAAAGCGGGGCGGCCCTGGCGGTCTTCGGCCTCGATGCCGCCGCGTGCGCGGTCGGCGTCGTTGAAGAGCGATTCGGCGCGCGCCTTGAACTGCGCCAGCGCCGAGGTCAGGCGCGCCTGCCAGTCTTCGCTCTGGAACAGCACGATGAAATCGTCGCCGCCGACGTGGCCCAGAAAATCGCGCAAGGGGTCACACGCTCGCGACAGGCTGGCTGCCGCCAGCTTGATCATCTCGTCGCCTTTCCAGTAGCCATATTGATCATTGAAGGGCTTGAAATGATCGAGGTCGCAATAACAGGCGACGAAATCCGTCTGGCTTGCCAGCAGGCGGTCGATATGGCGCGAGATCGGGATGTTGCCCGGCAGGAAGGTCAGCGGATTGGCGTAACGGGCCGCTTCGATGCGGTTTTCGGTGACCATGCGCACCAGCGCCGAGCCGGTGCCCAGGCCGACGTAGCGCCCGTGTTCGGTAATGATGAAGCCGTCGTACAGATAGCGCTGGTCCTCGTCGGTGATGACGTCGGCCAGCTCGTCGAAGCCGGCCGCGCGTTCGATCAGGATCGGCTTGGCATCCATGAACAGCGTGCAACTGCGGCGCCCGAACAGTTCTTCATGAAAGGGCAGTGACAGGGTGTCGATGAACGAGCGCCGATTGACCACCCCTACCGGCTGACCATCGTCGGCCACGATGGCCACCGCCGTCAGTTGCGGATGCTGCTGGAACACGCGCAACAGCTCGATGTTGCTGGTGTCGGGACGCACGAAGGGCGCCTCGTTGAGCAGCCCGTCCACGCGCATGATGGTCGGGCCGATGCGCGCCGGTTCGGGGAACACCGCGATGGCGCGATTGCCCAGCGCTTCGCGCACTGCCGACGGCATCTCGGTGTCCGGCTGGGCGCTCGGACGCCCGAGCAGGAACCCCTGCCCATACTGCACGCCCAGATCGCGCAGCACGATCAATTCTTCGATCCGTTCGATCCCCTCTGCCACCACCTCGGAGCCCAGCGTGGCGGCCAGGTGCACGATCGATTTGACCGTTTCGAACTTGCGCGAGTCGCCGTCGATGCCGCTGACGAAGAAACGGTCCAGCTTGAGGATTTCGGGCTGTAACTGAATCCACAGCGCCAGGCTCGATTGCGCCATGCCGAAATCGTCCAGCGCCACCTTGCCACGCTTGTGGCGCACGATGTCGATGGCGCTGATGAGCTGGCTGACGTCCTGCGCCACGTCCTGTTCGGTGACTTCGATGACCACGCGGTCGCCGAGGGCGGCGATCTCGTTGAGGGCGGTATCCGACAGCTCGGGCGCCGCGCCGATGTGCAGCAGGGTGTCGCAACTGAAGTTGAGCGACAGGATGCCGGGCAGATCGAGCGTACCGAACTGGCGCACCAGCGTGAGGGCGGCGGCCTCTTCTAGGGCCATCGACATGTCGGCGGTGCGGGCCAGGGCGAACAGTTCGCTGGCGCCGGTCAGCCCGCTGCCGGCGGCCGGCCGGATCAAGCCTTCGAAACCGTGGAGGGCGGCCGTGCCGAGGTGGAACACCGGCTGGAAATGGGCCTGCAGCGCATGCAGGCCCAGGCGTACGCGCGCCGTGCGCACATCGGTGGACGGAAACGGGGAAGCAAACACGGCGGACGGCATCACAAAGACCTCAAGCAGGGCGTGACCGCTATATCGGCTTCAAACCGTATGGAGTCGAATGAATTTTATGTGACAGCGCCGGACCGCCGGTCCCGCGCAGACGCCTGCCATCGCGCGGCAGGCCGGGCGATGGCCTGCCGTTGCCGCTGCCGCCGTGGTTCAGTCGACAGCCATCTCGGCGGTCATCACCGCATGCACCACCGTCTGTGCCTTGCCGTCGCGCACGCGGTGGCGCAACCACCAGACGGCGCCCTTCTTGAAGGCGGTGTCGCCGGCTGCCGTGCTCTGCAACAGCAGATCGACCACCTCGCCGAGCGTCGGTTGATGGCCGACGATCATCACCGCGCCGCCCGCATCGGGCCAGCCGGCGGCTGTCAGCAGATCGCGGGCGCGGGCCGAGGTGCCGACGCGCGCATCGGTTTCATACTGGTCGGTCCAGGCCTCGACCGTCTGACGCGTGCGCACCGCCGGGCTGACGATGATGCGCAGGTCTTCGGGGGCGTGCCGGGTCAGCCACTTGGCCATGCGCGCGGCCTGGCGCTGCCCATGCGCGGTCAGGGCGCGCGCATCGTCGGGGCTGCCGTCGACGGCTTCGGCGTGACGCCAGAGCAGAAGATCCATGAGTCAGTTCTCCAGGTTGCGGCCGGGCGTCAAGCCTGGCCCACCACGGCAGCCAGGCGCGTCAGCACCTTGCGCCGCGCGCGGGCGGCGCGCTCGGCGTGCCAGCCCATCAGGTAAGCGCGCGCCTCGAACAGCGCGATATCGTCCTGCGCCCACTCCGCCAGCACCGTCTGTGCCGTGCGCAGATCGTTCAGATAACCCAGCTCGCGCTGCGCCTTGGCCAGTTGCCTGGCGTGGCGCTGCGCCGCCTTGTCGCCGAGTACCGGGGCCAGTGCGTCGAGGGTGTAGCGCAGGCGCTTGCAGGCGATGCGCAGCGGATGGAGCAGGGGGGTGTCGGGCGAGTCGGCACCGGCGTGCGCCGCCGCCAGCCGTTTGTGCACCACTTTGCGCGTGTGGCGGGCGGCCTCGCGCGCCAGCGTCGGCAGGTCGACCGGCGCCGTGTCGGCCAGCAGGTACAGGGCGCGCGCCAGTGACAGCATCGGTACGCCGGTGCCCGCTTCGGACAGATCGGCGCGGATCGCCGCGTGGATCACGTCGGCTTCCTGGTTGGCACGGTTGAGCAGGCGGCTGGCGACCTCCTGGTCGAAGACTTCGCCGGTCCTGGCCAGCGGCGCCACGATGGCCGTGCGCAAGACGTCGAGGTCGCGCGCCGCGCCCAGGCGGCCGGCCAGCTCACGCAGCAGCGGCGTCCAGTGGTCGACGAACTCGGCCGGCAGGGCCGGCGCGAAGGCGCGCACCAGGCTGCGCAGGCGACGCAGCGCTACGCGGGCCTGGTGGATGAAACCGCTGCCGCTTTCGGTGCGGGCATGGGTGATGTTGGCCTGCCAGGCGTTCAGGCAGTCGTATGCCAGCGTCTTGAAGGCGGCGATGGTGGAGGCCTGCGGATCGACGCGGGCCTGACCCGAGCGCTGCGGTGCCGGCAGGCGGTACTCGAACAGTTCGAAGCCGCGCTGCGCCTTGCTGGCGTCTTCGGGCAGCAGCGGCAGGGCGCTGGCCAGTTGCAGGGCGAACTCGAACAGATCGAGCGGCGAGCCTTCGGCCAGTTCGAGTTCGACTTCGCTGATGACCTGGCTGCGGCCGTTGGCTTCGATCAGCCCCTGGTCGATCATGATCAGGATGCGCACACCGTCGCGCGGCGTGGCAACGCGCGTATCGCGTTGGAAGTCGGTGGTGAACACCGGCGCGATGCGCGCGGCATGGTGTTCGAGCAACTGGCGCGCGGCGGGGTCGTCGACGTGCGAAAAATCGAAACGTTCGTCGACGTAGTCGTGCTCCCATTCGGGCCGGGCCGACAAGCCGCCGACCGATGCGCTGGCGCACTTGATGGTCTGCAGCCAGCGCTCGCCGACGCGGCGCGTGCGGACCGCCATGCGTTGGCGGCGCAGGTCGAAATCAGGGGTGTCGAAATAGGTGTTGATGAGCAGGGCCGGCGCTTCGAGGCGCGGTGCCGCAGCGATCAACGGGTGGGCCAGGACACGCTCGTGGGCGCTGGCGGGGAAAGCCAGCTTCAGTTCGATTTCGTTCGCCATGATGGAATCTGCAATCGGATCAGGATCGGTCAGCGTGCCAGGAGCCGGATTTGCCCCCTTCTTTTTCGAGCAATTGTATGCCTTCCAGGCGCATCCCTCGATCGATGGCTTTGCACATGTCATAGATGGTGAGAAGGCCGGCGGATACCGCGCACAGCGCTTCCATCTCGACGCCGGTCTGGCCGGTGGTCTGGGCGGTGACCGTGCAACGCACGGCATGGTCGTGTTCGTCCGCCGCGAACTCGACCGCCACCCGCGTCAGAGCGATGGGGTGGCACAGCGGGATCAGGTCGCTGGCGCGCTTGGCGCCCTGGATGGCGGCGATGCGGGCCACGCCCAGCACGTCGCCCTTCTTGGCGGTGCCGCCCAGGATGGTCGCCAGGGTCGCCGGCTGCATTACGATGCGCCCGCTGGCCACGGCGCGCCGGGCGGTGGCCGGCTTGTCACCGACATCCACCATGTGGGCCTGACCGGCGGCATCGAAATGTGTCAGGCCGGTGGGCACGTTTTCGTCAGGATCGGTCATAGTCTTTTGTTACACGCACCAAATCGTCGCCGTGAATGAACGGGACGTATCATACCCGCCCATGAGAGTCCGCCCTTTTGTCCGCCGTGGTCTGATCCTGGCGCTGGCATCGCTGATGGCGATCCAGCCGACGGCCGCGCAGCTGAACCTGACCTTGCCCGACCTGGGTGACTCGTCGCAGTCCGGCCTGTCGCCGGCGCAGGAGCGCAAGATTGGCGAAGAGGTCATGCGCGAGATCCGCTTCCAGGAGGTCAGCTACCTGGATGACGCAGAGATCGAGGATTATCTCAACACGCTGGGCAACCGGCTGGTGTCGGCCACCTCCCTGCGTGGACAGGACTTCACCTTTTTCGTGCTGAAGGATCCTTCGATCAACGCCTTCGCCATGCCGGGCGGCTACATCGGCGTGCACACCGGGCTGCTGACGGCCGCGCAGAGCGAATCCGAACTGGCCTCGGTGCTGGCGCACGAAATCGGTCACGTCGAGCAGCGCCACATTGCGCGCCAGATGGCCTTGCAGGCCAATGCCACGGTGACCATGCTGGCTTCGCTGCTGGTGGCGATCCTGGCGTCGCGGGTGCCCAATTCGCAGATGTCCGAAGCCGCCGTGGTGGCCGGCCAGGCCGCCGCCATCCAGAACCAGTTGTCGTATTCACGCGATTTCGAACGCGAAGCCGATCGCGTGGGCTTCCAGACCCTGGACGCGGCGGGTTTCGACGTGCAGGGTATGCCGGCCTTCTTCGAACGTCTGCAGCGCGCCAACCGCCTCAATGAAGGCAACGCGCCGTCCTACCTGCGCACCCACCCGCTGACCATCGACCGTATCGCCGACATGCAGAACCGGGCGCAGAACGTCAAATACCGCCAGGTGGTCGATTCGCCCGAATTCACGCTGGTGCGCACCAAGCTCGACGCCCAGGTGGGCACGCCGGCCGAGGCGGTGGCGCGTTACACCGCGCGCAACGGATCGCGCCAGCAGGACCAGTTGATCAAGTCCTACGGCCTGACGCGCGCCCAGTTGCGCGCCAACGCGCCGCAGGAAGCCGCCCGGGCGCTCGAGGGGCTGCGCGCGCTCAAGGTTGCCAGCCCGATGATCGACGGGCTGGCCGCCGAGGTCGCCAGCGCCCAGGGCAAGTACGCCGACGCCGCCCGCATCTGCCGCGACGGGCGGGCGCATTTCCCGCGCAGCCACGCCCTGCTGTACTGCGAGATCGATGCCTACCTCGATGGCAAGGCGCCCCAGCAGGCGCTGGACATGTTGCGCGACCTGACCTTCAACAGCCAGGACGACCGCCTGTACGCCTTCCAGGCGCGCGCCTACGAGGCGCTCAACCAGCCGGCCCAGCAGCATCGCGCCCTGGCCGAGATGTACGTGCTGCGTGGCAACGTGCCGGCCGCCATCGATCAATTACGTATTGCGCAAAAGAGCGGCGGGGGCGATTACTACGAACAGGCGTCGATCGACGCCCGCCTGCGCGAGCTGCGCGCCCGCCAGATGGAAGACAAAAAGGGCAAGGATGGCCGCGATGCCGACCGCGGTTGAGCGGTGGCGCCCGCTTTGCCGCTAGAATTGCGCCTTCACGGAGAAGAACGATGCAATTCGACGAGGAACTCGACGTCAAGGGCCTGAAGTGCCCGCTGCCCATTCTGCGCGCCAAGAAGGCCCTGGCCGTGCTGGAGACCGGCAAAATCCTGCGCGTGCTCGCCACCGACCCGAGCACGGTCAAGGATTTCGCCGCCTTCGCGCGCCAGACCGGGCACGAACTGGTGTCCACCCACGAGACGCCGCCCGACGAATTCGTCTTCCTCATCCGCCGCAAATGATGCCCGGCGGCCGCCGCGCCGCCTCCCGGGCCGCGCGGCACCGCCCTTTCCGAAAAAGGTAGTCCTTCCTTGGCCCTTCGCTCGACGGTCTTCAAGGCCGAGGTCGGCATTGCCGACCTCGATCGCCATTATTACGCCGACCATGCGCTGACCCTGGCGCGCCACCCGTCCGAAACGGATGAGCGTCTGATGGTGCGTCTGCTCGCCTTTGTGCTCAACGCCAGCGAATCACTCGAATTCGGGCGCGGCATTTCCACCGACGATGAGCCGGCCCTGTGGGACAGGGACCTGACCGGCGCCATCCGTACCTGGATCGAAGTCGGCCAGCCGGAAGAACGCCTGCTGCGCCGCGCCAGCGGCCGCGCCGATCGCGTCATCCTGTATACCTATGGGCGTGCGCAGGACGTCTGGTGGCGTCAGAACGAAGCCGCTCTGCTGGCGTTGCCCAAGCTCGACGTGTGGCGCATCACGCCGCAGGATTGCGCCGCCCTGACGGCGCTGGCCGAACGGGGCATGAAGCTGCAATGCACGATCCAGGACGGCCAGGCGCTGATTGCCGCCGAAACCGACACCGTGCAGGTCGAACCCGAACGCCTCAGCCCGGAGCGCTGACCATGGACATGTTGTGGTTTGTCATCGTGATGGGCGTGTTGGCGCTGGCCGTGCTGTGGCTGGTGTGGCAGAACCTGCGCCAGGCAGCCGCCGTGCGCGCCGGCGAAGAAGCCATGGCACAGCGCGTAGACGCCGCCCTGGCCGCCAATCACCGGGCCTTGCTGGCCGATCTGTATGGCGGGCTGGATCGCCTGGGCGAGCGTATCGCCAGCGTGCAGGCCGACAGTGCCGAACGCGTGTCCGGCCTGTCCGCGCACCTGGCCCAGCGCCTCGATCTGATGCGTACCGAATTGGTGGCGCAGACGCTGCAAAGCCTGTCGGAGACTGCCCGCGCCGATCGCGAACTGTTGCAGAACGGCCTGCGCGGTGCGTCGGCGCAACAGGCCAGCAGCATTGAAGCGCTCACGCGTACCATCAACGATCGGCTCGATGCCATCACCGGCGTGGTCAACCAGCGTCTGGACGAAGGCTTCAAGAAGACCAACGAGACCTTTGCCAGCGTCATGGCGCGCCTGGCGACCATCGACGAAGCGCAGAAGAAGATCGGCGACCTGACCACCAACGTGGTCAGCCTGCAGGAACTCCTGGGCGACAAGAAGGCACGCGGCGCCTTTGGCGAAGTGCAGCTCGAATCGCTGGTGCGCAACGCGCTGCCGCCCGATGCCTATGGCTTCCAGGTGACGCTCAAGTCCGGCGTGCGGGCCGACTGCCTGCTGCGCCTGCCCGAGCCGACCGGCAACGTGGCGGTGGACGCCAAGTTCCCGCTCGAAAACTACCACCGCATGTTCGACGCCAGCCTTGGCGAGGTCGAGCGCAAGTCGGCCCAGAATGCCTTCCGCGCCGACATCAAGCGCCATGTCGACGCCATCGCCGACAAGTACATCGTGGCCGGCGAGACCTCCGATGGCGCCGTCATGTTCGTGCCGGCCGAGGCGGTGTTCGCCGAGATCCACGCCTATCACCCCGAGGTGGTCGCGCATGCGCAGACGCGCCATGTGTGGATCGTCTCGCCGACCACCCTGATGGCCGTGCTCAATACGGCGCGCGCGGTCATCAAGGACGTCGAAACGCGCAAACAGATTCACCTCATCAAGGATGCGCTGGGCAAGCTGGCCAAGGATTTCGCCCGTTTCGACGAGCGCATGCAGAAACTGGCCACGCATATCCGCCAGGCCAACGACGACGTGCAGGACGTTCACACCAGCAGCAAGAAGATCAGCGGGCACTTCGCCCGCATCGAATCGGTGCAGCTGGACGATGGCGACGTGCCGGCGGCGCTGGATGCGCCCGCCGACTGACCGCGCCTAGAAGAACAGCACGCGATAGCGCAGCCCGCCGACGGCGCGCCAGAACAGCGCCAGCGGCGGGATCACCATCGAAGTGAGCGCCATGTCGGCGACGTGCGCCCACGAGTGCGACGTCCCTTGCAGGCGCTGCTGGCAGAAGGTGGCGGTCAGCACCAGCCACACGATCAGTCCGGCCAGCGCAATGCCCATCTGATCACTCATCAAGCCGATCAGGGCCGCCGCCAGCGCAATGACGATGGCGTAGTAGTTCACCGGTGGCGCGGTGTGGATGCGCTGGCGGTATTGGCGCGGGTACTTGCGGTAGAGCAGCACGTCATACATCACCTTGCGCTGCAGGCGCACGCTCACGCCCCAGGGGGCCGGGCGCACCGGGTGGGTCACCAGCGCGCCGGGCGCGCGCATGATCGTCAAACCTTTTTCCATCAATGCAAAGTGCAGATCGGCGCCTTCGCGCCACGGCTGCGTGTAGCGCTCGTCGAAGCCGCCGGCCTCCAGCAGCGCCTGGCGGGTCAGGAAGCAATTGGCGGTGGTGAATTCGCCGGCGCGCAGTTCGGCGATGTCGCGCTCATGGTCGGTCGGCGTTGCACTCATCGGCACGACCGTCGAGCCGACCGCAGCGGCCGCGCCCAACGCCAGCGCCGCCATGCCCTGGCGCAGCCAGTCCGCATCGGGAATGGTGTCGTCATCGGTAAAGGCGATCCAGCCCGCCGCGCTCGAGTGCCAGCCCCGATTGCGCGCCCCCGCCGGCCCCTGCGTGGCGGTCACGCGCAGGTAATGCATGCGCGGGGCGCCCGCCGCGTGGGCCAGCGAGGCCACCACCGCTTCGGTCTCGTCGTCCGGCCCGTCGTCCGCCACGATGATTTCGTACTCGCCGGCTGGTACGGTCTGCGCCATCAGTGCAGTCAGGCAGCGGGCCAACAGATCGGGGCGCCGGTAAGTCGGCACCACCACGGCGATGACGGGGGCGGCGGCAGGGGCAGCGGTAGACATGACGGGCCTCGCGTAGCGGCATACCCATGACAGACGCATCCGATCGTACGGATGGCCCCCGGGGCGCTTGCCCGTCGCATATTTGGTGCCACGCTTTGGCGCGCCGCTTGCAGGATCGGCGCCGAACCCCCGTGAGCAATTTCCCCCAAGGAGCGATCATGGAACTCAAAGGCAAAGCGGCATTGATCACCGGCGCCGGCTCGGGCATCGGCAAGGCCGGCGCGGTGCGGCTGGCGGCGGCCGGTGCCACCGTCGGCGTGCTGACGCATACCTCCGATGAAGCGCTGACCGTGGCCCACGAAATCGGCCAACTGGGCGCGCGCGCCATCCCGATCACCTGCGATGTCACCGACGTGGTCAAGCTCAAGGCGGCGGTGGATGAATTCACCGCCCGCGCCGGCCGGCTCGACATCGTCTTCGCCAACGCCGGCATCAATGGCGTGTGGGCGCCCATCGACGAGCTGACGCCGGATGACTGGAACGCCACCATCCAGACCAATCTGTTCGGCACGTACCTGACCATCCACTATGCGGTGCCGCACCTGAAGAAGCAGGGCGGCTCGATCATCGTGACGGCGTCCATCAACGGGACGCGCGTGTTCAGCAATGCCGGCGCCACCGCCTATTCGTGCTCCAAGGCCGCCCAACTGGCGATGGTGCAGATGCTGGCGCTGGAGCTGGCCAAGGATCGTATCCGCGTCAACGCAGTGTGCCCGGGGGCCATCGACACCGACATCGGTGACAACACGCGCCACAAGAACGTCGAACAGGCCAAGGTGGCGGCCGACTACCCGGAGGGCAAGGTGCCGCTCACACGGGGGCGGCCGGGTTCGGCCGATCAGGTGGCGGATCTCGTGCTGTTCCTGGCGTCGGAGCGGGCGTCGCATATTTCCGGCACGCCGGTGTGGATCGACGGCGCCCAGTCGCTACTGGTGTAGCGGGGCGGGCTCAACGCGCGGCCGGCAGGTCGCGCGCCATTTCGAGGTGATGGCGCAACAGGGTGAGCTGACGCTGTGCGAAGGCTTTCAGATCGGGGTCCTGCCCTTCGCGGGCCTGGCGCGCGAACAGCTTGACCGTATCGATGTGCGCGCTGACGCCGATCTTGCGCGTGTACAGACGATCGAAGGCGGCGCCCTTGGCCTGGCTCAGGTCCTTCAGCAGGGCGGCCTGGTCCTTTTCGAGATCGGTGGGCAACTGCGCCCCTTTGCTGTCGGCGATTTCCTTGAGCTCTGCCGCCAGGCGCGTGTGATCCCCCACCATCTGCTCGGCAAAGCGCTTGATGGCCGCATCGTCGGCGCGCACGTAGGCCAGCTTGCTGGCTTCCAGTTCGGTGATGCCGCCGCGCGTCGTCCTGACCAGGAACTGCTGATCGCGTTGCGACAGTTCCGCCGCCTGGGCAGGGCTGGCTGCCGCCGCCAAAATGCCCAGTAACGGCAAGGCGATCGATAGCAGGGCGCGACGCCACCCTGACGGTGCGCTCATGCGTCCGACAGGGGGTGCGACGATGAAGGCGGCACGCCGTGTTTGCGCGCGTCGCTTTCGTGAAGCGGGTCGGCCGGCGTGCCGCTTTCGTGGCTGCGCGCTTCGGCTTTGTCCTGGCTGGCCTGCTCGACCGGATCGACCAGGCCCAGTTCGGCCAGCAGGGCATCGGTGAGGTTCTGGTTTTTCATGATGCGTCCTCCATGAGCAACGACACATCGACTCCGCAATCGGCGTTCCCACCGGTCCGGGCAAAGAGGGCGCGCGCGCCTTGTGCAAAAGTGACAATCGCACGCGCAGGATTTACCCGCGCCGCCAGGATGGCGCGCCGTGGGTTGCGCCGCTGTGGCACGCTGGTCAGACTGGCGGGCCGACGGGGCGTTCGCCCTCATCATTCGTTTTATCTCTGGGAGTCTTTGCATGCCTATATCGGCGCTCGCGCGCTGGGGGCTGGACCGCGCCGCCCTGTGGCAGGCGCTGCGCCTGGCCGGCGCGGCCTGGCTGGCGTTCGCCCTGGCCGCTTTCCTGCATCTGCACAACGCCTACTGGGCCGCCATGCCGGTGTGGGTGGTCGCTCAGACCTCACGCGGCCTGTTGCTGGAGCGGGCCTTCTTCCGGGTGGTCGGCACCCTGGCCGGCGCTGCCGTCGGCTTTGCCATCCTGCAACTGCCGCTGGGCCCCTACGGCCAGATCGTGGCGCTCGGCCTGGTGGTGGCGGTGGCCGGTGGCCTGACCCACATCCTGCGTGGCGTGCATGCCTATGGCGCCTTGATGGTCGGCATGACGGCCGGCGTGGTGGTGCTGCCGTCGGCGCTGGCACCGGCGCAATCGCTGGCCCTGGCGGCGGCGCGCGTCGAGTGCACCCTGATCGGGGTGGTGGTGGTGACGCTGGTGATGGGGCTGTTCACGCCGGGTTCCCGGCGCGATGCCTTCTACGCCCGTGTCCGTGCGCTGGCCGCCGACGCCGTGGACTTTGCCGCCGGGGCCATCGCGGTGCCGGCTTCGGCGCGGGCCAGCGAGGACGAACGCCGCCTGCTGGCCGAAATGAGCGACGTCGACGCGCTGGCTTCGATGGTGTCGGCCGGTTCGGTGGAAGGCTATAAGCGCCTGCGCCACGTCGATGCCTTGCTCGGCGCTTCAATGGCGGTCATGGCGGCGGGGCGCGCGTTGCGCGTGCGGGCCTTGCGCGGCGAAACCTCGCCCCAGCACATGGCCGACTCCCTGCGCCTGCTGGCGGCGCGCCTGCGGGCCGCCAGCAGCGAAGATGTGACGCTGACCGTACCCGACACGCCCGAAGCGCGCCGCCTGGCCGACGCCGTCAATCACTTGTTGTCCGCCGAGGCGGCCTTGTTCGGCGATTCCGAACAGGCCGACGCGCAATCGTTTCGCCGCAAGGCGGCCTACCTGGCGCCCCACCGCGACTGGCTGCTGGCCCGGCGCACCGGCGCGGTGGCCGGCGTGGCGACGGTGGCGGCCGGCTGCATCGCCTATGCCGTCGGGCATCCGGCCGCCGAATTGACCGCCATGGGGGTGTGCATCTTCTCGATGGTGCTGGGTGCCATGCCGGTGCCGCAGCGCATGGCGCCGCATATGTTCCGGGGGGTGGTGGTGGGCGTATTGGCGGCGACCTTCTACCGCTTCGCCATACAACCTGGCCTCGACAGCACCTTGGCGCTGGCCTTGTCGGTGGCGCCCTTCATGGCGGCCGGTGCGCTCATGCGCGTACATCCGCGTACCACCATCGCGGCGGTGGATGCCAACATGTGCTTCATGCTTGCCAGCCAGGCCGGCATGCCGGCCGCAGCGGCGGGCGAGATCACGCTCGGCGCGCTGGCCCTGTTGCTTGGCGCGGCGTTGGTGATGGGCGGTTTCGTGGTGTTGCCACGGCGCGCCGACCTGCATGCGCGGGCGGCGGCGGAGACGCTCCTGCGCGATCTCGAACGTCTGGTGGCGGCCCCCGCCGAGGCCATGACGGGCGCATGGCAGGCCCATAATGCCCGCCAGATCCTGCGTTTGATGCTGCATCTGGGGCGTGCCGGCGGCCAGTTGGGCGAGGCTGCGCCGGCCGGTTTGCTGGCATCCCTCAACCTGGCCCACGCCATCGCCGCCTTGCAGGCGCATGCCGGCGATACCTGGCAGGGCGCGCAGGCGCTCAACAGCCTGACGGCGCTGACCGGCCTGCGGCACGACGCCGGCGCGGTGGCCGCCGCGTTGTGGCAGCAGGCCGCTGCGCTGGAGGCCGGCCCCGTCCGCCATGCCATCGAGATGGCCGCCGACGCCACCGAGGCGGTGCGTCCGCTGGCGGCCTTCGCCCACGGGTAGGCGCTTATTTGTTCTCGACGATGCGGGCGCTCTGGCGCAGTTCGGCCAGATGCGTCTCGAAGCGCTTGCGGGCCAGCACCTCGCGGATGCGCGGGGTGGCTTCGGCCAGCGGCGGCAGGCTCAGGTTGCGCGTGTCGTTGAGGCGGATCACGTGCCAGCCGTATTCGGTCTTGACCGGTGCGCTGGCCGTCTGGCCCTTGCGCAGCGCCTTGACGGCGTCGGCAAAGGCCGGCACATAGGCCGACGGCGGATTCCAGCCCAGATTGCCACCCTTGTCGCGGGTGCCGGCGTCGATCGACTGGCGGGCCAGCGTATCGAACGATTCTCCCTTGCCCAGCCGCACGATCAGCGCGCGCGCCTCGGCTTCGCTGCCGACCAGGATGTGGCTGACTTCATATTCGGTGTCGCCCATGCGCCCGCGCAGGGCGTTGTATTCCTGGGTCACCTCGGCGTCGGTGATCGGATGGGCGCGCAGATAGGTTTCCTGGTAGGCGGCGATGAGCTGGGCGCGGCTGGCCAGGGCCATGCGCTCCTGCACTTCGGGGTTGCGGTCGAGCCCTTGCTTCTGGGCCGCCTGCAGCAGCAGCTCTCCGTTGATCAGATTGCTGCGCACCGCTTCGCGCGTCTGCGGCGTGTCGGCGATGCCTTGCTGGAGCGCTTGCTGGAGCGCGATCTGGGCGCGCAGCGGCGGAATGGCGATGCCATTGACGGTGGCCACCGG
>JASGFB010000106.1:0-16480 GCA_047605765.1 Rhodocyclaceae bacterium
GCATCTTCTACAGCTTCATGCCGGCCCTGATCGGTGGCCGCAAATGGACCACCCTGTCCACCGCCAGCCTGCTGATCCCCTCGATCTGGCTGGGCTTCGCCCTGCAGGACCCCAGCACCCCCTTCCCCGTCATGCTGGTGATCGCACTCCTGTGCGGATTCGGCGGCGGTAATTTCTCCAGCTCCATGGCCAACATCGCCTGGTTCTTTCCCAAGAACCGCAAAGGCTGGGCCAATGGCATGAACGCCGGCCTGGGCAACCTGGGCGTGTCGGTGATGCAGTTCGTCGTGCCCTTCGTCATCACCATCGGCATCTTCGGCAGCCTGGGCGGCGCGCCGCAGACCTACATGCAGGGCGATCAATCGCAGCAGATGTGGTTGCAGAACGCCGCTTTCATCTGGGTGCCCTTCATCATCGCCGCAACCCTCGCGGCCTGGTTCGGCATGAACGACCTGGCCAGCGCCAAGGCCTCCATCGCCGAGCAGGCGGTGATCTTCAAGCGCCTCGACAACTGGCTGATGTGCTGGCTGTACCTGGGCACCTTCGGCAGCTTCATCGGCTTTGCGGCGGGCTTCGCGCTGTTATCCAAAACACAGTTCCCGTCCGTGGACGTCACCCATATCGCATTCATCGGCCCCCTCATCGGCGCGGTGATCCGGCCCATCGGCGGCGCCATCTCCGACAAGCTCGGCGGCGGCGCACGGGTGACGCTGTGGGTGTTCGTGCTGATGGCGCTGGCCATTCTCGGGGTCTTGCACTTTCTGCCCACCACGAGCGCAGACGGCACGCCGGCGGGTGGCAATTTCTGGGGCTTCTTCCTGATGTTCCAGGCACTGTTCCTGCTGGCCGGCATCGGCAATGGTTCGACCTACAAGATGATCCCGGTGATTTTCCCCAAGCTCACGCGGCAGGAGGCCGCCGGCAAGGGCGATGCCGCCCTCAAGCAGGCCGAGCAGGACGGTGTGCTCGAAGCCTCGGCCGCCGGGGGGTTCATCAGCGCCATCGGTGCCTATGGCGGCTATTTCATTCCGCAGAGTTTCGGCTATTCGATGCAGACCACTGGCTCGGCCAAGACTGCGCTGTACCTGTTCGTGGTTTTTTATGTCACCTGCGTCGTCCTGGCCTGGTGGCGCTATGCCCGCCGTGGCGCGGCCATGCCCTGCTGACGCACACGCTTGACCTGATCCGCCCCGCTCCGGGGTCCGTCCGAAGTCGATTCGAAAGCCAATTGCAGAGGGATTGCAATGAGCCATTTTCTAGATCGCCTGACTTACTTCTCCCGCGCGCGCGAGCCCTATTCCGGCGGCCATGGCGAGACCCGCAGCGAGGATCGCACCTGGGAAGAGTCCTATCGCCAGCGCTGGCAACATGACAAGGTGGTGCGTTCCACCCACGGGGTGAACTGCACCGGGTCGTGTTCGTGGAAGATCTACGTCAAAGGGGGCATCGTCACCTGGGAGACGCAGCAGACCGACTACCCGCGCACGCGTCCCGACATGCCCAACCACGAACCGCGCGGCTGCTCGCGCGGTGCGTCATACAGCTGGTACCTGTACAGCGCCAACCGCATCAAGTACCCGATGATCCGGGGCCGTCTGGTGCGCCTGTGGCGCGAGGCGCGCAAGACGCTGGCGCCGGTCGAAGCCTGGAAATCGATCGTCGAAGATCCGGTCAAGGCCAAGTGGTACAAAGAGATCCGTGGCCGGGGTGGCTTCATCCGCAGTTCGTGGAACGAAGCCAACGAGATCGTCGCTGCCGCCAACATCTACACCATCAAAAAGTACGGGCCCGATCGCGTGGTCGGCTTCTCGCCCATCCCGGCCATGAGCATGGTCAGCTACGCCGCCGGCGGGCGCTACCTGAGCCTCATCGGCGGGACCCTGATGTCGTTCTACGACTGGTACTGCGACCTGCCGCCGTCGAGTCCGCAGACCTGGGGCGAACAGACCGACGTGCCCGAATCGGCCGACTGGTACAACTCGGCCTTCATCATCGCCTGGGGGTCCAACGTGCCGCAGACGCGCACGCCGGACGCTCACTTCTTCGTCGAGGCGCGCTACAACGGCACCAAGGTGGTGGCCGTCACGCCCGATTATTCAGAGGTGGCCAAGCTCTCCGACATCTGGCTGCACCCCAAGCAGGGCACCGACGCTGCCCTCGGCATGGCGATGGGCCACGTGATCCTGAATGAATTCCACGTCAAGCGCACAGTCCCCTACTTCGACGACTATTGCCGCCGCCTCACCGATCTGCCCCTGCTGGTGCGCCTGGAAAAACGCGGCGAGTACTGGGTGGCCGACCGCTTCCTGCGCGCCGCCGATTTCGCCGATCAGCTCGAACAGCGCAACAACCCGGAATGGAAGACGGTGGGCCTGGACGAACTGAGCGGACGCTTCGTGGCGCCGCAGGGCTCCATCGGTTATCGCTGGGGCCAGAAAGTCGAAGGCGACCTCGGCAAATGGAACCTCGAACAGATGGACGGCGCCGGTGCCGAAGTGCGCCTGGCGCTGAGCCTGGCCGATCACCGCGACGACATCGCGGCGGTGGGGTTTCCGTATTTCGGCGCGCAGGAACACGAATACTTCACGCACAACGACCAGGGCGGCGACGTGCTGGTGCGCAACGTGCCCGTCAAGCGCATCGGCGACACCCTGGTCACCACTGTTTTCGATCTGATGTGCGCCAACTACGGCATCGATCGGGGGCTCGGCGGCCAAGCCGCCGCCAGCTATGACGACGACATTGCCTACACGCCAAAGTGGCAGGAAGCCATCACCGGTGTGCCGCCCGACAAGGTCATCGAAGTGGCGCGCCAGTTCGCCTTGAGCGCCGAAAAGACCAAGGGCCGCAGCATGGTCATCATCGGCGCAGCGATGAACCATTGGTTTCACCAGGACATGAATTACCGCGCCGCCATCAACATGCTCATGTTGTGCGGCTGCATCGGCAAGAGCGGCGGCGGCTGGGCGCACTACGTGGGGCAGGAAAAACTGCGCCCACAAACCGGCTGGACGGCGCTGGCTTTCGCGCTGGACTGGGCGCGCCCGCCGCGCCACATGAACAGCACCTCGTTCTTCTACGCCCACACCGACCAGTGGCGCTACGAATCGCTCCTGCCCAGCGAGATCCTGTCGCCGCTGGCCGACCCCGCCCGCCACGGCAGGACGCTGATCGACTGCAACGTGCGCGCCGAACGCATGGGCTGGCTGCCCTCGTCGCCCCAGTTGAACGTCAATCCGCTGTCGGTGGCCGCGCGCGCCGTCAGCGCCGGGCAGGAGCCCAAGGACTGGCTGGTCCAGCAGCTCAAGGACGGCCTCACGCGCATGGCCTGTGAAGACCCGGACGCGCCGGAGAACTTCCCGCGCAACCTGTTCGTGTGGCGCTCCAACTTGTTCGGTTCTTCGGGCAAGGGGCACGAGTATTTCCTCAAGCACTTCGCCGGCGCCCAGCACAGCATCCAGCAGGGCGACATCGGCGAGACCGGCGGCGTCAAACCCGAGGACGTCGTCTGGCACGAGCAGGCGCCGGAGGGCAAGCTGGATCTCATCACCACGCTCGATTTCCGCATGAGCACCACCTGCCTGTACTCGGACATCGTGCTGCCGACCGCCACCTGGTACGAGAAGAACGACCTCAATACCAGCGACATGCACCCCTTCATCCATCCGCTGTCGGCGGCGGTCGATCCGATCTGGCAGAGCCGCAGCGACTGGGAAATCTACAAGGGCTTTGCCAAGAAGTTTTCGGAACTCGTGCCCGGCCATCTCGGTGTCGAAAAGGACGTCGTGCTGGTGCCGCTCATGCACGACTCGCCGGCCGAGCTGTCGCAGCCTTTCGAGGTGCGCGACTGGCGCAAGGGCGAATGCGATCTGGTCCCCGGCAGGACGGCGCCCAACATTGTGGTGGTCGAGCGCGACTATCCCAATGTGTACAAGCGCTTCACCGCGCTGGGGCCGCTGATGAAGAAGCTCGGCAACGGCGGCAAGGGCATCACCTGGAACACCGAGCACGAAGTCGACGGCCTCGGCCGGCTCAACCGCGTGGTGACCGAAGAAGGCCCGACGCAGGGGCTGCCACGCATCGACACCGATATCGACGCCGCCGAAACCATCATGCAACTGGCGCCGGAGACCAACGGCGAAGTGGCAGTGAAGGCCTGGCAAGCCCTCGAACAATTCACCGGCCGCCAGCATACGCACCTGGCCGACGTGCGCGAAGACGAGAAGATCCGCTATCGCGACATCGTGGCGCAGCCGCGCAAGATCATCAGTTCGCCCACCTGGTCCGGCATCGAGAGCGAACACGTCAGCTACACCGCCGGCTACACCAACGTGCACGAGCTGATCCCGTGGCGCACCCTGACCGGCCGCCAGCAGTTCTACCAGGACCATCGCTGGATGATCGACTACGGCGAAGGGCTGGTGTCGTATCGCCCGCCCATCGACACGCGCACCATCGCGCCGCTGGCCGGCAAATCGCCCAACGGCCACGCCGAGATCGCGCTCAACTTCATCACGCCGCACCAGAAGTGGGGCATCCATTCGACGTACACCGACAACCTGCTCATGCTGACCCTGAGCCGTGGCGGGCCCATCGTTTGGCTGTCGGAGGTGGACGCGCGCAAGGCCGGCATCGTCGACAACGACTGGATCGAGCTGTTCAACGTCAACGGCGCCATCGCCGCGCGCGCCGTGGTGAGCCAGCGCGTCAAGGAGGGCATGTGCATGATGTACCACGCCCAGGAAAAGATCGTGAACGTGCCGGTATCCGAACTGACCCAGCATCGCGGCGGCATCCACAACTCGGTCACGCGCGCGGTGCTCAAGCCCACCCACATGATCGGCGGCTACGCGCAACTGGCCTATGGCTTCAACTACTACGGCACGGTGGGCTCCAACCGCGATGAGTTCGTCATCGTACGCAAGATGAGCCAGGTGAACTGGCGCGACTCCGAACAGGACCACCTCGATTCGCTGCCGCAGACGACGGGGGGACAGCCATGAAAATCCGCGCCCAGATCGCCATGGTGCTGAACCTGGACAAGTGCATCGGCTGCCACACCTGTTCGGTCACCTGCAAGAACGTATGGACCAGCCGCCTCGGCGTGGAATACGCCTGGTTCAACAACGTCGAGACCAAGCCCGGCGTGGGCTACCCCAAGGACTGGGAGAACCAGGAACACTGGCGCGGCGGCTGGGAGGTGCGCGCCAACGGCAAGCTGCGCCTCAAGCAGGGCAGCCGCTTGCAGATTCTGTTCAACCTCTTCGGCAATCCCAACCTGCCGCAGATCGACGAGTACTACGAACCGTTCACCTACGACTACGAATACCTGCAGACGGCGCCGGAGATGTCGACCCAGCCGGTGGCGCGGCCCATCTCGGTGCTCACCGGGCAGCGCATGGAAAAGATCGAATGGGGGCCGAACTGGGAGGAAATCCTCGGCGGCGAATTCGCCAAGCGCAGCCAGGACTACAACTTCGAAGCGGTGCAGAAAGAGATCTACGGTGAGTTCGAAAACACCTTCATGATGTACCTGCCGCGCCTGTGCGAGCACTGCCTCAATCCGGCCTGCGTGGCGAGCTGCCCGTCCGGTTCGATCTACAAGCGCGAAGAGGACGGCATCGTGCTGATCGACCAGGACAAGTGCCGGGGCTGGCGCATGTGCGTGTCCGGCTGCCCGTACAAGAAGATCTACTACAACTGGTCCAGCGGCAAGGCCGAGAAGTGCATCTTCTGCTACCCGCGCATCGAATCGGGACAACCCACGGTGTGCTCGGAAACCTGTGTCGGGCGCATCCGCTACCTGGGCGTGCTGCTCTACGACGCCGACCGCATCGAAGAGGCCGCCGCGGTCTCCGACCCGCAGGCGCTGTACGAAGCGCAACTGGGCATCTTCCTCGACCCCAACGATCCGGCGGTGATCGAAGAAGCGCTGCGCAGCGGCGTGCCGCAGAACTGGCTCGATGCCGCGCGCATATCGCCGGCATACAAGATGGCGGTGGAATGGAAGATCGCCTTTCCGCTGCACCCGGAATACCGCACGCTGCCGATGGTGTGGTACGTGCCACCGCTGTCGCCCATCCAGGCGCGCGCCAACGCCGGCGAAGTGGGCGCCAACGGGCACATTCCGGATGTTTCCAGCCTGCGCATTCCGGTGCGCTACCTGGCGAATCTGCTCACCGGCGGCAAGGAAGCCCCGGTGGTGTCGGCGCTCGAACGGCTGCTCGCCATGCGCGCTTTCTTCCGCCAGCGCCAACTGGAACGCAGCGACGACCTGGCCCTGCTCGAGCAGGTCGGCATGACGCTGCACGAGGTCGAGGACATGCACCGCTACCTGGCCATCGCCAACTACGAGGACCGCTTCGTCATCCCCACCAGCCACCGCGAATACGCCGAGAACGCCTACCAGTTGCGCGGCGAATGCGGTTTCTCGTTCGGCAACGACTGCTCGGACGGCACCACCAATGCCAGCATCTTCGGCGGCAAGATGGGGACCAAGAAAGTCTTCCCGCTCAAGACCATCGCCGGCCCGGCACCGGAGAAGACCGTTGACTACTGACCACGCCCTGCCCCTGCGCGCGCTCGCCGCGCTGCTGGCCTACCCGCACGACGAGTTGCGCGCTGCCAGCGGCGAGATCGACGGCGTCCTGCGCGCCTCGCGCCTGCTGTCAGCGGCCGACACGGCACGCCTGGCGCCGCTGCTGCAACACCTGGCCAGCGACGATCTCATCGATCTGCAGGAAGCCTACGTCGAGCTCTTCGATCGCGGGCGACGCACCTCGCTGCACCTGTTCGAGCACCTGCACGGTGAATCGCGCGATCGCGGCGCCGCCATGGTCGATCTGTTGCAGACCTACGAGACGGCCGGCTTTTACCTGCGCGAAGGCGAGCTACCCGACTACCTGCCCGCCGTGCTGGAATTCTGCGGCTGCGCAGACGCCGCCACCGCGCACGATTTCATCGCCGACTGCGCGCATATCATCCGCCCGCTCGGCGAAGCGGTGACGGCGCGACGGCCGGACTATGCCGCCGTCTTTGACTGCGTGCTGCGCATCGGCCGCCAGAAGGGACTGGACTGGACGCGCGCGCCAGCGGTCGAAGAAGAAGACCTGGATCGCGAATGGCAGGAACAACCGGCTTTCAATCGCACCGGCGAGCCACGCCCGCCGGCCGAACCGATCACCTTCATGCCGCGGCGCCCCGGCGCGCAGCGTGGCGAGGAGCGCAACCATGGCTGACTGGATCTATCAATTCGCCTTCGGTTTCTATCCGTACCTGGCACTGTCGGTGTTCCTCATCGGCAGCCTGGTGCGCTTCGACCGCGAGCAGTACACGTGGGAGGCGGACTCGTCGCAGATTCTGCGCAAGGGCAGCCTGCGTCTTGGTTCGACCTTGTTCCACCTGGGCATCCTGGTGGTGTTCTTCGGGCATCTGATCGGCTTTCTCACGCCGGAACAGTTGATCCTCGCCATCATGAGCCCGGAGGCGCACGAGGCCATGGCCATGGTCGGCGGCGGCGTGGCCGGCGCAGTGGCGCTGGTCGGGCTGACCATCCTGTGCTGGCGACGCCTGACCGATGCGCGCGTGCGGGCCAATTCGCGCTTCTCGGATATCGCCGTGCTGATCATCCTGTGGGTGCAACTGGCGATGGGCATGTTCACGGTGCTCGTCTCGGCCAGCAAGCCGGAGGGCTACAGCTTCGAGGTGCTGGTGCAGTACGTACAGGGCATCGTGTTCTTCCGGGGCGACAACGCCGCCCTGCTGGCCGGCACGCCGTGGCTGTACAAGTTGCACATCCTGCTCGGGCTGACGATCTTCGCCATCTTCCCCTTCACGCGCCTGGTGCACATCTGGAGCGGGCTGGCGTCGGTGGTGTACCTGTTCCGCCCCTACCAGATCATGCGCACCCGTCAACGCAGCCTGAGCCGGTAAGCCCATGACCGATACCCCCTTGCAGCGCGCCAGCGTCAATGGCGTCACCGTCGAAGCCAGCGACGCCGCCGGCCTGCGCACCGCCGCCATGCACGAACTGCTGCGCCAGACGGCCATCGCCGAGGGCCTGATCGAACCGGCCGCCAGCGACGAAGCCGTCACCACCGGTATCGAAGCCCTGCTCGACCGGCACGTTGAAGTGCCCACGCCGGGCGAAGAAGAACTGAGCCGCTACTACGCCGCGCATCGCACGCGCTACGCCAGCGGCGAGCTGGTGTTCGCCTCGCACATCCTGCTGCAGATGACGGCGGGCACGCCGGTCAACGCGCTGTTGGCACGGGCCGAGAGCCTGCTGCACCAGGCCCAGGCGAGTCCGTCGCGCTTCGAACAACTGGCGCGCGACAACTCCAACTGCCCTTCGGCCGAAGTCGGCGGCAGCCTGGGCCAACTGCAACGGGGCGAAACCGTGCCGGAGTTCGAAGCGGCCCTGTTCGGCGATACCAGCATCGGCATCTGGCCCAGCGTGGTGCGCACGCGCTTCGGTTTTCACGTGGTGCGCATCGATCGGCGCGAGCCCGGCCGCCAGTTGCCTTTCGACCTGGCGCGCGAGCGCGTCGCCCGCGACCTCCAGCAACAGACCCTGGCGCAGGCGCTGCAGCAGTACGTGCGCGTGCTGGCCGGCCGCCACGCCGTCGAAGGTGTCGAGCTGGGGGCCACGCCGACACCGCTGGTGAACTGACCCCCCCCCCGGGCCATCGGCGCGTATCCTCCAGGCGCGCCGATATGTCAATCCGGTTTAACGCTGCATGCCGGATTCTTATCTCTCCGATGCCTATTTGGAATTGGACGCCCCTTCTCGCCGCGCGCTAACGTGCATGCGCCTTGGATACAAGTAGCCGCCTACAAGAACGGCTCAGAGGCACAGCGTTTTCATCTGGATGAGCGAGGAGACACATGTATTTCACATTTAGAAAAACGACGCTGGCCGCGGCTGTCAGCGCGGTCATGCTGCTCGGGCTCGCCGCCTGCGGCGGCGACGACGACTCAAGCCCCGCCGACAGCGGCACGCCGCCGGCCACCACCAATGCCTGGATGAGTTCGGCCGTCGTGGCCGAACAAGGCGCCGCCACCACCGACACGGCCAAGGAAGCCGTTGCCAACCGTCGTGCCAAGCTGCTGCTCGGCGCCATGACGCTGGAACAGAAGATGCAGCAGCTCACCGGCAGCATGCCGGAGATCCTGCCCGAACTGCCCGAATGCTATGGCGGCCGCCACGTCGGCAGCATCGCCAGCCTGAACATCCCCACCTTCCGCATCAGCAACGGCCCGGTCGGCGTCGGCCAGAACGATTGCATCGCGGCCAGCATCTATGACCAGGTCAAGGCCGGCACCAAGGGTTTCACCGCCGCCTACACCGACCCCAGCTCGGCGCAGGCCACGGCCCTGCCCTCGGCGATGGGCGTGGCGGCCTCATTCGACCCGGCGGTGGCCAGCAGCTTCGGTGACGTCATCGGCACCGAAATGAACAACCTGGCCCTGCATGTGTTCGAAGCGCCGGGCGTGAACATGGCGCGCATTCCGGTCCTCGGCCGCAACTTCGAGTACTTTGGCGAAGACCCCTATCTGACCGGCACCATGGCCACCGCCGAGGTCAAGGCGGTGCAGGCCAAGGGCCTGATCGGCATGCCCAAGCACTTCGTGGGCAACGAGCAGGAAGCCAACCGCCAGAAGATCCAGACCACCATCGATCCGCAGGTGCTGCGCGAGGTGTACCTGATGCCCTTCGAGATGGCGGTCAAGGACGGCAAGGCGGCCTCGATCATGTGCGCGTACAACTACGTCAACGGCGTGCACTCGTGCGAGAACAAGGAGCTGATCAACAACGTCGTGCGCAACGACTGGGGCTTTACCGGCTACGTGCAGTCGGACTTCTTCTCGATCAAGAGCACGGTCGGCACGATGCTGGGCGGCATGGACCACGAAATGCCGATCCCGCAGTACTGGTCGCCCACCAACATCACGGCGGCGCTGGCCTCCGGCGCCATCAGCCAGACGATGATCGACAAGGCACTGGAGCGCCGCTTCACGCAGATGTTCAAGTACGGCATCTTCGATCGCCCGCTCAAGCAGACCGCCATCGACTTCACCGGCAACGGGCAGAAGGCGCGCGAGATCGGCACGCAGGCCGCCGTGCTGCTGCAGAACAACGGCGCGCTGCCGATCGCTTCGTCGGTGCAGAAGGTCGTGGTGATCGGCAAGGCCACCCAGGTCTACGCCCAGCAGGCCGTGGCCGGTGGCGCACGCGTCGGCGTGGTCGTGGCGGGCGGCAGTTCGGACGTCATGCCGCACTACACCGTCACCCCGATCGACGGCATCAAGAACGCGCTCAAGGCAGTCGGTTCGTCGGCCAGCGTGCAACTGATCCTGGTGGATGACGCCAACGCCGCCGCCACCATCGACGGCGTCGCCAAGTCGTTTGCCGACGTCACCGCCGCAGCCGCCGGCGCCGATGCGGTCGTCATGATGGCCGGCACCATTGCCGAAGAAGGCGCCGACCGCCTGACCGCCGCCGACGGCAGCTCGCTGTCGACCAACACGGTGCCGCTGGCACCGGGGGCAACGGCCGCCGATGGCGCCACGCTGGACTGGTACGTCGAAGGCTCGCTGACCGTGCCGGCCACGCCCAACGGTAGCGCCGCCAAGGTCAAGAGCAGCAACACCGTGGCCATGATCAAGGCCATCATGGCAACCACCTCCACCACCGCCAAGAGCATGGCGCAGAAAACCGCGCTGGTGCTCAAGGACAACGCCGGTGTCGCCATCGACCCGACCCTGGTGGGCACGGCCGGCCCGGCCATCCTCGAAGCCTGGTTCCCCGGCCAGGAAGACGGCAACATCGTGGCCGACCTGCTGTTCGGCCTGAAGAACCCGTCAGGCAAGCTGCCGGTGACCATGCCGTTCGTGGGCAAGGGCTTCCTCGACAGCGCCACGCCGCAGCAGTATCCGGGCGTGGTCGCCGCCGACGGCGTGACGCAGACGGTCGAGTACAGCGAGAAGCTGCATATCGGTTATCGCTGGTATGACGGCAACATCAGCGGCCAGTGCGCGGTGGTGGGCAACGTCAACCCCTGCGTGGCCTTCCCGTTCGGTCACGGCCTGTCGTATACAAACTTCAGCACGAGCGCGCCGAGCGTGGCCGCCAACGGCACCAAGTACGACGTCAAGGTGACGGTGACCAACACCGGCGCGCGTGCCGGTGCCGAGGTGGTGCAGGTGTACATGGCGCTGCCGACCGGCGCCAGCTCGGTGGGGGCGACGCAACCGCCCAAGCGGCTGGTGGGCTTCAAGAAGGTGGCCCTGGAAGCCGGCGCATCGGCGACCGTCACCGTCACCGTCGATCCGGCCGCCAGCAACCACCCGCTGAGCGTGTGGAGCAAGGCCTACAGCATGTGGATCACGCCGGCGGGCACGTACACCGCCTACGTGGGTACCTCGTCCTCGCCGAAGGACCTGGCCACCGCGGGCACGTTCAACCGCTGATCCCGAGCGGCGGACGGGGGCGCAGTCGGCCCCCGTCCGCCAGGCGTGTCGCGGAGCATGGCCCGGCGCCGTCCGGTGCCCAGCTCCGCGCCGCCGTTTTTTGCATTCCAGACAGGCATCACACCATGGCTTACATCGCACAGCGCATTCGCGCTGCCGCCCGCATCGCATGCATGAGCACCGCACTGGCCGCCTCGTCGATGGCCCAGGCGGAGCCGCCCCCCGTCGCCACCGTCAACGGCGTGGCAATCCCCGCCGAGATGGCCGAGTTCTACCGCATCCAGGGGCGGGCCAACGGCCTCGCACCGGCGCCGGGGCAGGACGAGGATCTGCGCCGCACCCTGATCGAGCAGGCCTTGCTGTTCCAGGCCGCCACACAGGCCGGGCAGGCCAAGCGGCCGGAGATCGCCGACGAGGTGGCACACGCACGCAAGCTGCTGCAGGCGCAAATGACCGCCACGGAACAGGCCATCGTCACGCGCGCTTACGTCGCCGACTATCTGGCCCGCCATCCGATCAGCGACGCGCAACTGCGCAAGCGCTACGATGCCCTGCGCGCCGAGGGTGGCAAGACCGAATACAAGCTGCGTCATATCCTGGTCAAGACCGAGCCGGAGGCGCGTGCGCTCATCGCACGGCTCGACGGCGGCGCCCGCTTCGACAGCGTGGCCGGCCGCACGCAGGAGGTGGCGACCGAGAACGCCGGCGGCGAACTCGGCTGGTCGAGCCCGGCGCGCTTCACGCCGGCGTTCGGCGCCGCGCTCAAGAAGCTCGACAAGGGTGCGCACTCCAAGGCGCCGGTCAAGACCGAGTTCGGCTATCACGTCATCCAGGTCGATGACACGCGGCCGCTGGCCACGCCCTCGTTCGATCAGCTCAAGAATCTGCTGCGCCAGGAAGCACAGCGCCAGCAAGTGCAGGAACTGGTCGCCACGCTGCGCGCCAAGGCCAAGATCCAGTAACCGCACAAGTGCCGCGCCAAACGAAAAAGGGCGCCCCGTGGGGCGCCCTGGGCGGCCTGCACACCGTTCAGTGGCTGCGCAGCGCTTTTTCGAGTTCGGCCTTGTTCATCTTCGAACGGCCCTTGATGCCGCGATCGGCCGCCTCGTTGTACAGCTCGTCATAGGTACGGCCTGCGGCGCCACTGTGCGAGCGCAAGCCCCCCCGGCGGCTGCTCGACGGGCCACGCAGCGAACTCGGGCTGGCCTCCTTCGATTCGCCGCTGCGCGCGCGTTCTTTGTTGACGGTGCGGGCGGCAATTTCGGTCGCGCGCGGATTGCCACGCGACTTGAGGCTGTCGCGGATGTGCTCGTACTGGCGTTCTCGTTTGGAACTGGAACCTGCGGGCATGATGTGTTCCTCCATGCTGGACGACCATCGATCGGTCATGGCGCCACTATGCTCGCCCGCGCCGCCGCTGCCTGTAGGAGCATGGCACCCCGTCTGCCGGAAGGCCGACGACAGCCACCCCGATCGCGTGTCCGACACGGCGGTGCTATGCCGGCGCACGCGCGGGCGCTTCGGCCGCCTGGCGGCGCACTAGCTGGTCCTGGCGCCGCCCCAGCCAGACGGCGTTGAACAGCCACAGCGCCGACAGCGGCACCGCCACCAGCGCCACCCCGACGGTGCCGAAACCCAACCAGCCAAGCGCGGCGTATGACCAACTGCCCACCTGATCGCCGCCCCGGTACACCACCGTGTCGATGACCGGCTTGGCTTTGTATTTGTCTTCACGCGAGGTCACGGTAAACAACACCTCTCGCGTGGGCTTGGCAAAACCGAAATTGAGCACGCGGCGCAACACCTGCACCGCCACCAGCACCGCCACGCCGGGCCACAGCGCCAGCACGCCAAAGCTCAGTACCGACACCAGGGGCAGCAGACCGATGGTGATGGTCACGCCGAAACGACGCAGGAAGCGATTGGTGACGAACACCTGCACCAGCAGGGTGAGCACGTTCACCACCAGGTCGACGTTGGCGAAGAAGGCCGTGCGCGCCGCCCGGTCGCCAAAATAATCGGCCACGATGGCCGCCTGCTGAAAATACAAAAAGGTCGACGTCACCGCGTAGAGCAGGATGTACAGGCTGATGCCCAGCAGGTACGGCGAATGCATCGTATGCGACAGCCCTGCCAGCAGGCTGCCGCCGATGGGCGCCTCGCCCTCCGCGCGCGCCGCCACCGCCTGGCGTGGTGCGCGCAGCGCAGGTGCCAGCCGCGACAGGCGCCGCACGCAGTACACCGCCAGCACCAGCAGCGCCACCGAACCGAGCAGCAGCCAGGTGGTCGGCACACGGTGCGCCAGCGCCGAGGCGATGGCCGAGCCGCTCATGGCGCCAATCGTGGCGCCGGCCGAAATCAGCCCGAACAGGCGCTTGGCCTGATCGGTGTCGAACACGTCCACCATCAACGCCCAGAACACCGACACCACGAACAGATTGAACACCGACACCCAGATGAAGAAGGCCCGCCCCACCCACACCATGGCGGCGGGCGACGCCCCGTGCAGAGCCAGCGCAAAGACCAGCAGGTTGACCATGAAAAAGGCATAGGTCAGCGTGATGAAGCGCTCGCGCGCCCAGCGCTTGACCAGCACCGCATAGGCCGGATTGACGGCGATCATCGCCAGCAGCGTGCCGGTGAACAGCCATTGCAGATTGTCCACCCCGCCTTCCACACCCATGGCGTCGCGCACCGGACGGATGACGTAATAAGCGGCCATCACCGCCAGCACATAGAGCCACGCCCACACCAGCGCCTGCCACTCGCCAGGGCGCACGTCCATGAAACGCCGCCACGGCGCCGCCTGCTCAGAGCGCATCGATGTAGGCCTCCATGCGCCGCCGCGCGGCGGCGTCCGGCAGGCGCCCCTGCGCCGCGCCGAGATTGTCGGTGGCGTATTCGGGGCGGGCCATGCCGGGTATCACCACCGTCACGGCCTCGTGCGACACGATGTACTTGAGGAAAAACTGCGGCCAGCTATGACAATCGAAATCGGCCGCCCACGGCGGCAGCGGCCGGCCCTGCACCGCGCTCAGCAGGCGCCCGCGTCCAAAGGGCAGATTGATCATCACCGCCATGCCGCGATCGCGCGCCAAGGGCAGCAGGCGCTCGCCGGCACCGCGATTGTCCAGGGCGTAGTCCATCTGAACGAAATCGAGAGTCTCGCGCTTCATGGCGGCCTCGAAGGCGTCGTACTGGCTGTCGAAGGAGGTGGTCAGGCCAAGGTAGCGGATGCGTCCGGCCTGTTTGAAATCACGCAGCGTCGCCAACTGCGTGTCGGCGTCGCGCAGGTTGTGCACCGAAATCAGATCGATGCGTTCGCTGCGCAAGAGTTGGAACGAGCGCTCGATCTGCGCCCGCCCGGCCTCTTTGCCGCTGGCGCCCACCTTGGTGGCGAGGAACAACCCACGGCGGATGCCCAGTTGCGCCACCAGCGTGCCTACCACACTTTCGGCCTCGCCATACGAGGGCGCCGTGTCGATCATGCGGCCGCCGCCGGCTTCGAACGCCGTCAGCGTGGCCCGCAAGGGCGCCAGATCCGCTTCGCTGCGCGCGTCTTCATAGCGTCGCGCCGTGCCCAGCCCGACCACCGGAATGCGCTCACCGGACGATGGGATGGCCTTGGTGATCAGTGCCGGCGCCGTCTGCGCGCGGGCAGCCGCCGGCAGCGCGCCCCAGGCGGCCAGGGCACCGCCAGCGGCCAAAAAGCGCCGACGCGAACCCGCCGCCGGCCCCGCTACCACAGACGTGAATGCATGCATCGCGACCCTCCTTCGCCAATGGCCGCCCCGCTTCGGCGCGACCACCCGATGAACAGCAACGAACGGCAATCGACAGCAGGCGCATGCCGCCGGGCGTCACGCGCCTGTAACAGACAGGCTGGCGGGGCCACGGTTCAATCGGCGGCGACACCCCATCCGCCCATGAAAAAGGGGCCACGCGGGCCCCTTCTGCTTGCGCCTGACGCGCGCCAGTTTCGCCACCGCCGGGGCTCAGCCGCGCAGCGCCCCCTGGCACTTGGCACAGCCTTCCCAGGGCAGGCAGTCGCAAGCCAGCGCGACATAGGCCGAACCGACCACGGTCTTGCCCGCCGAACTGTTGACCCGCCCCGCGCCGGCGCCGGCCGGCCGCTTGGCGGCAGGCGTCGGTGCCGAAGCCGCCGGATCGGACGGATCGACCAGCCAGCGCTGGAAACTCGCCAGATTGGGCACATTCACGACGTACCACACACGCTTGGCCGGGTCCCATTTGGCCCCCAGGCGCTTGGCCTCGTCTTTTTCGGCAAACGGTACGCGAAGATCTACTCTCATCCTGGGCTACGCAATCGATGGTCAAGGCCCGCGCCAATGCGCGGCGCCGCAGTGTAGCGCAATCGGCGCGCCCTTCAACGCTAGGCTGCCCACCGTTTGATGTCGTCTTCCATTTTCGTGCTCATCGTTCTTCCATCGATTATGACGTGAGCAGGTTTTTGCTGGGTCAATACATAACGTCACCGTTTATTAACAGAAGCTCTATTAACAGAAGCATTTCAATCCAAGACATACAATACAGAATAATGAAGTTAAAAAATCCAAATAGTGCAAATCTCAACATCGAGCAATCCGTTTTATGCACATAAATCAGTCGTACATAATATAAAAAAAACAACAAAGGCGCATTGAGAAATAGGATAGTTTTATTTTCCGTGGCAAAAATTAAATGAATAAATAAACTAGATGTTAAATCATCTTCCTGCGCATGAAATGGAAGAAAAATCAGCAATGCGGCCTGAATTGATAATATAACTATATCAGCGATGACGATTTTCGCTAGAAAGCGTTTCATTATTTCGCTCATTTTATTCTTTTACTCATCCAGGACATCACTAACAAAGTCTTGATAGTTATTAATATGAAATCATCGCCGCCCCCGCATGCATCTTCCTGCGCCACGAGCACGTCATTCATTGCCGGCTATTGAACCCTCCCCACCGATCGCTCATGTGTCCTGCGTCACCCTCCACAGC
>JASGFB010000107.1:0-16452 GCA_047605765.1 Rhodocyclaceae bacterium
GTGCCGGCCTACTTCAACGACGCCCAGCGCCAGGCCACCAAGGACGCCGGCCGCATCGCCGGCCTGGAAGTCAAGCGCATCATCAACGAGCCGACCGCCGCCGCGCTGGCCTTCGGCCTGGACAAGCAGGACAAGGGCGACCGCAAGATCGCCGTGTATGACCTGGGCGGCGGCACCTTCGACGTCTCGATCATCGAGATCGCCGACGTCGACGGCGAAAAGCAGTTCGAGGTGCTGTCGACCAACGGCGACACCTTCCTGGGCGGCGAAGACTTCGACCAGCGCATCATCGACTACATCATCACCGAGTTCAAGAAAGAGCAAGGCGTCGACCTGTCGAAGGACGTGCTGGCGCTGCAGCGCCTCAAGGAAGCCGCCGAAAAGGCCAAGATCGAGCTCTCCAACAGCACCCAGACCGACGTCAACCTGCCCTACATCACGGCCGATGCGTCGGGCCCGAAGCACCTCAACCTGAAGCTGACCCGCGCCAAGCTGGAGTCGCTGGTCGAAGACCTGATCGCGCGCTCGATCGAGCCCTGCCGCGTGGCCATCAAGGATGCCGGCGTGAAGATCAGCGACATCAACGACATCATCCTGGTCGGCGGCCAGACCCGCATGCCCAAGGTGCAGGAGAAGGTCAAGGAGTTCTTCGGCAAGGATCCGCGCCGCGACGTGAACCCGGACGAAGCCGTGGCGGTGGGCGCTGCCGTGCAAGGTGGTGTGCTGCAAGGTGAAGTCAAGGACGTGCTGCTGCTCGACGTGACCCCGCTGACCCTGGGCATCGAAACCCTGGGCGGCGTGATGACGGCCATGATCAAGCGCAACACCACGATCCCGACCAAGCACTCGCAAGTGTTCTCGACGGCCGACGACAACCAGCCCGCGGTGACCATCAAGGTCTACCAGGGTGAGCGCGAAATGGCCGCCGGCAACAAGTCGCTGGGCGAATTCAACCTCGAAGGCATCGCACCGGCACCGCGCGGCACGCCGCAGATCGAGGTAACCTTCGACATCGACGCCAACGGCATCTTGCATGTGTCGGCCCGTGACAAGGCCACCGGCAAGGAAAACAAGATCACCATCAAGGCCAATTCCGGCCTGTCGGACGAAGAAGTCCAACGCATGGTGAACGACGCCGCCGCGCACGCCGAAGAAGACAAGCGCCAGCACGAGCTGATCGACACCCGCAACCAGGCCGACGCCTTGATCCACACGACCAAGAAGGCCCTGGCCGAACATGGCGACAAGGTCAGTGCGGACGAAAAGGCCAAGATCGAAGCCGCCTTGAAGGACGCCGAAGAAGCCATCAAGGGCAACGACAAGGACGACATCGAAGCCAAGGCGCAAGCCCTGGCCCTGGCCAGCCAGAAACTGGGCGAAGCGATGTACGCCCAGCAAGGCGGTGAGCAGCCCGCCGGCGCCGCAGGCGCCCAGGCAGCCGACGCCAAGCCGGCCGATGACAACGTCGTGGATGCGGAATTCACGGAAGTGAAAGACAACAAGTAATCAATCACTGCAAGAAAGCCTGAGGGCGCAAAGGGACGCAACCGCATCATCGCGCGCCCTTTGCGCCTTTGTGCTGAGGACAACAGATGGCAAAGAGGGATTACTACGAAGTTCTGGGCGTCAATCGCGACGCGGCGGACGACGACATCAAGAAGGCCTACCGCAAGCTGGCCATGAAATACCATCCGGACCGCAATCCGGATTCGAAGGACGCCGAAGACAAGTTCAAGGAAGTCAAAGAGGCCTATGAAGTCCTCTCTGACGAACAGAAGCGTGCGGCCTACGATCGCTATGGTCATGCCGGCGTCGACCCGTCGATGGCGGGCGGCGGCTTCAGCGGGGGCGGCGGTCAGGGCTTCGAAGGCTTCGCCGACGCGTTCGGCGGCATCTTCGACGAAATCTTCGGCGGCCGGGGCGGCGGCGGCGGCGGCGGCGGTCCGCGCGTCTATCGCGGTGCCGACCTGCGCTACAACCTCGAGATCTCGCTCGAAGAAGCCGCGCGCGGCGTCGACAAGACCATTCGCATTCCCGTCATGGAAGAGTGCGAGACCTGCCATGGTTCCGGCGCCAAGCCCGGCACCCAGCCCAAGACCTGCACCACCTGCGGCGGCGCTGGACAGGTACGCATGCAACAGGGCTTCTTCTCCGTCCAGCAGACCTGCCCCAAGTGCCACGGCAGCGGCACCATCATCAGCGACCCATGCAAGACCTGCAGTGGCGTGGGCCGCGTGAAAAAGCAGAAGACGCTGGAAGTGAAGATTCCCGCCGGCATCGACGACGGCATGCGCCTGCGCCATGCCGGTCACGGCGAAGCCGGCGTCAATGGCGGCCCGGCGGGCGATCTGTACGTCGAAATCCACGTGCGCAAGCACAGCGTGTTCGAACGCGACGGCGACGATCTGCATTGCGAAATGCCGATCAGCTTCGCCACAGCGGCGCTGGGTGGTGAAATCCAGATCCCCACGCTGGATGGCGTCGCGGCCATCAAGATTCCGGCCGAAACGCAGACCGGCAAGGTCTTCCGCCTGCGCGGCAAGGGCATCAAGAATGTGCGTGGCCACGGCCACGGCGACCTGATGTGCCATGTCGTGGTGGAAACGCCGGTGCACCTGACCGATCGCCAGAAAGAACTGCTGCGCGAATTCGACACCATCAGCCAGAGCGATGCGGGGCAGAACCCCCGCGCCAAAGGCTGGATGGACAAGGTGCGCGACTTCTTCAACGACTGATCGCCGGCATCACGCAAAAAGCCCCGTCATGCCTCTGGCATGCGGGGCTTTTTGTCGTCCGCCGCAACCTGGCATGCGCCCTGGTGCGCAGCTTGTCACCAGTTACAAAGGCAAGCCCACGTAGTTCTCCGCCAGTGAGCTCATCGCCGCGTGCGAACTGACCACGTAGTCCAATTCGGCCCGCTGCAACTGACGCTGGAAATCCGACGCATCGGCAAAGGTGTGCAGAAGGCTCGTCATGAACCACGAAAAGTGCTCGGCCCGCCACACACGCCGCAAAGCGGCTTCACTGTAGCCCGCCAGGGCCTCGCCCTGCCCTGCGCGAATGTCGGTCACCAGCGCCGTCGCCAGGCGGCATACATCCGCCACGGCCAGATTCAGCCCCTTGGCGCCCGTCGGCGGCACGATGTGCGCGGCGTCGCCAGCCAGGAACAGGCGCCCGTATTGCATGGGCGTGCTCACGAAACTGCGCATGGCCACGATGTTCTTCTGGAATATGCGCCCCTCGGTCAGGCGCCAGCCATCGCGATTCTCCACCCGGGTATGCAATTCATGCCAGATGCGATCGTCGGACCACGCGCTGACATCGTCATGCGGATCGCATTGAAAATACATGCGCTGTACCGTCGGTGAGCGCGTGCTGATGAGTGCAAAACCACGTTCGTGCTGCGCATAGATCAATTCGTCCGATGACGGAGGCGCCTCGACCAGGATGCCGAACCACCCGAACGGATAGGTACGCGTGTAGTCCTTGCGCACACTGGCCGGCACGGCACCGCGCGACACGCCATGAAAACCATCGCAACCGATCAGGTAATCGCAATCGAGCCGCCAATCTTCGCCCCCTTGCCGGAACCGGACAGCCGGCCGGCTGCTGTCGATGTCATGCACGCTGACATCGGACACCCCGAAGATCAGTTGCCCCTGCGCGGCGAGACGCGCCGCCACCAGATCCTTGATGACTTCGTGCTGGGCGTACACCGTGATCGAACGACCGGTGAGGCCGGTCAGGTCGATGCGGTGGCGGCGCCCGTCGAATGCCAGATCGATACCGTGATGAACGGCGCCCTCGCGCAGCATGCGCTCGCCCACGCCAGCCTCGACGAGCACGTCGCGCGTGCCCTGCTCAAGCACCCCGGCGCGGATCGTCGCTTCGATCTCCTCGCGCGTGCGGCATTCGAGCACCACCGATTCGATGCCGTGCAAATGCAGCAGATGGGACAGCAGCAGGCCCGCCGGGCCCGCGCCGATGATGCCGACTTGGGTGCGCATGTGTGTCTCCTGTGGGGCGCACGCCAATGACTCTTGGACGAAAGGCAGGTCATTCCCTAATGCCTGGCTGGCGACGCAAAGCGTCAAATCCAGCCAGAGGGCGCGTACGACAAGGCAAATCGTACGAGCGCGCCCGCCTCGGTCGAATGGATGAATCGTATTTCCGCTTGTACTTTTTCCACATTCCGCCTGCGAGCGCCCCGCCATGCCCACAGCGCAATCCCGCCTTGTCCCGCACGCCGCGCCCTCGGCCGTACCGGTATTCGCGCTGTATGGCGAACACGCGCCGGACATCGACCTGGAATTCGTCCACATCGAACTGATCGAAACGCGCAGTCGCTTCTATGACTGGGAGATCGACGTCCACGCCCATCGCGGCCTGTTCCAGGTGCTGTTCGTCCTCGCCGGCGCAGTCGACGCGCGTATCGATGGCGAGCGCATCGAGCGCGCCGCACCGGTCGCCTTGATCATCCCGCAAGCGGTATCGCACGGATTCCGTTTCGCGGCCGAAACGCACGGGTATGTGATGACGGTGGCCGAGGCGTTGCTGTTCAAGACCGACGCCCCCACCAGCGCCCCCCAGTTGCGCGAATTGCTGATGGCGCCGCGCGCGGTGCCACTCGATTCGTTGCATCAACACACCGAGCGCATCGAATCGCTGTTGGCGCAGATCATGACCGAAGCGGCCTGGCCGATGCCGGGACACGCGCTGATGCTCGACTGGCTGGTTCACTGCGTGCTCATGCTGCTGGCCCGCCAGCATGCCGAAAGCGAAGTCCTGGCGCGCGGCCAGCGGCGCGACAGCGAATACTTCGTGCGTTTCCGCGCCTTGCTCGAAACCCATTTCGACCAGCATCTGGGTGTGGGCGATTACGCGGCACGCCTGCATCTGACCGAAACACGCCTGACGCGGCTGTGCGAGGCGCTCAGCGGCAAATCAGCCTTCGCCCTGATCCAGGACCGCATCCTGATGGAAGCGCGCCGCCGTCTGCTCTACATCGCCGCGCCCGTGTCGCGGATCGCCTTCGAGCTGGGCTTTGAAGACCCGGCCTATTTCTGTCGCTTTTTCAAGCGCCATACCGGTATGACCCCGAGCCAGTTTCGCGCCCGCGCGCCCGGCGAAACACCGCTCTAGCGCAGGACATCGCGCATCCTTGGTAAGCCGGGTGACGATACTGTATTCTTATACAGTCATCGCTCCGAGATCGGCGCCCACAGGCCCTGTTCACTTGATGCGAATCCAATCCACACACTAGGGCTTGTCCGCTCGTGCATGTTTCATGCTTGAATCCTGCTCATGACTGACCCTCGCCTGACGGCTTGTCACGATTGCGATCTGTTGCAGCGTGTCCCCATACTCGCCCGTGGCGAGCAGGCGCGCTGTGTACGATGCGGCGCTCGCCTGGCACGCCGGCCGCGCTCGCCGATGAACCACACGCTGGCCTATGCATTGGCCGCCGTGGTCACCTTCGCCATTGGCAACGCCTACCCCGTCGTGACGCTCGAAACACAGGGCCTGGAAACCCACGCCACCCTGCTGGGCGCCGTGCAGGCACTGCATCGTGACGGCATGGATCCGGTCGCCGGCCTGGTGCTGCTGACCGGCTTTGCCGCGCCGCTGGTGCTCATGCTGTCGCTCATTTACCTGCTGCTGCCCCTGCAACTGGGTCGCGTAGCCCCCGGTTTTACTGGCCTTTACCGTTTTTTTCTTGCTGTCTCGCCGTGGGCGATGGTCGAGGTGATGATGCTCGGCGTCGTAGTGTCGTTCGTGAAGCTGGCGCACATGGCCACCGCCATGTCCGGCATCGGTCTGTGGAGCCTGGGCCTGACCATGCTGCTGATGGCCGCCATGACGGGCAGCATGGACCGCGCCGACATCTGGCTGCGCTATGAAGCGCGCCGGGCCGGCAAGATCGAAGAGGCACGCGCATGAGCGCCGAGCCGGTGCATTACAGCCCCGGCTCGGCGGCCGCGCGCGGTCTGGCCTGCTGCCACGCCTGCGGTCAGCTGGCGCGCCTGGACGGCGCTCACGAGGACGCCCACTGCCCGCGCTGCGGCGGCGCCCTGCACCTGCGCAAGCCCAACAGCCTGGCGCGGACCTGGGCGCTGGTGATCGCCGCCGCCGTGCTGTACATCCCGGCCAACGTGCTGCCGGTGATGCAAACCACCTCGCTGGGCGCCACCTCCAACGACACCATCCTCAGCGGCGTGGTCTACCTGGGCACATCCGGCTCCTGGGATCTGGCCGTGATCGTGTTCATCGCCAGCATCGTGGTGCCGATGGCCAAGCTGATCGCCCTGTCGGTGCTGTTGTTCACCGCCGGCCGCCGCGCCACCACGCAGCCCGTGCAACGCACCAAGCTCTATCGCCTGGTGGAACTGGTCGGCAAATGGTCGATGCTCGACATCTACGTGGCCGCGCTGCTCGCCACCCTGGTGCACTTCGGCTCGCTACTGACCATCCGCGCCGGCCCCGGCGCCATCGCTTTCGGGGCGGTCGTCGTACTGACGATGTTCGCCGCCAAATCCTTCGACCCCCGTTTGATCTGGGACCCCATCGAGACCGACTATGACCGATCCGACACCCCCTAGCCCCGGCGACGACCTGCCGCAGGCCGTGACACGCCGACGCAGCCGCTGGGCGCCTTCCATCGTGTGGCTGATTCCCGTCATCGCCATCGTGGTGGGCGGCTGGCTGGCCGTGCGCAGCATCATGAATCAAGGCCCGACCGTCACCATCCATTTCCGTACCGCCGAAGGGCTGCAAACGGGGCAGACACGCATCAAGTTCCGCGACGTGGACATCGGCGTGGTCAAGTCGATCACCATTGCCCCCGGCAAACCGGGGGTGGAAGTCCATGCCGAACTGAGCAAGCAGATCGAAGACCTGCTGGTGACCGACGCCAAGTTCTGGGTAGTCAAACCCCGCGTGGCCGGCAGTGGCGTATCGGGCCTGACGACCCTGCTGTCGGGCGCTTATATCGGCATGGAGGCGGGCAAGTCCGAAGAACACAGCCGCGACTTCACCGGGCTGGAAGTGCCCCCCGTCCTCACCGAAGGCTTGCCGGGGCGCACCTTCGTGCTGCGCGCCAACGATCTGGGCTCGCTCGACTATGGCTCGCCGGTCTACTACCGGCGCATCGAAGTGGGCGAGGTCGTGGCCTACCAGCTCGACCAGGACGGCAGTGGCGTCTCCATCGATGTCTTCGTCCGCGCGCCCTATGACAAATACGTGACCGATTCGGCCCGCTTCTGGGAAGCCAGTGGCATCGACTTCACCATGAACGCGGGCGGCATCAACGTCGACACGCAATCGCTGGCGTCGGTCCTGCTCGGCGGCATCGCCTTTTCGCCGCTCGACGGCGAAGGCAGCGGCAAGGCGGCGGCGCCGATGGCGAGCTTCCGCCTCTACGGCGACCGCGCCACGGCCTTCAAGCGCTTCGACAGCCGCGTCGAGTATTACGAACTGCTGTTCCGCGAATCGGTACACGGCCTGTCGGTGGGTGCGCCGGTGGAATTCCGTGGCATCCCCATCGGCGAAGTCACCGACATCGGGCTGGACTACGACCGCGAAGCGCGCCGCATCAACATCCCGGTCGAAGTCCGCCTCTACCCGGATCGCCTCACTTCGCGCATGCGCGGCCGCGTCACCGCCGACAGCCAAGAGGCGCACCGCGAATTCGGCCGCATGATCGAAGGCGGGTTGCGCGGGCAATTGCGCACGGGCAGCCTGATCACGGGCCAGCTCTACGTGGCGCTCGACTTCTTCCCCAAGGCGGAAAAGGTCAAGTTCAACATCCAGCAACGCCCCGCCGAAATCCCCACCGTGGCAGGTGATCTGCAAGAACTGCAGACCACGTTGTCGAGCATCGCCGGCAAGATCGACAAGATCCCGTTCGAGCAGTTGTCGACCGATCTGCACCACGCCATCAACTCGCTGGACACCACGCTCAAGAGCAGCGACGCCCTGCTGCAACGCCTCAACAACGAAGTGGCGCCCGGCCTGCGCGACACACTGCAGGACGCCCGCAAGACACTGGATTCGGCCAATCGCGTACTCGGCCAGGATTCGCCGACGCAGAGCGACCTGCGCGACACCTTGCGCGAAGTCTCGCGCGCCGCCGCCTCCGTACGCACGCTCACCGACTATCTCGACCGCCACCCGGAAGCGCTCATCCGCGGCCGACGTCCCGAGGACACGCCATGAATCGACATGTTGTCTTGCCCGCGCTCAGCGCCCTGCTGGCCGCCCTGCTGACGGGGGCCTGCGCCACTGCCCCCACGCCGCGCTACTACACGCTCTCGCCGCTGGCCGCCGCCAGCCCGAGCCCGGCGGGGGCCACCGACGCGCCGTCCCTGGCCATTGCGCCGATCACGCTGCCAGCCGCGGTGGACCGGGCGGAAATGGTCGTGCGCACCGCCCCCAACCGGGTCGACGTGCTGGACAACCATCGCTGGGCCGAATCGCTGCGGCAGGAAATCGCCCGGACCGTGGCCGACGATCTGGCCCGGCGTCTGCCCGGCACCCGCGTCGCCGCCTATCCACAATACGCCGCGCGCGATGCGCGCTATACCGTACTGCTCGATATCCAGCGCTTTGAATCCGAACCCGGCCAGGCCGCCACGCTCGACGTGCAATGGAGCCTGCGCCGCGAAGCCGACGGGCGCAGCCGCAGCGGGCGCACCAGCGTGCGCGAAGCCACCGCCGGCACCGACATCGACGCCCTGGCCGCCGCCCACAGCCGTGCCCTGGCACGCTTGGCGGACGACCTCGCCCAAGCCGTGCGCGGCGACAGTGCGCAGCCCTGAACGCCACGTCCCGCCCCCCGACCCGGATGCCCACGACATTCCCGAGGTCGTCACCCGTCCCTTGGTCTTCCGTGGGCGCGGCGCCGTCACGCGCCCGGACGGCCGCTTCGAATCGCAGCGGCGCGAAGCGACCGACGACGGCTGGGATGCGCCGCCCGAAGAAACCCCGCCACTGCGCACCGAACTGCTGATCGACACCAGCAAGACTGTCATTTCGCGCAATCAGTCGCCCGACGTCGGCTTCAGCCAGTCGATCAATCCGTATCGAGGCTGCGAACACGGCTGCACGTATTGCTTCGCCCGCCCCACGCACAGCTACCTGGGCCTGTCGGCGGGCCTCGATTTCGAGACGCGCATCGCCTACAAGCCGGACGCCGTGGCGCAATTGCGGCGCGAACTGGCCAAGCCGGGCTACCAGTGCAGCCCCATCGCCCTGGGCATCAACACCGACGGCTGGCAGCCGGTCGAGCGCAAGCTCGGCATCACGCGGGGCCTGCTCGAAGTGCTGGCCGAATGCCGTCATCCGGTGACCATCGTCACCAAGAGCGCGCTGATCGCCGAACGCGACGTCGACCTGCTGGCCGACATGGCGCGCCAGGGTCTGGCCGAAGTCGCCTTCAGCATCACCACGCTCGACAAGAAACTGGCGCTGGCCATGGAGCCGCGCGCGGCGGCACCGCATCGCCGCCTCCAAGCCATGCGCATCCTGCATGAGGCGGGCATACCGGTCAGCGTGCTGTTCGCGCCGCTTATTCCAGCACTCAACGACCACGAACTCGAAGCCGTCGTCGAAGCCGCCCACGCGGCCGGCGCCCATGCGGCGGGCTACGTGCTGCTGCGCCTGCCGCACGAGTTGGGCGAGATCTTCCCGGCGTGGTTGCGCCAGCATGCCCCCGGACGCGCCGAACACGTGCTCAGCCTGCTGCGCCAGATGCACGGCGGCGAGCTGTATCGCAGTGGCTTCGGCACGCGCATGCGCGGCGAGGGGGTGTTCGCCCAGATGTACAGCAAACGAATGCGCCTGCTGGCCGAGCGGCTCGGTCTCAACCAGCGCCGTTACGCGTTGAACACACGGGCCTTCTGCCCGCCTCGCACCGACACGCCGCAGATGAGTCTGTTCTGACAGCCCTGCCGCGCCCCCGCCCGCGCGGCTTTGCGCTACGCTGCGCAGGCAAGCCATCGCATCGCACTGTCATGTCAGGAGCCAGACCATGTCTTATCGCACCGAACACGACCTGCTGGGCGACCGCCAGGTGCCCGCCGAAGCCTATTACGGCGTGCACACCCTGCGCGCCCGCGAGAACTTCCCCATCAGCGGCATCCCCATTTCGGTCTACCCCGGCCTGATCCGGGCGCTGGCCAGCATCAAGCAGGCCGCCGCCCTGGCCAACCACGACCTCGGCCTGCTCGACCCCACACGGCGCGACGCCATCGTGGCGGCATGCGAGGAGATCCGTGCCGGGGCCCTGCACGATCAGTTCGTGGTGGACGTCATCCAGGGCGGCGCCGGCACCTCGACCAACATGAACGCCAACGAGGTGATCGCCAACCGGGCGCTCGAAATCGCCGGCCACGCACGCGGCGAATACCAGCACATCCATCCCAACGAACACGTCAACATGACCCAGAGCACCAACGACGTGTATCCGACGGCGCTCAAGCTGGCCACCTACGTCGGCATCCTCGGCCTGATCGAGGCGATGGCCTATCTGCGGGAAGCGTTCGAGAAAAAGGCCGAAGAATTCAGCGATGTGCTGAAGATGGGGCGCACGCAGTTGCAGGAAGCCGTGCCCATGACGCTGGGGCAGGAATTCTCGACCTACGCCATCATGCTCGGCGAAGACGAAGCGCGGCTGAAGGAAGCCATCACCCTGATCTGCGAAATCAATCTCGGCGCCACCGCCATCGGCACCGGCATCACCGCCCCGCCCGAATACGCCGCGCGCGTCTGCGAGCACCTGGCCGCGATCACCGGCATCCCCTTCATCACCGCCCCCAACCTGATCGAAGCCACGCAGGATTGCGGCGCCTTCGTGCAACTGTCGGGCGTACTCAAGCGCGTGGCGAGCAAGCTGTCCAAGTCGTGCAACGACCTGCGCCTGCTCTCGTCCGGCCCGCGCGCCGGTCTCAACGAGATCAATCTGCCGCCCGTGCAGGCCGGCTCGTCGATCATGCCCGGCAAGGTCAACCCGGTGATCCCCGAGGTGGTCAATCAGATCGCGTTCGAAGTCATCGGCAACGACGTCACCGTCACCTTCGCCGCCGAAGCCGGGCAACTGCAACTGAATGCCTTCGAGCCGATCATCGCGCACAGCCTCTTCAAGAGCGTGGCGCACCTTGAGAACGGCTGCCGCACCCTGGCCGACCGCTGCGTGCGCGGCATCACCGCCAACCGCGAACACCTGCGCCAGACGGTGACCGATTCAATCGGCATCGTCACCGCCTTGAACCCGTACATCGGCTACGCCAATGCCACCTCGGTGGCGACCGAAGCCCACGAAACCGGCGGCAGCGTGTACGACATCGTGCTGCGGCGCGGCCTGCTGACGCCCGAAGCGCTCGACGAAATCCTCAAACCCGAGGCGCTGACACGGCCACAGCCCCTGTATCGGCGCAGCTGAGCCCGCTCAGGGCTTGAACGCGCCGATGAAGATCGACGGATCGACCCGCGTGTCGTTGAGGCTCACGTTCCAGTGCATGTGCGGCCCGGTGGCGCGGCCGGTCGCCCCCACTGCGCCGATCACCGCGCCGCGCGGCACCTCATCGCCTTCCTTGACGTCGATGCGCGACAGATGACAGATCATGCTGATCAGGCCCTGGCCGTGGTCGATGAACACCGTGTTGCCATTGAAGTAGAGGTTGCCGGTCAGGATCACACGCCCGCTCGCCGGCGCCTTGACCGGCGTACCGGCCGGCACCGCAAAATCGAGCCCGGAGTGCGGCGCGCGCTCCTGCCCGTTAAAGAAGCGCCGCAGGCCGAAGGGGCTGGACAGGGGCCCGGCGACCGGCTTGTCGAACAGCAGGTTGCTCGGTGTGCCGGCCGTAAAGGTGCGGTAGGCCTGCGTCTGCGTGGCCATTTCGGCATCGATGCGCGCCATGTCCTCGGGTGCCGGATCGACCATGCGCGGGTTCTTCAGGCGGATGTGCTGTTCGCGATACACACGCGGCAGCACCTCGAACGACATCTGGCGCCGGCGGCCGCCCTCGTCCACCTCCACCGTCTGCACACCGCCGGCCTTGAGCGAGACGCCCACCACGGCGATCCAGCGCTGCCCATCCTCGCGGATCACCATCACCGGCCGCCCCAGATACGTTGCGCGGGGCGCGTCCGGCGCGTCGCCCAGTTGCAGCACCGCCACGCCCCCCGGCACGGGCTTGTTCAACAGGCGTGACAGAAAACCTTCGGCCTGCGCCGGCCATGCGGCAAACAGAATGAAGATACTCAGCAGGACGTGGGCGATCGGGCGCGCTTGGCGCAAACGGGTCAGGGCGGGCATGAACGGCAAATTCTCTGAAAACGGCCTAGGGTAACAAAAGCGACACACTCAGTCCGGCCGGGCAGGTTCACACCACCGAATCGACATGAAAGGAGGCAGACCACGACACATCCAGGGTCACCACGTACCTATCGAGCGAACTCTTGCGCGAGAACAATTCTCAAATGATAATGATTCCCATTATGATATTTCATCACGGATGGGCAACCATCCGCGGGAGAATGGCCGTGGAACAATGGAAGCGAGAGATCCTCTTGGGCAACCGTGACTTCGAACAACGTGACTTTCTCGAAGCCCTCTTGCACTACCGCCGCGCCCTGGCCGTGGCCCAGCGCTTGTTCATGCGCTGGCCAGACGCCGACGAAGCCGTGGCCGCACTGGTGATCGCGCATCACAACCTGGCCGATCTGCATCGACGCATGCGGCACCTGGACGAAGCGGCGGACAACCTGTGCACGGCCCACCGCTGCCTGTTGCAGGCCATGGGCGATGCCCACCTGGCGCCGGCGCTGCGCGAAGCGGCCCTGCGTCACAGCAAGAAGACCTTCGCCGAACTGGAACGCTTTTCGCGCGAATGCGGCCGTCATCCAGCCGTCATTCACGCCCTGGCGCGGCCGCGAACGCCGCCCCCTACGCTGCATTGACCCTGTCGCGGCGCGAATCTTGCGCCATGGCGCTTGAACATCGAAACGGACGAACACCATGAAAGCCCCCACGCCACGCCCTTACGCCCAGGACACCGCCGTCGCGCCCTCGCCCGCGCGCCGCATGCGGCGTCTGATCGGCTGGACCATCGTGCTGGTCGGGCTGATGGTGCTGGGCCACGATGCCGCGCGCAGCCTGCTCTTCGATGACGAACGCGTCCGCAGCGCCCTGCTCGGCGGCCTCATCGCGGCCGGCGCCACGGCGCTCGGCACGGTCCCCGTGATGTTCTCGCGCACGCTCTCCGACCGCGTGCAGGACACCCTGCTGGGTTTTGGTGCCGGCGTCATGCTGGCGGCCTGTTCGTTCTCACTGATCGTACCGGGCGTGGCCGCCGCAACGGCACAGGGCGCCGGCCCGTGGCACGCCGCCAGCATCGTCGGCGGCGGCATCCTGCTGGGAGCGTTTCTGATCTATGCCATCGACCGCTACGTGCCGCACGAGCATTTCATAAAAGGCATCGAAGGCGTCCCCAACCTGCGCCTGCGCCGCACCTGGCTGTTCGTCATCGCCATCGCTCTCCACAACATTCCCGAAGGGCTTGCCATCGGCGCCGGCTTCGGCGGAACCGACGCGCTGCGCGCCTCGGCACTCGCCACCGGCATCGCCATCCAGGACGTGCCGGAAGGCCTGGTCGTCGCGGTGGCGCTGTTGTCGGCGGGCTACAGCCGCGCCTTCGCGGTGACGCTGGGCGCCGCCTCCGGCCTGGTCGAACCGATCGGCGCCGTGATCGGCGCCTCCGTCATCGGCATGTCGGCGGCCCTGCTGCCCTGGGGCCTCGCCTTCGCCGCCGGTGCCATGCTGTTCGTCATCAGCCACGAGATGATTCCCGAATCGCACCGCAAGGGGCACGAAGCCTTCGCCACCGGCGGGCTGATGATCGGCTTCGTGCTCATGATGACGCTGGACACCGCCCTCGGCTGACACCCCATGCCCTTGCGGGTGGCCTTCATGCCCCGAGCTTGAAGCCGCCCCCGGCGCCTCCTTAACTCCAACGAGCACACATCCGCGCGCGCCGTCGGCGCCGGGATCCGTGCCTCACGGGGAGGCGATCATGGAAGACAGCAAGATCCGCAAGATTCAACAGGCCTTGGTGGACAAGGGCTTCGTGCTGGGCGACGTCGACGGCATATGGGGGCGTCGCAGCATAGCTGCCGTCAAGGCCTTCCAGGCCCAGCAGCGTCTGGAGGTCGACGGCATCGTCGGCCCGCAGACCTGGGGCGCGCTCTTCCCCACCCCGGCCGGCGCCACTGCCGGCGACCGCATCGCCACGCCCGAACCGCTCCTGCCCTGGCTCGAAGAAGCCCGGCATCTCATTGGTACCAAAGAAATCCTGGGCCCGCGCAGCAATCCGGCCATCCTCGACTGGGCCCACGACCTCGACGCCCATTACCCGGGCGACGACGTCCCCTGGTGCGGCCTGTTCGTCGGCCACTGCATCGCCACCACCATGCCCGACGAAGTCCTGCCGACCAATGTGCTGGCGGCGCGGGCATGGCAGAAGTTCGGCGATTCGACAACGCCGCGCCTGGGTGCGGTGATGGTCTTCTGGCGCGGCGCGCGCGATGGCTGGCAAGGCCACGTCGGCCTGTATGCCGGCGAGGACACCCGCGCCAATGCCTTCCGCATATTGGGCGGCAATCAATCGGACAGCGTCTGCTACACCTGGATCGGCAAGGACAGGCTGCTGTCCGCACGCTGGCCGCGCACCGCCTCGTCGCTCGGCGGCGGCACCGCCGTGGTGCACGTCGACATGCGCGGCGAACTGTCCACGCGCGAAGCCTGACCGCCTCGATCCGCCCGCCACGCGGGCAGCCCCGTCCGCGTCCACTTTTGCGATAATGCCGCCCACCGGGCGGCTTGCCCACCTTCGTCAACGTCCCCTCTCGGTACCCATGGCCGCTTCTCATCACGCCGACAACACGGCGCTCACGCCCCTGCCCGCGCACGAGCGCACTTTTTCGCTGCGCGACCACGCCGCGCTGTGGCTGAGCCTCGGTGTCGGCCTGCTGGTGATCCAGGTCGGCGCTTATCTGGTCCCGGCTCTGGGCGCGCCCGGCGCGCTGGCGGCGATCCTGGGCGGCTCGCTGGTCGGCGCCGGCCTGCTGGCATGGACGGCACGCATCGGCTGCGACAGCGGCCTGTCCAGCGCCGGACTGATGCATGCCACCTACGGCAGCCGTTTCGCGCGCCTGCCGGTACTGCTCAACGTGATCCAGTTGGTCGGCTGGACCACCTTCGAACTGGTGGTGATGCGCGACGGTACGCTGGCCATCGCGCGCCAGACCGGCAACTTCACGAGCGGTGCGTGGCTGTATGCCGCCACGCTGCTGTGGGGCGCGGTGCTGGTGGCCTTGTTGTCGGGCTCGATGGTGCGCCTGGTGCGCAAGTTCATCGGTCGCTTCGGCCTGCCGCTGGTGATCGCCTCGCTGCTGTGGCTGACGGCGCAGTTCCTCCACCTGGCGGGCGGCCAGGGCTGGGCGCAGTTGTGGCAACGGCCGGGTGACGGCAGCATGGGAGTGCTGTCGGCCCTCGATCTGGTCATCGCCATGCCGGTGTCGTGGTTGCCGCTGGTGGCCGATTTCGCCCGCCACGGCAAGAACGGGCGCGGCGCATTCGCCGGCACCTGGCTCGGTTATTCGATCGCCAATATCTGGTGTTATGCGCTCGGCGTGCTGGTGGCGCTGGCCGCGCCCAGCGCCGACCTCGTAGGGGCGCTGCTGCTGGCCCAGGGCGGGCTGGTGGCGCTCGGGCTGATCCTGGTGGATGAAGTCGACAACGCCTATGGCGACGTGTATTCCGGCTCGGTGGCAGCGCACAGCCTGTTGCCGCGCTGGGGCGTGCGCCAGTGGGGGCTGGCGCTGGCCGTGCTGTGCACCGCCCTGGCGCTGGTGCTGCCGATGCACAGCCTGGAGCCCTTCCTGCTGATGCTCAGTTCGGTATTCGTGCCTTTGTACGGGGTGATCCTGGCTCGCCTGGGCGGCGTCGCCGATGTGCCCGCTCTGGTTGATGCCCGCCGCGTGCAAAGCAGCGCGGTGCTGATCTGGTTGGCGGGCATCGCCGTCTATCACGTCTGCGCACGCTGGGCACCGCAATGCGGCGCCGCCTTGCCCGCGCTGGCGGTGAGTTTCATCCTGGCGCGTGCCACGCGCTCACATTCGCTCACAGTCGCGGCCAACGCCCGCGCCTGAGAGTGGACTAAGCTTGCCCACTTTGCTTCTGCCGACGCTCTCGTGAATCCGCTGCAATCGTCCGTCATGGCGCTGGGGCTGGTCGTGATGACCGCCTGCGCGGCGCAACAATCGGTGCCTGTCGATCAGGCCGCCCCGGTGCCGATTCCGCCGCAGCCCGCCGCCGCATCCGCACCATTGGAAACACCGCAGGCGCCCGCTGCGTCCGGCGCGCCGGTGGTCACTGCGGTGCCCGCCGGCCCTCTG
>JASGFB010000108.1:0-15769 GCA_047605765.1 Rhodocyclaceae bacterium
CGGCGGCGGCATCCGCCTCGCTGACCGGTGCAGTGGGAGCGTCCGCCTGCGCGAGGCTGACAATCGCCCGCCGCGCGATCAGTTTGGCCTGCGCCGCCGGCACGCCCACCTGCTGGCACAGCCGCAGGAAGGCTGCGCTTTCGCGCGGATCGACCCGGCCTTCGGCAACGAGGTTGCGCAGATTGAACTTGGCTTGCTCGTCGACGATCTCGCGATAGATGAGGGCCGGGAGCCCTTCGACTTGACCGGCCGCGCTGCCGACGACCGGCTGTGCCCACAGACCATCCAGACGCGTGGCCGTGCTGCGCCGGGCGTCTGCACGCAGCGCGGCCTGGGCGCGGCTCAGTTCGCCCTGCAACAGCCAGCGGGCCTGGTTGCGTGTCTGTTCGGACTGCGCCGCGCGGATGGCCGTCGCCTGCCGTGACATCAGGATCGCGGCCAGCACGGCCACGATCGCTACCACGATCAGCATGCTGACCACAGCCATGCCGCGCTGGATGCGGCGGCACGGTCTGCGGGATGCGCCCGGCAGATCGCGTAGTCTGCGCGACGAGGCCATGATGTGGCCTACAGCTGCCAGGAGCCGACGTCGGCGCGAGCGCCTTCGCCACCGGCCTCACCGTCGGCGCCGAGCGAGAACACGTCGATCTCGCCGTTGGCGCCCGGATTCAGATAGTGATAGGGGTGCCCCCAGGGATCGGTGGGCAGACGTTCGAGATAGCGGCGCCAGTTCGAGGGCGCCGGATTGGCCGTCGGCTTGTCCACCAGCGCACGCAGGCCCTGGTCGCCGCTGGGGTATTGGCCGTTGTCGAGCCGATAGAGCTTGAGCGCCTGCATGATGGCGCCGACATCCTGACGCGCCGCCGTGGCGCGCGCCTGGTCGGGGCGGTCCATCAGATTGGGAACGATCAATGCCGCGAGAACGCCCATGATCACCACGACGACCATGATCTCGATCAGCGAGAAGCCGACTTGGCGTCCGAGATCGCGGCGCATTGATCTGCAAACAACTGCATACATGCTTCATCTCCGGGTCGATGCTTCGTGCACCGGAGCATGATTCCAGACCGCCGTGTCATTCCGATGGAATTTGTTCGGGAGAAAATATCCCTTTCGTACAGCCCGCCGATCCCATGAACCGCCTCGGCGGTGAAGCGCCCAGCGCAGGTGTTCGCGAACATTCTTAATCGGCTTGTCATGTTCGGGACACGCCGATTCGGGCCGCCATGGAATCGTGTCTTGGCCTGCTGTGAACACACCCACCGCAGGGGCGGCCGGCATTGCACCGTTGGCCCCCCGGCCCGAATGGCGGAGGCGCGATCAGCTGTCGCGCTCGACCTCGGGCGCCGTGCGATCGCGGTCCTGCACCTGGGTCGGCCGCGACCACATCCAGGCCGCGCCCGAGGCCATGCCGATGGCGGCCACCACGATCACCCAGCGATGCGGCACGGTCCACAGCATGATCACCAGACACACGCTCATCGCCACGCTGGCGCTGATCTTGGCGCGGCGGGACACGACACGGCCGTGCTTCCAGTTGTAGATCATCGGCCCGAAGACCTTGTGTTCACACAGCCACCGATGCAGGCGTGGCGAGCCTTTGCTGGCCGCCCAGGCCGACAGCAGCACGAACTCGAAGCTCGGAATGCCCGGAATCGCAATCGCCAGCAGCGCCAGCCCGAGGCTGACGTATGCCAGGCACAGCCACGCCCAGCGGCGCAGGCGGTCGTTGCCGGGAACGGTTTCGGACGTGGGGTCGACAGGGGGAACAGACATCTTTTCGTAGGCGCGATGAAAGGTGTATTGAGCAGGGCGGTCGGCGAGCCACCCGGCCGGCAAGACGGATGCCGTCAGCCGCGGAGGCGCGCCTTCAGCGCGCTGCGGCGCGGTTCACCATACCGTAAGTGCCGGGCCGGCGACAGCCGTGGCGGCAGGCGCCATCTCAGTCGGGATCTGCCAGGGCAGGACTATTGGGTGATCGCATCGGTGCAGATCATGCGACCATGTGCGGGACCGATTCATTCGCTACGACAAGGAGCACGCATTTGAGACTGACGCGCTATTTCGCCGCCATCGCACTGGCCCTGGCCGGTATCCCTGCTGCCTGGGGGCAGGCGGTCACACCCGCCGCGGCCGATCACACACGCCTGGGCAATATCTCGGTCGTGACGCAGAGGGCGGGGCCGGACATCGTGCTGATCCCCGGGCTCGCTTCGTCGCGCTCGGTATGGGATGGCCTCGTCAAGCGTCTGAGCCCCACGCACCGTCTTCATCTCGTGCAGATCGCGGGTTTTGCCGACGAGCCGGCGGTTGCCCGTGCTGACGGCCATGTCGCGGCCCCGTCGGCGCAGGCCATCGCCGAATACATTGAACAGCAGCACCTGGCCGCGCCGGTCATCATCGGGCATTCGCTGGGCGGTGAGGTCGCCTTGATGCTGGCGGCGCGCCACCCCGCCCAGGTGGGGTGGGTCATCGTGGTGGACGCCTTGCCGTTCTTCAGCCTGGTGATGGATCCGAACGCCACGGTGGACGAGGTCAGGCCGCGCGCCGTCATCTTCCGCCAGGCCACGCTTGCCGCGTCGGCGGACCAGTACGCCGCCATGCAGCGCATGACCATGGCGCGCCTGGCCAGGACTGAGAGCGTGCGCCCTACGCTGGTGGCCGCCAGCATCCAGTCGGACAGGGCAACGGTTGCCGACGCCGCGTTCGAATTGATGACAACCGACCTGCGGCCCGAACTGGCGCGGATCAAGGCCCCCGTGGCGGTCATCTACGCCTACGACACGTCATATGGGATCCCGAGCAGCGTCACCGACACTACTTACAGGAACGCCTACGCCGGGCTGGCGGGGGTGCGCTTCGAGCGCATCGACGACAGCTATCACTTTGTGATGTTCGATCAGCCCGCGCGCTTCGAGGATACCGTCACCGAGATCATCGGCCGCTAGCCCGAGGGCCGTTCCGCTGCGGTGCCCGGGGGCCGCAGCGGAACGGACGAAACATGCTGATCGGCGTGTCACCGACGCGGCGACGCGGGCGTATACTCGCGCCTTCGCTCGTCGGGCGGCTGCGCCCGCTTCATGTCTGATGAGAGCGACTGTTTTTATCAGGTCTGTCTCAGTGCAAGCTCACGGCATCGCAAGCAAGAAAGCCACGCTCATCGGCGTGGTGGCCATTCTGTTGTGGAGTTCGATGATCGGGCTCATCCGCAGCGTCAGCGAAATCCTCGGCCCCCTGGGCGGGGCCGCAGTGACCTACACCATCGCGGCGATCCTGCTGTTCATCACCGTAGGCCTGCCCGATCTGAGGCGCATCCCCCGGCTTTATCTCGTCATTGGCGGGGCACTCTTCGTCGCCTGCGAGACCTGTCTTTCATTGTCGATCGGCAAAGCACAGAACGGCCGCCAGGTGATCGAGGTCGGCATGGTCAACTACCTGTGGCCAAGCCTCACGATGACATTCGCGATCCTCTTCAATGGCAGGAAGAGTTCGTTCCTGATCGCCCCCGGCCTCGCTCTGGCGGTATTGGGAACCTTCTGGATACTCGGCGGCGATCAAGGCTTTGCGCTGGATGAGATGCTCGACAACATCAGGACCAATCCCGTGAGCTACGGGCTGGCGTTGGGCGCGGCGCTCAACTGGGCCGCTTACTGTTCGGTTACCAGCGGCATCGCCAAGGGGGCCAATGGCATCACGCTGTTCATGATCCTCACCGCTTTGACGCTCTGGACCATCTACCTGGTGGGGGACGGCCCGGCGATGCGATTCAACTACCACGTCATTGCCTACGTGCTGATGGCCGCCACCGCGATGGGCTTCGGCTACGTGGCGTGGAACATCGGCATCTTGCACGGCAACGTTACCGTGCTGGCCGGCGCATCGTATTTCACGCCGGTTCTGTCATCGACCTTTTCGGCCGTCCTTCTGCGCGCACCGCTGTCGCTCGCCTTCTGGCAAGGCGCCTTCATGGTCAGCGCCGGCTCCACCCTGTGCTGGTGGGCCACACGCGAAAAACCCACCAAGGTGCGGGGGCAGGTCAACTGATGGGCCGTCGTCGCGTTCGGGTGTGAACGCCGGGCACCGGGTTATCCGGGCATAGCGCCGCCTCCTTGCATGCCACCCAGTCTCCCTCTACCGTAGCTGGCAATCACACGATGGGAGATTCACATGAAGTCGGTATCCAGGGGCTGGGCATGAGCGTTGGCGAATTCGATCTGTTGGTGTTCGGTGCCAGTGGCAAGACCGGTGTCCAGTTGGCGCGGCATGCGCAGTCGCGCGGTCTGCGCGTGGCGGCGATGCTGCGGGCGGGGCGTGATGAAGCCGACTTGGCGGCGCTGGCGGTGCATGTGCTGCGAGGCGATGCGTTCGAGCGCGAGGATTGCGCGCGCGTCATCGCCCAGACACGGCCGGCCGCTATCGTGAGCCTGCTGGGTGGGCGCGATGCGCAGGGCCGCCGGATCGATACCGTTGGCAATATCAATGTGATCGATGCTGCGCAGGGGTGGCAAGCAGACGCGCGCCTGTTGCTGCTCACCTCCATGGGCTGCGATGAGCAGTTTCAGTACATGCCGCCCCAGGTGCAGCAACTGCTCGGCGAGGCGCTGCATGCCAAGACCGAGGCCGAGCGTCACCTGCGCCACAGCACCTTGCGCTGGACCATCGTGCGTCCCGGTGGGCTGGCCGATGCGCCGGGGGTGGGGCGCTATCGCGCCAGCGAACAGATGCCCATGGATGCCGGCGCCTACCTGTCGCGTGCCGACGTGGCGCTGGCCACGCTCGATCTGTTGGCCGCCTCGGCCCATGTCGGCAAGGTCTTTACGCTGGCAGCTTCCCAGGACTGAACAGGCGCCTCGGCGGCGCTCGTCCCTCGACGATGAGGCGCCCGCTGGGCCTATGAGCCGTGCATACCCGTTTGCCGCCCATCGGGGCGGTGAAACGGGGCGTCCGTCGGATGGTGGTGGCCGCCGTTTCATCCGGCCGGCATACCTGTCGCCGGCCGGGCACGAGCGCCACGCAGCATTCCCAGATCACGCAGTGCCGCGCCTGCCGCAAACGGGCTGAGTATGCCGACAGGCCGCCGGCCCGGTTCATCATGTCGATCGAGGAAGTTAGATGAAGGTTTTCAGATTACGCAATCTGGCAATCGGCGCCGCCCTGGCGCTGGGTGTCAGCGGGGCCGCGCTGGCGGCGACGACGCTGGTGTCGGCCGAATCGCAGAAGAGCGACCATCCGGTCACGCAGGCACAGGAATTCCTGGCGCGCACGCTGGCCGAACGCAGTGCCGGCGATCTCGTCATGCAGGTGAAGTCGGGGGGCGAACTGGGCAGTGAGCCCGACGTGGTCGACAAGCTGCGCAAGGGTGATATTGCGATGGGCCGTGTGAGCATGGCGATCCTGACCGAGACGGTCCCGTCGGTGAAACTGCTCAGCCTGCCGTATCTGTTCCGTTCGCGCGAACACATGTGGAGCGTGCTCAAGGGGGATTTCGGCAAGCGTCTGGAAAGCGAACTGGATCAGACCGGCCTGGTGGTGGTGACTTTCTATGACAGCGGCACGCGCAGCTTCTACAGCGTCAAGAAGCCGATCCGCACCCGTTCGGATTTCGTCGGCCTGCGCGTGCGCGTGCAGCCTTCGCCCGTGTACAAGGATCTCATCAACCAACTCGGCGGCACGCCGGTGGTGATGCAATACGACAAGGTGCTCGATGGTCTCAAGAACAACGAGATCGACGCGGCCGAAAACAACCTGCCGTCATATGTCAGCTCGGAGCACTACAAGTACGCGCGTTATCTGAGCCTGGATGAACACTCGATGGTGCCCGACGTACTGCTGATGTCAAAGAAGACCTGGCAGAAGCTCACCGCCCAGCAGCAGATCCTGCTCAAGCAGGCGGCCGGCCAGTCGTCCGAATACATGACCAAGCTGTGGGCGGGCAAGGAGCGCGAAGCGCTGGACGTGGCCCGCAAGGCTGGCGTGACGATCCTGCCCAAGTCGCAACTGGCGCAGACCGGCATCGAGTCGTTCGCGGTCAAGCTCTACACCAAGTACGTGCAGGACGACAAAGACCTCGAAACGGTGCTGAAGATCGTCGGAGCCAAGTAAGCCTCACCGCGCGGGGCGGACGGCCGTCCGCCCCCTGTGCAACGGGGGCGCACCGTTCAGGCGGATATGCGCACCCAACTCACCAATGGTGCCAGCAGGGCCGGGCGCCAACTCAACGTGAACGTGACGAGCAGCGTGGCCGCTGCCAGCGTCATCACCCATACCAGCGACGCCATGCTCGGGTGATCGACGATCAGGCATAGCGCCAATGACAGCGCCAGCGCAGCGACGCCGAGCGCGCGCAGCGTGCGCGTGGTGGCGACGGTGGGCAGGGGCGCGCCGCGCACTTGCTTCCAGTGGGCATCCATCGTCAGCGCCAGCCAGGCCTGCCCGGCGATGCAGGCCAGCAGGGCGGCGCTCAGCAGCAGCGAATTGATCAATGCTTCAGGCATGAGCCAGTTCCTCCTTGGCGATGGCATGGGGGGTCCGGTGTTCGCGTCCGCGCAGACGACGCGCGGCGAGCACCGCCAGCGCGGCGCTGCCCAACAGCACCAGGTCGACACCGGCCACCGGCCAGTAGCCGTCGGCGAGGGTCTTGAGCAGATGGTCGCCAGTCGATATCCAGTTGAGGACCGCCGCTCCGGCGGCCAGCACCGCCACGGCCCAGCACTGCTCGCGCCAGGCCGGCGCGATGCGCGCCTGCGCCACCGGCGAGGTACGCCAGAAGGCGTGCGCCAGCGCCAGCGCCCAGGCGCCCCAGAAGATGCGCTCCTCCCAGGTGCCGCGCAGCGGCAGGTCGGGCGGCAGCAGGCGGTTGGCCACCAGCATGGCGGCGGTGGCGATGAGCATGCCGGTCACCGTGGTGACCGCCAGCGCGTCCACCACGCGCGCGCCTTGTGAGCCCTGGGCGGCATGCTGGCGTTTGCGTTTGCCGACAAAGAACATGAAGCCGGTGGCAATGCACACGCAGCCGCTGATGCCGCCGACGAAGTACAGCACGCGCAGCATCCAGTGACGGAAGTGCTGCAGGTGCAGGCCGGTAATGAAATTGTTGATGCCCCTGGCGGCACTCCTGGGGTCGTCCTCGCGGATCACCTCGCCGGTCGGCCCCTTGAAGTGGATGCCTTCACCGGTGAGCGTGACGCGGTCGGTGCCGGCGCGGTACACGCTGACCGTGGCGTTGGCGTCACCGACGTGGTGGATGCTCAGCAGGCCGACCTCGCCGGCCATGCCGCGGGCCGCCCAGCGACGCTGCGCCTCCGCCACCATGGCGTCGACCGAGGCCAGGCCGGCCGGGATGCCGGCTGCCTCGTCGGGCAGGCCGGTGCGGGTGGCTTCGAGTTTTTCGTGTGCCTTGGCCAACGGCTTCATCATGGTGTTGCCGACGGGGAAATACAGCCCGGCGAAAATGATCAGGCCCGACAGCGCGAACATGAAATGAAAGGGCAGGGCCACTACGCCGGTCAGGTTGTGCAGATCGAGTGCGCTGCGCTGGGTCTGCTTGTTGGGGCGGAAGGTGAACAGCTCGCGGAAGATCTTGCGATGCATGACCACGCCCGTCACCAATGCCACCAGCATCATCAGCGCGGCCAGCCCGACGATCCAGGTGCCCAGTTCCTGCCAATGGATGTGCAGTTCGTAGTGCATCGGATAGAAGAACTGGCTGCCGATCTTGAGGGTGTCCACGCTCAGTTCCTGCCCGGTGCGTGGGTCGAGCGTCATGACGCCGTAGGCGTGATCGTTGTCCGGATCCTTGGGGTCCGGCAGTTCGAAACCCGACCACATTGCCAGGACCGGATCGCGGTGGGTGGTGTACGCCCCCCACTCGTGCAGCGGCAGGGTGTCGGGCAGTGGGCTGTTGGTGCGTGTCTGGGCCTCGGTGCGGCCCAGCTCATCGAGCTTGATGCGCAGGAAGGCCGGCTCCAGCATTTTGTCGAACGACGGCATCGGCTGCGGTGCGAAGCGCGTCGACGGCACCGCCCAACGGTCGATCTCGCGGTCGTACACCGACAGCGAACCAAAGAAGAAACACACCATCAGCACGAAGCCCAGCGCGAGCCCGAACCACGTGTGTACCCAGGTCATGGAATGGCGGAACGATTGCAGCATTACCGTGGCACCGTGTCTTAGATCAGAGAGGGGATGAGCAGCCAGGCCGCGCCGGTCATGGCCGCGGCGCCAGCGGACAGCACTGCCCACACGCGCCACAGGCTGGCCGCCGCGAAGGCCCAGCAGAACAGGCACAGGAACACCACGAAGGCCAGCAGGTAAAGGGTGGTGCGGGCGTCGTCATAGGGCATGCCGGCCGTCATGAGCAGGGCGATGCCGAGGGTGACGAATCCCCATACGAAGCCGTAGCCGCCAAGCAGGCCGGCGGCAATGCGCGAGACGATATGAACGGGGCTGGGGGTGCCGGGGCTGGACATTGGAATTCTTTTTGATTGCTGCAAAAGCACGCGATATTAATGAGAATTGTTCTCATCGTATAGAGGCTGCAATGCCATGCGTGTCGTGTGCCGCGTTTCAGCGCCGACAGGCCCCGCGCAGGCGCTCGAGGACGAAGGCCGCGCGGGCGGTGAGCGGCCATTCGGCACGATGGACCAGCCACAGTGGATAAGGGTCGCCGCTGATCGCCACGCTGATGGCTCCGGCATGCGGAAACGACTGCCGCGCATGGCGCGGAATGACCGTAAAGCCCAAGCCGTTGGCAACCGAATCCAGGATCAGGCCGATCTGATTGATGTAGCCCCGGCAGGGCAGGCTGCGCACCCCCGGATTGCCGGGAAAGCTCCGCCCGAACAGGCGCGTGGCCATCACCGGCCCGTCCGGATGTTCGATGAAGCCCAGGCGTACCAGATCGTCCCAGGTTTCGATGCGCGTGCCGGTGGGCACCACCAGTTCCAGCACCTCTTCGGCGAACTCGCTGGCGGTGAAACGCGGGTCGTCGGGGCGGACGGTGACGATGCCGAAGTCGTATTTCTTCTCCAGCAGGGCATCGAGGATTTCCTGGTCGGGGGCGAAGCGATGGCGAATCACCAGTCCGGCGTGCTCGGTCTGCAGGGCCAGCAGTGTCGGGTGCAGGGCCAGGCCGACGCTGCCCGGCGTGGTCAGGCCGACCTCGCCCTGGAAGGCATCGGCGTCGGCCAGCCGCACCTTCAGGCGTCGCCCGGCCTGTTCGACCTCGTTGCAGTAATCGAGAAAATCCTTGCCGGCCGGCGTGAGTTCCAGGGCGCGTGGCCGGCGCACCAGCAGGGGGCCCAACTGGTCTTCGAGCTGGCGCACGTGCTGGCTGACGGCGGCCTGGGTCAGGCCCAGGCGATCAGCGGCCCGCGTGAAGCTGCCGGTGTCGGCCAGCGCCAGAAAGGTCTGCACCCATTGCGGAGAAAACATAATGAATTCTTATCGATCGGATAAGGGTTGATTAGTTTAAATTAAGTCGCCGCGCTCTTACTCTTCCTTCCGTTGCAGTCGATGGCCGTGCGCTACGCGTGCGCCATGCCCTATGCATCAGGAACCGGTCTGGCCGGTTTCATGCGGATAGGAGCGGGGCGCGTCACAGCGCCGCCGATTGTGTTCCCCCTGGATGCACCCTGGAAAAAGGAGCCCACCGATGCCCCCTGTCTTCAAGATCCTGATTGTCCTGACCTCGCATGCCACCGCTGGCGCCAGCGGCCATCCGACCGGCCTGTGGCTGGAAGAATTCACCACGCCGTACTACGCCTTTGTCGATGCGGGCGTGCAGGTCGATGTTGCCTCCATCGAGGGCGGCCAGGTACCGGTCGACCCCAACTCCGTGCAGCCCGAGGGCAAGAACCCCGCCAGCGTCGAGCGCTACCTGAAAGACGCCGCCGCGCGCGCCAAGGCCGAAAACTCGCTAAAGCTGCAAGGCATTCAATCCACCGGCTATGCGGCGGTATTCATGCCGGGCGGCCACGGCACCATGTGGGACCTGCCCGACAGCGCCGCGCTCGCCACGTTGCTGGGCGATGCCTGGCGCGACGGCAAGGTGGTCGCGGCCGTCTGCCACGGCCCGGCGGGCCTGGTGAACGCCCGGGACGAAGCCGGCCGGCCGCTGGTGGCGGGGCGCCGCGTGGCGGCCTTCACCAACAGCGAAGAAGTGGCCGCCGGCATGGACAAGACGGTGCCTTTCGCGCTGGAAACGCGCATCCGCGAATTGGGCGCCCGCTACGAAAGCGGGCCGGACTTCCAGCCCTTTGCCGTGCGTGACGGCCGCCTCGTCACCGGCCAGAATCCCGTCTCGTCCGAAAAGGTCGCGCAACTGGTGCTGGAGGCCGTGCGCGAAGCCGCGCCGCACTGAGCGGCAAATCATCTGTCATGAACGCCCCGGCCCGTGCCGGGGCGTTTGCGTTTTCTATTTCAGTTTTCTGGATTGCCTCATGTCTGCTCTGTTTTCGCCGTTCCAACTCAAAGACGTCACGCTCCGCAACCGCATCGCCATTCCGCCCATGTGCCAGTACAGCGCCACGGACGGTTTCAGCAACGATTGGCACCTGTCGCATTACGCCGGCCTGGCCCGGGGCGGCGCTGGCCTGGTCATCGTCGAAGCCACCGCTGTGTCGCCGGAAGGCCGCATCACGCCGGCCTGTCTGGGGCTGTGGCAGGACGAACACATCGAAGGACTGGCACGTGTCGCCGCCGCCATCAAGGCCGCCGGCGCCGTGCCGGGCATCCAGATTGGTCACGCCGGCCGCAAAGCCAGCGCCAACCGTCCGTGGGAAGGCGACGATCACATCGCCGACGATGATCCGCGCGGCTGGCCGACCCTGTCGCCCTCGGCCATCGCCTTTGGCGCCAACCTGTCCAAGGTGCCCCGTGAAATGAGCCTGGCCGACATCGCGCGCGTCACCGCCGATTTCGCCGCCGCCGCCCGCCGGGCACGTGAAGCCGGCTTCGAATGGCTGGAGCTGCACTTTGCGCATGGCTACCTGGCGCAGAGCTTTTTCTCTCCGCATGCCAACCAGCGTACCGATGCCTATGGCGGCGACCACGCCGGCCGCTCGCGCTTCCTGCTCGAAACCTTGGCGGCGGTGCGCGCCCAGTGGCCGCAGAGCCTGCCGCTCACCGCGCGTTTCGGTGTCATCGAATACGACGGTCGCGACGAGGAAACCCTGGCCGATTCGATCCGTCTGGTGAACGCCTTCCGCCAGGGTGGGCTGGATCTGCTCAACGTCAGCGTCAACTTCTCGACGCCCACCGCCCGGGTGCCCTGGGGGCCGGCGTTCCTGGCGCCGGTGGCCGAACGCGTGCGTCGCGAAAGCGGTTTGCCGGTGGCTTCTTCGTGGGGCATCGACGCCGCCCAGCATGCCGAGCGGGTCGTCGCCGACGGCCAGATGGATCTGGTCATGATCGGCCGCGCCATGCTGGCCAATCCGCACTATCCGTACGCGCTGGCCAAGCAGTTGGGCGTGGCACGTCCGTCGTGGGTGCTGCCCGCGCCTTACGCGCATTGGCTGGAGCGCTACAGCCTGCAGGCCTGAGCGCCAGGGCGCCGCTCAACGCTGCGCCAATGGTTCCAGTGCGATGCGCACGCCCTCGGCCACTTCGGTATCCGCCTCGAACAGATCCAGGCGGAACTCGTGCTTGCGGTCCCTGATGTTTGCCTCGTAGGGCAGGGCGGCGCCGCCGAAATGGCGGAAAGCGAATCCGCCCTGGCCGGTCACGGCCGTCAGTTCAACCGACAGGGCGGTGGCGGAACCCCTGAACGAATAGCCCATGCCGTTGGAACTGCTCACGGGTATCCGCTGATAGGTGCCGTCCCATGAAGCGCGGCTGCCGCCGAGCTGGGCGCTGCGCACCACCAGCCGCTGGCGGATCAGCAGTTCGCACTGCTGCTCTGCGCACACATGGCGAGCCAACGCCGACAGCGCCGTCGCATAGGCCTGCGGCCGGATGGCGCCGGACGCGCTGTCGAAGATACCTCCCACCGCGGCCGTCTCACGCGACCAGTGCTGTTCGTAGTCGGCGCGCTCAAGCGTCATGACGCGATACCCCAGCGCCTTGAGTTGCGCATCCACTTGCTTGCCCATCATGGCCTCTCCCTTCTCGAAGGTTTCGGTCCTGGGGGGCGGCAGCAGCACGATGAGGGCGCCCGGCGGCGGCCGGGTAAAACCTGCTTCGATGGCGTTGTCCGCGGCGGGCATGGGGGCCGTGGCACAGGCTGAGAGCGTCAAAAGGCCGGCGAGGGCGATGCGCATGGATCGAGGTGGAATCAAGGCTTGAAAACGGCGCGGCCATGACAATGGCTTGCACGGCCGCAGAGCATACAAGATGCGCCCCAGCCCGGGTGGCGGCCCCGACTGTCGGGCATGCGCGCCGCGCGCGGGCGCATCACGCCACGGGCATGCTCGCGACGCCGAGTTCGGCCGCCAGACGGTCGAGGTTCTGCTCGTTGGCAGGGATGACGATGGGTGCGACGGCCTGGGCGACCGCCGCATCGCCAAAGGTCTGCGTCCACGCCAGCAGGGTGCCTTGCGCCACCGGCGCCAATGCGATGCTGAGCTGGAACAGCGGCGCGCACACGTGATCGATGATCACCTCGCGGCCTTCGTCGATGCGTGCGAACACCGATTCGTTGGCGTACTCGCGGCCGTCCGGCCCGACCATCGTGAACACCCATTTGCCGCCGGGGCGGAATTCAAACACGTCGAAGCGGTTGGAAAAGCCAGCGGGCCCCCACCAGCGCGCCAGGCGTGCCGGATCGGAGATCGCCGCAAAGACGGCGGCCGGCTTGGCGGAAAACTGCCGGCGGGTGGCGAAGGCGGTCATGGGGAATCTCTTCGCAAGCATGCAGGAGCGCCCATTAGACCACCTGCGGCGGCGGCCGGCCATGGGTGTCCGGCCGCTGCGCCGGTCTCAGGGGCGAGCAGACAAGGGTGCAAGCGCGGGCGGCACCCGCAGGCGCAGGCCGGCCTCGTCGTCGATGGCTTCCTCGCTGTCCGCCAGCACGGCGCTGTAGACGACGATCAATTCGTCGACGACGCCAGCCCAGGTGAAGTGCGCCGCTGCGCGGGCCTGGCCCGCTTCCCCCATCTGGCGGGCCAGCATCGGCGCATCGTGCAGTTGCGCCAGGCGCTCGGCCACCGCCAGCGGGTTGCGCGGCGGCACCAGGAAGCCGGTGCGTTCATGCTGGACGGTGAGGCGGATGCCCCCCACGTCGGCGCCGATCACCGGCCGCGCGCAGGCCATCGCCTCGATCGACGTGATGCCGAAGGGCTCGTACCAGGGGGTGGTCACGAAGACGTCGGCGGCGCAGTAGAAGTCGGCCAGCTCGTGACGATTGCGCTGGCCCACGAAATACACCTGATCATCGACGCCGGCCTCATACGCCACCGCTCGCAGATGTGCGAGCTCGGGCGTGTTGGCGGTGTCCACCGCGCGTGCGTTGCCGCCGACCACGTACAGACTGGCATGGATGCCGAAATTGTGGCGCAGCACGCCGATCGATTCGATGACCGTGTCCACGCCTTTGCGCGGCACCATGCGCCCCAGTTGCAGCACCGAGAATTCGTCCGCCGCCATGCCCAGGCGGTGGCGGGCGCCGCGCTGCGCGTAGGGACTGAACTCGCTGGCGTCGAAGCCGCAGGGCACGATGTGCGTGCGCCACGGCCTGGCGTCGTGAAGGCGGCGCATGTCCGCCAGATCCTGCGGGCATTCGGCGATGACGGCGTCGGCTTGGTCCATGACGAGTTGTTCGATGGCGCAGCGCTCGTCCGGAAAACGGTCGGCCGCGCGCTGATGTTCGCGGCGCACGCCTCCCAGCGCATGGAACGTCACCACCAGCGGGATGCCGAGCGACTGCTTGAGCTGAACGCCCACCAGCGCCGACATGAAGAAGTTGGCATGGATGAGGTCGTACGACACCGCCTGATGATGGATGAATTCGCGCATCCACTGCATGAAGGCGCCCATGTGGGGGAGGAGGTCTTCCTTGGGGATGCGCTCGGGCGGGCCGGCCGGCACATTGATCACGCGCAGGCCCGGATACCAGTTGATGACGACCGGCTGGCCAGCGTCGTCACGGCGGCAGAAAACGTCCACCAGCCAGCCGCGTGCGGCCAATTGGCGCGCGACGTGTGAAACGTACACATTCTGTCCGCCGGCGTCGATGGCACCGCTTTCGACGAGCGGAGAGGCGTGCTCACTGATCAAGGCGATGCGCGTGGCGATGGTCATGGCGCTCCCTGGCCTGGGGTGGGTGTCAGCGAGCGCCATCGCAAAGCCTGTGCCTGCGCCGCCGCAGGCAGGCTGCAGGCGGATGGGCAGGCCGCGACCCAAAATGGTGCGTGGCAGGCGGGTCTGAAGCCGCGTTGCCGGGTGAATCTTGCCGGCCATGCGCAGAACTTACCGAGCCTGGCCGCCGCGTCGTGCCCTGGCAAGCAAGACGGCGCCTGTTGCCCGCGCAGGGATGCTGTAGGCTATGGCCTTAGCCTTCATCGCAACGTGGTTTTGCCGGCACGGAACACGCACGGCTGGTGACGGCGCGCTGCCCGCCGGACCATGGACCCTCATCTCGATCTGAAGCCGCACCAGTTGCAGTACCTCGTCGCCGTGGCCGAACAAGGCAGCCTGCGACAGGCGGCGCAGGTGCTCGGCGTGTCGGCCTCGGCGGTGAGCAAAGGGCTGAAGGAACTCGAAGACGTGGCCCGCGTGGCCCTTTTCGAACGCCAGGCGCGCGGCTACGTGTTGTCGGCGGCAGGCCGCATGCTGCTGGTGCGCTCGCGCATGATCCTGGCCGAAATGAGCACGGCCATGCAGGAACTCAACGATCTGCAGGCCAGCGCCATCACGCTGCTGCCGATCGGCATCACGCCGTGGATCATGCACACCATCCTGCCGGCGGTGCTGCAGCGGTTTTCCATCATCCGCCCGGACGTGCGCCTGCATATCCAGGAAGTCCTCGGCACCGATTACGCCGCCCTGCGCGAAGGCGACATCGACATGGCCATCGGCCTGTCGCCCAAGCCCGAATCCAGCCCCGAATTCGTCATCCGGCCGCTGTTCTCGTATGAGCAGGCGGTGGCCTGCCGTGTCGATCATCCCTGCGCGCATGCCAAGAGCCTGGACAGCCTGGCCGGGCAGGCGTGGATACTGAGCCACACGCTGGAGCAGTACGGCTCGCCGTTCCGCGAATTCTTCCAGGCCAACTTCGGCGAGGTGCAACCGGGCGTGCGGCCGGCCACGCTGCATTTCACGCGTGCGGCCATGGCGGCCCTGCACATCATCGAGAACAGCGACATGCTGTCGATCCTGCCATGGCCCCTGATCGAGGCCATGCGCAGCCGCTACAACATCGGCGCGATCCCGATGCGCGACAAGATCATGGAGCGGCAGACCAGCTTCGTCACCCGTCGCAACACGGCCTGCAACGGCGCCATCGGGCAGTTCGTGGATGTGCTCATGGAGGTCGTCAACGACGCCACGGTGCGCCAGGACGCCTCGTGGCTGCCGATCTCGCGGGCGGTGGACCTGATCCGGCGCTAAGCCGGCCAGGCCATTTCAATCGCTCAGCCGAGCGACGACAGAAACTGCTTGAGTTCGGGCGTGCGCGGTGCGCCGAACAGCGCCTCGGGCGTCCCCATTTCGTGCACACGGCCCTCGTGCATGAAGATCACGCGGTCGGCCACCTTGCGCGCAAAGTGCATCTCGTGGGTGACCATCAGCAGCGTCATGCCCTCGTTGGCCAGCGATTCGACCACGCGCAGCACTT
>JASGFB010000109.1:0-15109 GCA_047605765.1 Rhodocyclaceae bacterium
ACTTCGGCACTGGCGTAAGCGTTGTCGGTCGAGATGAAATGCGAGGCGTACAGGTACCAGTAAGCGCTGCCGCCCACCGCGGCCAGCACCACGACACCGGCCAGGCCCGCCAGCATGGTCTTGCGGCGCGCCAGCTTCTGTTGCACCAGAGGAGTTTCTGCGTTCATTCGGGATACATCCTTATTGTTGAGAAGCCAGCACTTGGTAGCCGCCACCCAGCGCACGCTTGAGCGAAACGTCGAGCGAGAAGGCGCGGGATTGCAGCGTGGCGAGCGTGCGTTGCGCGTTGAGCAGGCCGTCTTCGGCGTAGAGCACTTCGAGGTAGGTGGCCAACCCGCCGGCATAGCGGTTGGTGGCGACCTGATGCGAACGGGCGGCCGCGTCGACGGCTTCCCGGGCCTTGCCCAGGCGGGCATCCAGCGCCTGGTGGCTCAGCGTGGCATCGGCCACTTCGTTGAGCGCCTGTGTGACGGTGCGGTTGTAGCTGGCCACGGCCTGGTCATAACCGGCGGAGACGGCGCGCAGATTGCCCTGCAGGCGGCCAGCGGTGAAGATCGGCAGCGACACCGCCGGCCCGATGCCACCGATGTCCGACCCGCTCTTGCCGAGCATGTCGAGGCCCAGCGACTGCACGCCGATGAAGGCACGCAGATTGACGTTGGGATAGAACTCGGCCTTGGCCTGCGCGATGCGCTGGCCTTGCGCTTCGACCACGCTGCGCGCGGCGACCACGTCGGGGCGGCGCCCCAGCAGATCGAGCGAGAGTTGCGTCGGCAGCCCGAAAGACTGAGCCAGATTCACCTGCGGGCGCGCCAGGGCACGGCCGCGATCGGGGCCTGCGCCGACCAGCGCCGCGAGGCGGTGGCGCACCAGGCCGATGTCTTCGTCGAGCGCGAGCAGTTCGCCTTCCACCGCCGCCAGGCGCGCCTGTGCTTCGCTCAGCGAGCCCTGCGTTTCGAGCTGATTGCGGAAACGCTCGTCGAACAAGGCCACGCTCTTGCGGCGGATGTCCACGGCCCGCACCAGGGTATCGCGCACCACGTACAGGCGCGCGAAATCGGCATAGGTAGCCGCCACGGCGGCGGCGATGTTGCGGCGGACATCGGCCGCTTCGGCGCGGGCGGCATCCGCCTGTGACAGCGCAGCCGCCAGCGCTGCGCGATTCTTGCCCCAGAAATCCAGTTCCCAGCCCAGATCGACGGCCACGCGACCATAGTCGTTCCAGCCCTTGGGGGTGAACTCCTTGGCGATGATGTTGTTGTAGCTGAGCTTTTCTTCCGACACCGAGGCGGACGCGCTCACCTGCGGACCGAGGGCGGAGCGCGCCACGGCACCGAAGGCTTCGGCCTGGGCCAGGCGCGCGGCGGCGGCGGCCATGTCCGGTGCATCGCGCAGCGCTTCGTCGATGAGCGCATCCAGTTGCGCATCACCGTAGGCGGCCCACCAGCGATCAGTCGGCCAGGGCGCGGCGGCGGCGTCGAATGCCTGGCGCGTAGCGTATTGCGTGGGGTCTTTGAGGGCTTGCGACTGCGACAGTGGCGGCAGCGGCGCACAGGCGGCCGCCGCGAGGCCGACGAGGGCCACGGCCAGCGAACGGCGCAGGGGGGCCGACGCAGGCGCGCGGGAAAGGGGTCTGATCATGAGCGGGACACCGATTTTATGAACTGTACCGTACAGTACAGAAAAGGAGTATATCTTGGCGGCTGATAAAATCAAACCGGTCAGTTCAGGAGCAGTCCATGAAGGTAAAGACGGAAGCCAAACGCTTGGCGATCCTTGAAGAAGCCGCCAAGGTGTTCCGCGAAAACGGTTTCGAGCGCACCTCGATGAACGAGATCTGCACGCGCGTGGGCGGCTCCAAGGCCACCCTCTACAACTACTTCGCGTCGAAGGAAGAGCTGTTCTTTGAAGTGATGATGGCCGCCACGCAAGCCGAGTTCGAGGCCACGCACCAGTTCGTCGATGCCGCCGACAAGGGCATGGAGGCGGCCCTGCGCTACTTTGGCGAACGCTTCGTGGCCTTTCTGTATTCGCCCAACGTGATGGCCAACCGCATCCTGGCCATCGCCGAGGCCGGGCGCACCCATCTCGGCCGCCTGACCTATGAGCGCGGCGTTCTGCCCAGCCACCAGCGCGTGGCGGACTACCTGAAAAACGCCATGACACGCGGCCTGCTGCGCGAAGCCGACGCCGATATCGCCGCCCGCCACCTCCTCAGCCTGCTGGACTCCGAATTGCGCGAGGCCTTTCTGTTGCGCGTGTTCGACAAAGTGGACAAGAAGCAGGTGAAGGACGCCGTGGCGCGCGCTGTGGAAGTCTTCATGTACGCCTACGGGCCGCGCCCGGCGCCGCCCGCGCGATGACACACGCGACCTGAGCGCCCCGCGCCACGGCGTGGGCACCAGGACTCGCCATTGGCCGTTACGTTAAAAACACCGACGCGCCGCGCTCACGCCAGCCAGGCCACCGCATACGCCGCCCCGTACAACCCCCAGCCGAACACCGCATGGTTGGCGAGGCTCTTCAAGCAATTGCGCGCAGGCGTCGGCGTCTTGCTGGCCGCGAAGCCGGCACCCATGGCCGGCTGCATGATGAAGAGCGGCGCCACCACCGTGGCGATACCGAGCCACACAGCAGGCGCCATCGTCGGCACGCGCATCCAGGCGACCCCGGTAAAACTCACCAGCAAGGCGGCGAACGCAATCCCCGTGAGGTAATGCGTCGCCCAACCGAGCGCTGCCTCACCCCGGACCGGCGCGGATTTGCCAATCGCGGCATGCACCATCGTGCCGCGCGCGAGGTGCCCCACCCAACGTCCGACCAAGGCGAAGTTGAGCGTGGGCACCCCCAGCCGCCGCAGTCCGAACAGCCACGCATCCATGATGGCGGTGGCACCGACGCCTATGGCGATGACGCGCATGAAATCCGAAAACAGCATCACAAAGGCCCCTGAGAGATTGACGAAAAGAAAGCTCGGGGCCACTGTAGAAGTTGAAGTCAACTTCAAGTCAAGCGAGGGGATATGGATATCGTCGAGGTCGCGCGGCAGACGGGCATACCGGCGTCCACGCTGCGCTTCTATGAAAAGAAAGGGCTGATCCGATCAGTGGGCCGCGACGGCCTGCGCCGCCGCTTCAGCGCTGGCGTGCTTGATCAACTGGCGCTGATCGCCCTCGGCCAATCGGCCGGTTTTTCGCTGGACGAAATCCGCGCCATGCTCACGCCCGACGGCGAGCCGCACATCGATCGCGCGCAGTTGCGAGCCAAGGCGGATGAACTGGATGCCACAATCAGACGCCTGATCGCCATGCGCGATGGCCTGCGCCACGCCGCCGCCTGCCCCGCCCCCCGCCACACTGAATGCGCCAGCTTCCGCAAGCTCGTCAAAGCAGCGGCAAGCGGCGCCCTCGACACGCGCCGCGCCAAGTCGCTGCCGCGACGTGGTGAATCGGCGGGCGATTGAGTGGCGTCCGCGGTAAGATTTCTGATCCGCCCGGAGACGATTCAAAACGTGAAGAATATTCGACTTGTCGTGCTGACGGCCCTACTCAGCGCATCTTCTCTGTTACATGCCGAACCCACAATTCAAGTCGGTTTTTCTCCGGAAGGCTCAGCACGAACGCTCGTTTTGGAGACGATCAGGAACGCTAAACAAAGCATTCAAATGCTTGCCTATGCGTTTCAAGCGCCGGACATCATGCAGGCATTGGTCGATGCCAGGAAACGCGGCGTCGATGTGCGCATCGTGATCGACAAGAAACGAAACCAAGGCAGCGCAAGCAAAGCGGCCATGGACTTCGTGACACGCAACGGCATAGAACTGCGAACCAATAGCCATTTCCACATTCACCACGACAAGACCATCATCGTAGATGGCAATACTGTCGAGACAGGCTCGTTCAACTTTGCCGCGTCGGCCGAAACAGCCAATTCGGAGAACGTCATCGTCATTGAAGGCGCGCCAGACATCGCCCGCCAGTACATTGCCCATTGGCAGTCACGCTGGGATCTGGGGAAGCCATATCCCGCGCGCTGATCGCCTGCATCAGAAAATGTTGCGCGCCTTCTGCGATGGGGCGAAGGCCGGCCGAAGCGCGACTGCAGTGACTACTTCGATGACTGCACCCGACCCGTTGCTGCCGATCGATCCGTCGGCGATCCAGCGGCAAGTATTCGAGGGGAGCAGTCACCCGACGCGACTACAGGTCCAGATACCACTCGTCTCACGCTCAGCCATACCGTTCAGAATTGGAGCGCCGTCCGGTGCATAGCCTCCAAACAGTTTCGGTGATCACGTCTTACCGAGCACTTACCCACCTGCTCCGTCGTCAGTATGGATGCGCCTGTTGCTATTAGCCTCAGGGGGCACATGCCACGGTGCGCATTGGCCGCTCATGTCCTTGCTGTTCCTATAGAGAACTGTCCCACGTTCAATTCAGGGAATGTGAAAGAGCGTTGTATCGCGCGAATCTTGTAATGCCAATCGCACGCGTCATGCCGAGTACATCCGCTTGAGCCACTGCACACCGTCGTCCACGAAACTGTATGCCGCCGGTACAACCAACAGGCTAAGCAAAGTTGATGTGATCAGACCACCGATAACCACGATAGCCATCGGTGCGCGGAAAGCGGGATCGCCGGACCAGCCCAGGGCAATCGGTACCATGCCGGCGCCCATGGCAATGGTCGTCATGACGATCGGCCGGGCTCGTTTGTGGCAAGCATCGAGAATGGCCGTCGGACGGTTTAATCCGTGGTCCCGGCGTGCAATGACGATGTAGTCGACCAGGAGAATCGAATTCTTCGTTGCGATTCCCATCAGCATGATCAAGCCGATCATGGACGGCATCGACAGCGGGGTTCCTGTCGCAAACAGAGCCAGGATGGCCCCTGGTACTGACAGTACGAGCGCGCTCAGGATAGTGCCGGGCTGTGCAAAGTCCTTGAGTAACAAGACCAAGACTATGTAGATGCACAGTACGCCCGTCAGCATGGCGACGCCAAACCCGGTCGCCAGTTCGCCGAACTCCTCGGCATCCCCCAGCGCGCCGCGCTCGATGCCGGGCGGCAAGCGTTGCAGACTGGGTAGCGCCGAGACAGCCTTTTCCATCTCTCCCAGAAGCATCTCGTTGAGCTGTATTTCGATAGCGATATTGCGCTTGCGGTCTTGTCGAGTTATCTCTGATGGACCGCTCCCTAAATCGAGAGTGGCGACGTTCTGCAGCGGGACCGGCCCACGCGCACCGGGAATGGGGAGGTACCTGAGCGTATCGATATCCTGACGCGCTGAGTGGTTCAACCGCACCATGACCGGAACTTGTCGTTCACTCAGGTTCAGTTTGGCGAGTTCCTGCGAATCGTCCCCAACGGTGGCCACGCGAAGCGTCTCCGCAATCGTCGCGGACGACACGCCCAAATCTGCCGCACGCGCGAAGTCGGGTCGGACGATCAGTTCTGGTCGTACCAGGCTGGCAGAAGACGTGACCGCACCGATACCGGGAATGGCGCGCAGTTCGCGTTCAACTTGCTGTGCGTGCTTTTCCAGCGTCCGGCTGTCCTCCCCAGTCAGGACCAGGACATAGTTGCTGGAACCTCCCATTCCAACGGCAATTCGCACGCCAGGCAGTGTGGACAGTGAGTCACGGATCTGTGCCTCAATGCCCTGCCGTGTGAGCCCTTGGCGCTCCTGGCGCGGCGCCAGCTTCAGCGTGAGCACCGCCGTGCGAACATTCGACGCCGAGGTGTCGGCACCATCGTCAGGTCCCCCACCCCCCGCACTTCCGCCGCCAATGGAGGTATAGATCAAGCGAACGTGGGGATTTTGAGCGAGCATGCGGCGAGCCTGTTCAGCCATCGCGATGGTGTCGGCCAACTCACTACCAGGCACCAAAGTTAGTGTCACCTGGGTCTGAGGGTCGTCGTCTGGTGGCATGAAGGTCGTGGGTAATAGCGACGCTAGACCTAACCCGCAGATGAGCAAGGCCGCTGCGACTGCGACAGTCGTTATGCGGTGCTGCAGACACCACTGCGCCAAGTCCAGATAACGCTTCATCCAAGTTGGTTCTGTTGCAGCCCGCTTGACGGGTGCCTTGAGGAGAAAAGCGGCCATCACCGGGGTCAGCAGGCGAGCGACGACAAGCGAGAAGAATACGGTGACGGCTGCCGTCCAACCGAACTGCACGAAGAACTTGCCTGGAACACCACTCATGAACGCGGTGGGCAGGAAGACGGCCATCAGCGTGAATGTGGTTGCGATGACCGCCATTCCAATCTCGGCGGCGGCGTCCGTTGACGCCTGCATTGGCGTCTTACCCATGAGCAGATGGCGTTCGATGTTCTCGACTTCGACGATGGCATCGTCAACGAGCACCCCGATCACCAAAGAGAGTGACAGCAGCGTGACGATATTGAGCGTGAACCCCATCCAATGCATGGCTGCAAAGCTAGGGATGACGGATAGCGGTAATGCAACCGCGGCGACAAAGGTCGCGCGCCAGTCGCGCAAGAACAGAAAAACCACCAGCACGGCCAGGGCTGCTCCTTCATAAAAGAGATCCATGGACACCTCGTAGTTCTCAGCCACGGGGGCGACGAAATTGAAGACCTCGGCGACCGTCAGTTCAGGATGTCTGGTTCCCAACTGGAGCAGAGCATTGCGTACTCCTTCTGCGACGTCGAGCTCACCGGCCCCCTTTGCTCGTGCAATCTCGAATCCCACCACGGGCGCCCCATCCAGGAAGGCGGCCGTGCGAGATTCGGCGGTCGAGTCTTTCACTATTGCCAGCTGATCGAGCCGGACTTTGCGTCCGTCGCTGAGTGACAACTCGATTGCGCCCACCTCCTCGGCCGTTTGCACCGTGGCCAATGTGCGTACGGACCGCTCGATCCCCCCGAGGCTGACTCGCCCCCCCGGGGCTTCCTGTTGCACCTGCCGTAGTTGCCGAGAGATGTCAGCCGCAGTCGTGTGCAATGCGAGCAAGCGTTGAGGATCCAGATCCACGCTTATTTCGCGGCTGACGCCGCCTACGCGCGTCACGGCGCCGACGCCCGGCACTGCCAGCAGTGTTTTGGCGACCTCGTTGTCGACAAACCACGATAACGCCTCGCCATCCAGACGCGGGAAGGTGACGGTGTAGGTCAGGATGGGTGAATCGGCGACCTCAACTCTCTTGATCACAGGATCACGCAGATCGGCAGGCAGATCTGAGCGCACACGCGATACTGCGTCTCGCACGTCATCCATAGCCTCTTGGCCAGGCTTGTCGAGCCGGAATTCGACGGTGATGCTAGCCTGACCTTCGCTCAGGCTGCTTTTTATATGTTTAACGCCTTGCAGTGTTGCAAGCGCGTTCTCGATCTTGCGTGCGACCTCGGTCTCCATCTGCGATGGCGAGGCACCGGGCAGTGAGGCGGTCACCGAGACCCTTGGCAGGTCAATATCAGGAAAGCTCTGGACCTTCATCGCTGGAAAGGCAATCAGTCCCATGACGGTCAGAAGCACGAACAGCAGAATGACTGGGACGGGGTTTCGGATGGCCCACGAAGACACAATCAGGTTCATCGTGCGCCCTCGCTGACGGAAGACGACACCGGCCACTGTGAGGTCAATGCCCCCCTCTTAGGCGACACCTTCGGTGCCTCGGCGATGCTCACGAGATCACCGTCGCCCAGGAACGCTCCACCAGACGCAACTACACGGTCTTGCGCATTGAGCCCATCGACGATTTCGACGCGATCTCCTACACGACGATCAGTCCTGACCTTCGTCTGGATGACCCGGAGATCTGGCCCGACACGCATGACGTAGCTGAATCCTTCGCGCAACTGAACCGCGCTCAGCGGCAAGGTCATCGCCTCATCCTCACCGAGTTCGAATTCGCCACGCGCGAACATACCGGCACGCACCGCGTCGCTGGACGGCAGGTCCACGTATACCAATCCGTTACGGGTCTGGATATCGATTGCGGGTGCCAACATGCGCAAGCGACCTTCGACCGACTCCCCATCGCTGGGCCTGACCAGCACCCTCTGGCCGGGTTTGAGCTTGATCAGATCCGCAGCCGCCACCTCGGCACGCCACTCCAGCCGGGCGCCGCGGATCAGGCGAAACAGCTCCTGACCCGTTGCCACCACTGCCCCCACCGTCGCGGCACGCGATGAAATGACGCCGTCATCTGGTGCGACGATTCGTGTCTGGGCCAGACGCAATTGCTGCGTTGTCTCGACTGCACGGGCAGCATCCAGCCGCGCTTGTGCCATGCGCTCAGCATTGACGTACTGCTGGATCTGCTGTGCCGACAAAGTGCCCGTTTCCTGTAGCAGGCGAGCGCGCTGCGCATTGGCAGCCGCTTCGGCGAGCACCACCTCGGCCTCGGCGACTGCAGCATGGCTTTGTGCCAGCTCGGCTTCCACGGTGTCGGCAGCGAAGCGTGCCAACAGCGCTCCGCGTCCCACCTTGTCCCCCACATTGACACGGACCTCGACCAGCCGAAGGCCGTTGGCCTCGGTGCCGATACTCGCTTCCTGCCAAGCCATGATGCTGCCGTTGGCAGGAACCCGCTGGGTGAACGCGACGGGCTGTAAGCGCGTCATGGCGACGGTCAGTGCAGGCTGACTGGTAGCCGGCTTCCCCGCCCATTGCGTTGTGCCGCGCTCTCTCATTGCAAGCATGGCAATGAGGACAGCGCAGGCAAGTGCGGCACATGCCGCGATGAGGGTGAGTCTGGAGTGGGAAATCATCGTCAGGTCCGGAGTGAGAGCAGCGTTAGCGCGACACTCGAAGGTGCACACGCCGCGCAGCAATGAATGCAGGAACCAGTGCGCCGCCCGATGAACTTTCAAGCATCAAGACGCGAAGGAGACCTGTGCAGACCAAGCCCGACAGCAGTGGCGCATGCCACGATGGAAGAGCGAACGCAAATACACGCGCAACGGCGAATGTAATTAAGGCGTGATTGAGGGACAGCGAGCTGATGGACAACCCGAGTAATGGCGTAACCAGTCCGCCCACGAGGGAGAGCAGCGTGCTCAAGACGACCAAGCGCTGATCGATTGCATGCTGACGCGGTGTTTCCATGCTTACGCTCCTGACTGTTCAGCGCGTTGGGGTCGAGGGTTTGGGACCGGCGGGGTCGACTGCGTGGCTGGACGATGTTGGCGTCCAGCCGCCGCCGACCGACCGATAGAGCGCAATCCATGCAAGCAGGCGTTCCCGACGCAATGCGATCGAGGTGCGTTGGGCTGCGACTAGACTGCGCCGTGCATCCTCCAGCTCGAACAGACTGCCTGCGCCCGCGTGGTAGCCAGCCTCGGTGGCCCGGTAGGAGCGCTCGAAACCGCCGGTGGCGATGCGGGCGCTCTCACTACGTTGCGCCGTGCTCTCCAGTGTGAGAAGCGCGCCTTCCACCTCCTGGATCGCTATGCGCAGGCGTGCTGCATAGACCGTGCTGGCGGTCTCGTAATGCACTTTTGCGGCCTGTGCCCTGGCATGGCGTGTGCCGCCATCGAACAAGGGAAATGTGATGACGACGGGACCAATGCGCCAGACAGTCCCATCCGTGCTCACGCCCGCGCTGGTGAGGCTCGCGGCGCCAATGTCTCCGGCCAGAGTGACCCGGGGCCAACGCTGGGCGTCTGCTTGTGCCGATGCGGCACCGGCAGCGGCAAGGTTCTGCGCGGCAGCAAGGACGTCTGGGCGTTGCGCAAGCACTTCCGCCGGGATGGTGCTCACGCCGAATTCCGTTGGCTGTGGCAATTGGGCGGATCTCTCGGCGAGCTGGCGACGCAACTCAGGTTCATCCATGGCCGTCAGCGCTACGAGCGCCTTGATCAACAGGCCGCATTGCGTCATTTGCGTCACCAGGGCCAGCCGTCCTTGTGCCGCACTCGCACGCGCCAACTCCGTCGTTGCCGGCGCCTGGATGCCTGCGGCCGCAGCCAGCGCCGTGATGCGATATGTCTGTGCACGGGAATCTGCGTCGAGCTCGGCCTGCTGCACATGCGCTTCGCACTCCCTCAGATCGACATAGTTCCGCGCGACTTCTGCCGCAACCGAGACGCGCGCGTCATGCCAGTCAGCCTGGCTGGATGACAGACGGGCTGTCGCCGCATCTACGCCTGCGCGGTTGGCACCGAAGAGATCGAGCTCCCACCCGGCTTGCAGCCCCACAGATGAAACGGCGCTTGCCGGGGTTGCGGGTACCGATCGTTCCCGCGCGAGGTTTGCCGCGATGTCCAGTGTGGGCAGTAGCGCGGATCCACTCGCCACGCGTGCAGCCCTGGCTTCTGCGATGTTCGAGGCGGCCTGCGCGAGGCTCGGGCTTGCCAGCTGCGCCGCCTGGATCAGGCGAAGCATGAGTGGGTCATCGAATTGAGACCACCACTGTTGCAGATCGGTAAGCTGCCCACCATGTGGCAGCGCCGTGTGCCACTGCGCAGGTGCTTTCACCTGCGGCGTTGCCAGAGCGCTGCTACGTGTGGCGCACCCCTGCAACGCAAGCGTCAGCGAAAACACCAGGTGCGATACCCAGCTCCACGCCGCCTTTCTTGCACTTTTTTGGCAAATCGGAACGCGGATCTCACTGTGTCCTGCCGGGTGGCTGCTTGGCGACATATGCGCCGTCTCCTGTTCGATAACAGGGGGCAACTATCCAGCCGTCTTTCTTTCTCAATACTTACTTGGTCGCCATGCAAGCACTTTCTCAGCAGAGCTGGAGCCGGTAAGTATTGGGTAAGACGAGGCCTTCGATCATGGGCGCTCCAATGCACTCACTAGGAACTCCCATGCTGGCGATATCACTGACTGCTTATGCTTCACGAAACCGTGCCATGCGCCCGATACGCGCCGCCATGCTTGCTGTTGCATTGATTGGCTCCGCTTCCGTGCAGGGGGCGGAGCCCTCCCCGAAAAACGACCAGGAAACGACATGGGGCCTCGGTGTCGGTGCGGGGAGCAAGCAGAAGCCCTATGCTGGAATCGGTCGTGACAACGAGGTCTTGCCGCTCATCGAGTTCGAGAACAAATATGTGCACGTGCTCGGGCCTGCGGTGGAAGCCAAGCTGCCCAGCCTGGTCATTAGCGACGCGCAGAAGATCAACTTCCGCCTCGTCGGTCGATACGCAATCTTCGGCGGCTACGAAGCCGACGACGCGCCTATCCTGGCCGGCATGGACGAACGCAAGGATGGCTTCTGGGCGGGAGCCAAGGTGGAGTGGAAGAACAGCCTGGCCAATGTGAACGCGGAGTGGTTGCGGGATATGTCGGGATACAGCAAGGGCCAGCGATTCAGTCTCGGCCTGGACAGGAATTGGCGATTCGGAAAGCAGTACATGCTCGTCCCGCGCGTGGTCGCGACCTGGCACGATGGCAAATACAACGATTTCTACTTCGGCGTGCGTGACTTCGAGGCCCGGCCCGGTCGACCCGCTTATCGGGCTGGCTCCGGCGTAAGCGCCGAGGTGGGGCTGCGCGGCATCTATATGTATGATCGGCACCATTCCGTGTTTGCCGATGTCATGGTGAGCAGTCTTTCCTCGACGGTGAAGGACAGCCCGCTCGTAGACCGCTCCACCGAAACCCGCTTCTTTCTGGCGTACGTCTATCGCTTCTGATGAACCGCATTCTCCTCGTCGAGGACCACGAGCGCTTAGCCGAACTGATCTGCAAGGGCCTGATGACCCAGGGCATTGCCGTCGATGTCGCTGGTCGCCTCGACACGGCCTGGACGGCCTTTTCGCAGATTCCTTATGAAGCTCTGGTTCTTGATCGAACCTTACCGGATGGGGACGGGCTCAATTTGCTACATCGCTTGCGCAAGGCCGGGCTTGGTGTGCCTTGTCTCGTACTGACCGCACGCGATGCATTACATGACCGCGTGGAGGGCTTGGAAGCGGGGGCCGATGACTATCTGCCCAAGCCCTTCGCGATGGACGAGATGGTGGCGCGGGTCAGGGCCTTACTGCGGCGCCCGGCAGGACGTCGCTCGCTCGATCCACAGGTCGGCGACTTGCGCCTCTCCCCTGGCGAAGGAACCCTGTGTTGTGGCGCCGAGTGCGTCACCCTGGCGCCGGCCGAGATACAGATCATGCTGCTGTTGATGCGTCGGCATGGCGAGGTCACGCGCCACAGTGCACTAGAAGCTGCGGGCTGGGGCGTGAGCGAAGCAGTGACACCAAACGCGCTAGATGTGGCGCTTCACCGCATACGCCGCAAGTTGTTCGCCGTCGGATCGAGTCAGCGCATCTTGAACGTCAGGGGATTGGGTTATGCGCTTCGTGAAGACGATACGGCTCAATAGCCTCGGACTGAAAATCTTGCTGGCCTACGCGCTCGGTACGGTGCTCAGCATCGCGCTCCTCGTGGGCGCTGCCTTCGTGTTGCTTCAGAGCAATGCGCGATTAAATGATGGCATGGACATGGCGGACCAGAGAGATCCGCTGGCACAGGCGGACCTTGCCCATCTCGCGAAGGACATGGCAGGAAAGATCCGGTTCGACAAGGATGGCAGGCCCGCTGGGTTCCAGTCGGACGAAGACAATCTGCAGTGGGTGTACGACAGCCTCCGGCGCGAAACGGCCTATCGAATCCTGGATGAAGCCGGAAGTATCATGCTGATATCCAATGCCGGCACGCAGTTCTGGCCCAGGGAAGCAGGCGCGGTCCGACTGGCGCGCGGACACTTTGAATTTCAGCGCGATGGCGTTGCCTTCTACGGAGCAACCGAGTCCGTCCAGCATGGGGGGCGGACATGGTATCTACAGGTTGCCGCCAGCGCGCGGCTGATGATGCTGCTACATCGCGTGGCGATGCCTCTGGTCGGCACCGGCATCACCGTATTCAGCGTAGTGCTGCTTGTCGCCTTCTGCCTGTGTGCCTATGTCACTCTGCGCTACACCCTGAGACCATTGCGCGAGGTATCGGAATCCGCTGCTGCCATCTCTACTCGGTCGCTGCATGCACGGCTGCGGACGGACGAGATACCTGCCGAGATCGCACCCCTCGTCGACAGTTTCAATCACACCCTGGAACGCCTTGAACGCGGTTATCGCGTGCAGCAAGATTTTCTTGGCAACGCAGCGCACGAATTGAAGACGCCGCTCGCCTTGATTCGTGCTCAGATTGAACTCAAAGAGAGCAGCGATCCTGATCGTGACACGCTCTTGAGTGATGTCGAGTACATGACGCGTCAGGTGCAGCAACTTTTGCTACTTGCTGAAGCCAGCGATGTGCACAACTACAAGTTCACCGTCGTTCCGGTACTGGAGGTCGTTCATGAGGCTGTGTCTTATTTGCAGCGCATGGCCGAGGCCGCTAACGTGCGCCTGACGGTATCGACCGTCGATGATGGCACCCGCTGGAACGCTGATCGTGGCGCCTTGTTCACCTTGCTGAAGAACCTACTGGAAAACGCCATCCAGCATGCCCCAGCGACCTCCGAGGTCAGCGTAGACATACAGCGTGAAGGCTTGAGTGTGAGGGACCGGGGACCCGGTGCCGAAGCCGCCCATCTGTCTCTCATGTTCGATCGGTTTTGGCGCGCACCAGGCCGACAAGACCGAGGCGCGGGGCTGGGCCTAGCAATCTGCCAAGAGATTGCTCTGGCCCATGGCTGGATTCTCATCGCTCAACGGACTGAACCCGGATTACGGTTCCAGCTTTCAAGCAAGAGTGATGGAACTGCTTCCATATAACAAAGGCGCCGTACGGTCCTTATTCGCGCTGTTTTTACACGGCCTCGGCCGGTAGCTGCCCTTCATTAGTGGCGTCGGATGGCCACATAAGCCTCATCAAGGCTGACAGACTTTATTCTTTGTATTCAGATATACCGATTAATTAGAGTCGAAAACTAGTTCCTCGAAGCCGCGCGCCTTTCTAAAGGGCTACTTTTGCAACGGCTCGAATTAAAGTCGAAAACCAGCGTTGGCTGGGGATCACAATTGCGGAAGCAGTTCTGAAAGCGTCCATCAGGATGCCTCCTAAACTCGGCGATCTGTCGCTACAAGATAGCGATAGGCGGCCACCAGCGTAGCCGCCTATCGCGGGATAGCGCAAATTATGGCCATCAGCCGGTGATTCACCCGATCGTTACGGGTGAATCACCACTTCGGTCACTTCCAGTTAGCCGCCAGTACCGTGCCCAAAGTCTCTTGGTATGTCTGCGACAACTGCGTTTCTCCAGCAGGCGGCGGCGCCAGAGAGGCCATCGCACTTACCAAGGCGTCGACCTGACTATCCAGGAGAACTTTGCCGTCTCCGGCTTCGAATCGTTCAACGTGATATCGAGCTCCGGAATACCAGTTGTTGACGACCACCTTGTCGAAAGAGCCAACGATGCTGACCTCCAGGTTGCTTCCAGACCGCTTCAGCCATAGTTGGTCATAAGCGACGTCCCAGGAGAATCGAAGCGTGTCGACAGCGGTCGAGGACGTATCGTCCTCTACAATCGCGTCGCTACCATCGCCTCTGCCAAAGACGTACGTGTCACTTCCGAGGCCACCGCTTAGCGTGTCATTGCCCGCACCGCCGTTTAGCGTGTCATCGCCAGCCTCACCGTAGAGACGATCATCACCCTCACCTCCCAGCAGGACATCATTACCTGCACGACCATAGAGAGTGTCATTGCCCGCACCGCCCGAGATGGTGTCCGCTCCGGTCGTCCCGGTCAGGGTATCCGCCGCCGCAGTGCCTGCATACAGATGCGACAGAATGTCCTGCATGCTCCACACCGTGCCGTCATCGAAACGGATCTGCTGGACCATGCTGTATGCCGTGGTCACGCTGTCCTGGTAGAAGAATCCGTTGAGCGTCACCTTGTCTGTCGTGCCGACGATTGACACTTCAAGGGCGTAGGAGCTTCCCATGTCGTTGTCCGCGACCTGCTTGAGCGCAAGGTCCGAGGGCGAAATACCCGCCTTCAATTGCAGCGTGCTCACTCGGTTGGCCGTAACGTCGTAGCTCGCACGTACGATGTCCTGACCGTCGCCCCGACCGAACAGATAGGTGTTGTTGCCACCGCCCCCGTACAGCCAGTCGTTGCCAGTGCCACCATCGAGCACGTCATCGCCAGCCTCACCGTAGAGACGATCATCACCCTCACCTCCCAGCAGGACA
>JASGFB010000110.1:0-15087 GCA_047605765.1 Rhodocyclaceae bacterium
CCCCGCAGGGCCAGGTCGAGCAGGGCGGCGGTGGCGCACAGGGCCGCCGCCAGATAGGGCAGCTCGAAGCCGGCTCGCGCCGGCGGGCGAGCATAGGCCCAGGCCAGGCAGAGCGCCCATACGCTGAAGCAGCCGATGCGTTCCCACATGCCGACATCCGCCCCCTGCGCGCTGGCCAGCAGGTTGGCGATGAAGGCGACGGCGATGCCGCTGGCCAGGCCGAAGCACACGCCAACGGTCAGGCGCGCCATGAAACGCACGGAACGGTTCTGGGTGGTCTGCTGACGCTTGCGGCGTGATTCGATCCACAGCAGGTTGCCGCTGTAGAAGAGCAGCGCACCGGCCAGGCCGAGCAAGAAATACAGCACGCGCAGCCCGAAGCCGCCGAAACTGCCAAAGTGCAATCCGTACACCCCGGCCAGTACGCCATGGTTGACGTCGCGCTGGCCACCCACCTGCACAGTCAGGATGTCGCCCGATACGGCATCGACGGCAATGCCTCCGTAAGTACCCAGCGCTCCTGGTGTTTCACCGCGCACTTCGACAAAAGCGTTGCGGTCGCCGTAATGCTCGAACGACAGCCACACTGGCTCGAAGGTCGGCTGCACGCTGCGCGCCCGTTCCATCAGTGCTGCCGGCGAGAGCATCGGCGCGCTCTGGCCGCTGGCGGTACGTGTCACCCCGTGGCCGAGGATGCGCGTGTTCTCGCTGGTGAGCTTGCCGTCGAAGCTCAGCGTGTTGAAGGTGGCCATGATCAGCATGCTCAGGCACAGCACGGTGCCGGTGACGGCGAAGATCACATGGAAGGGCAGGCTGAGGATGCCGACAACGTTATGGGTGTCCTGCCACATGCGCTTGAGGTTCTTGCCCTTGCGCAGCGCGAACAGATCGTTCAGCAGGGTGGGCAGGTGGATCAGCACGCCCGAAATGAGCGCCACGCCGTACATGAGGCTGACGATGCCCATCAGGTAGATGCCCACTTTGGGAATCCCCAGCGAATAGTGCAGGTCGTTGATCAGGTCGGAGAGTGCCGATGAACCTGCCGTGGGCGGTGCCTCACCCCTCAGTTCGGCCAGGCTGGCGTGCTGCCATGCCATGGATTTGGCGTCGATCCACCAAGCCATCGGCTCGGGCGATTCAGCGGTTGCCGGCTGCAGGGCGAAGGTCGTGCGGGCCTCGGGATGGCGGGCGTGCAGGGCTTCGATGAGGGCGCTGCCGTCATCGGCCGACACCGTATGCGGGGCGAACGACTGCCAGGCGTGCAGCTCGCCATGGAACATGGTCAGCGCACCGGCGTAGAAGGCCACGAAGAGGGCCAGGCCGGCGACGATGCCGGTCCAGGTATGCAGCGTCAGGAAGGTGCGCAGGGTGGCGGATTTGATCATGGTGCCGTCCTCAGGCTGCGAACTTGGCGAGCCATTGCGCACCGAAGGCCGCGGCGGTGGCGAAGGCCAGCACCCCCCAGGCACGCGGGCCCGATCTGAAGTTGGCGCTGGCGGCGATGATGCCCATCCAGGCCGGCGCGAACAACAACATCATGCCGATGGCCGAATCCTGCCACGGGCCGGGCAGGGCATAGGTCAGCGCGCCCAGGCCGAACACGGTCAGCGGCAGGCCGAGCAGAATGCCGGCGGTCACTTTGCCCCACATCAGCGCTTGCCCTCGGGAGCCGGCTTGAGGCAGGCCAGCAGCAGCGGCCAGGCCACCAGACCGAGCATCAATCCGGTGATCCAGGCAATCACGGCGGAGACCGGCCATAGCTCACCCGCCCAGGCCCATAGTGCGACAGCGGAAAACACGGCGGCCAGGGCCAGCGCGGTGCCGCGCGGCAGCGGGCGGGCCAGCAGGCGTTGGTGGCGCGCGCTGGCGTACAGGGCAGTCGCCGCGAGGAGTGAAAACAGGCAGGCCAGAACGATCACGGCGATGGTGCGGGTAAACGTAAACGCCGGCAGCGTAACACGAACAATTCCTATTTGGCCGTTCGTGCCGCAACGGCCGGCCCCACCCGAGGCCGGCCGTCCTGCGTGGCTCAGCGCACCAGGCCGAGTTTGTCGTGCGCGCGCAGCAGCTTCTGATGCAGCGCGCTGCCTTCGAAGTCGTGGCCGAGGCGGCACAGCCCGAAGAAGCGTTCATCCTGGCTGACCAATGCCTGCGCCTGGCGGACGGCTTCGGCGCCGTACAGCGACACCAGTGCCGGCGTGAAGTCGCCGCGCTCGGCCAGTTCGAGCAGGGCGCGCGTGCAGCGGTACACCGCCAGGCGTGCCGGCGGCAGATCGTTGAAGTGATCCAGCCACTCACAGCCTTCGAGGGCGGTTTCGGCGTCGCCGATGGCCAGTGCCAGCAGCGTCTTGAGCTCACCCACGCGCAGTTGCTTCCACGGATCGCTGTCGGGCATGGCCAGCCCGATGAGCTCCCACAGCGGGCGTTCATCGGCCAGGTCGGACGACTGCAGATCATCGAGCAGGCGCGTGCAGGCGGCCTCATCGAGCGCATGCAGATCCACCACGGCGTCACGCAGCGCGATGCCGATCGAGTTGTTCTCCCATTCCAGGTCTTCGACGGGATACACCTCGGACATGCCGGGCACCAGCATGCGGCAGGTGTACGCGTTCAGGTGGGAATAGTCGAGGGCGTAGATGTCCTTGCCACAACTGGCGATGCAGGCGCACAGCCATTCGTATTCGGTCTGCGTGGTGCCGGCGAAATTCCAGTCGGCGAATGCGAAATCGGGTGTTTCACGCAGAAATTCCCAGCCGATGAGGCCGCTGGAATCGACGAAGTGGATTTCCAGGTTGGCGGGCGAGCCGACCTCGTCGCTGTCGAAGGCGGGCGGCGGGAAGCCGTCCAGTGCATCCAGGGCGCGGCCCTGCAGCAATTCGGTCAGCGCCCGCTCCAGGGCCACCGCCACATTGGGATGGGCGCCGAAGCTGGCGTACAGCCCCTGATCCTTGGGGTTGAGTAGGGCCACGCACATGACCGGGAATTGGCCGCCGAGCGAAGCGTCCTTCACCACGATGCCGAAGCCCGCCGCGCGCAGGCCGGCAATGCCCGCCACCGTGGCGGGGTAGCGCGCCAGCACCGCTTCGGGTACATCCGGCAGGCACAGGTTTTCGGCAATCACGCGATATTTGACATGGCGTTCCAGCACCTCGGACAGGGCCTGGGCGCGGGCCTCGAACAGGGTGTTGCCGGCGGCGATGCCGTTCGACAGGAACAGGTTGCCCACAATGTTGACCGGCATCCACACGGTTTCATCGTCGGTCAGCCGCGTGAACGGCAGGGCGCAGATGCCGCGCTCGCGGTTGCCGGAGTTCAGGTCGACCAGCATGGCGGCGTCGATGCCTTCGTCCGGGTCGTAGTGCGCGCGCAGCGTTTCATCGAGCAGCCCTTCGGGCCAGGCGCCATCTTCATCGATGGGGAACCAGCGTTCGCGGGCGTCGTGGACGACGGCGCCCTGCGCACGGGTGCGGCCCAGGTAGTAGTGCGTCCAGAAATGGCGGCTGTTGACGCGTTCGACGAATTCACCCAAGGCGCTGGCGCGCGCCGCCAGTTCACTGGCGCCCTTACCGTTGGAGAACATCAGCGGGCAGTCGCGGTCGCGCAGATGCACCGACCAGACGGCATCGACCGGATTCAGCCACGAGGCTTCTTCGACGTCGAAACCGCGCTCGGCGAGCACGCCCCGCAAGGTGGTGATGGAAGATTCCAGCGATGCGTCCTTGCCGGGAATGAAACTCTGGTTTTGCATGAGAGCGGCGCCTTGTGGGGGAGACAAAGCGCGCGACTGTAGCGGCCCGACCAAGGAAGCGGGCTGGTCTATGTCAGACTTTTCGCAGGTTTTTGCCGGGCAGCGGTGGCGTGGGTCCGCCAACGACGCTGCCGCGCAAAGAAGCCTGGGTGAGCGTAGGTCGGGGGCGTCGGCGGCGACGCCCGGGCTGCGTCAGGTGCGCAGCTTTCGCACGCGTTCGGACGGCGTAATGATGTCGGTCAGGCGGATGCCGAACTTGTCATTGACCACCACCACTTCGCCCTGGGCGATGAGGGTGCCGTTGACCAGCACGTCCATCGGCTCGCCGGCGAGCGCGTCAAGTTCCACCACCGAGCCGTGCGCCAGTTGCAGCAGGTTGCGGATCGAGATCTTGGTGCGTCCCAGTTCGACCGTGATGTTCACCGGGATGTCCAGGATCAGGTCGAAGTCGTTCATCGTCGCCGGGGCCGGGCCGGCGTTCTCGAAATTGCGGAACAGGCCCGTGGCCGGCTCCGCGTTGGCAGCGGGGGCAGGTTGTGCGACCTGCTCCTGCATGGCGGCGGCCCAATCGTCGTCAGTGATGCTGTCGGCGGTGTCCAGATCAGCCATGATTTTCCACTCCAAGTTTTGTTGCGATCAGATTGATTTCGGTGTCTTCGGGTCGGATGAAACGTTCCACGCGCAGCGCGTAATTGCCGTTCTGCGTGCCATACCTGCCTTCGAGTACGCCCACGCCATCCACGTGGGCCTGGATCAGGTCGGAGATCTCCAGCGGGATCACGTCGCCCACCTTGAAGCTGGCGACCTCGCGCAGCGTCACACTGGTTTCGGCCAGCTTAGCGACGATTTCCACGTCCACCGCCCGCACCTGCTTGGACATCATGCTGACCCAGCGTTTGTCCTGCGTGATGTGGTCGGATTGCATCGAGCTGTACAGCACGTCGCGGATCGGCTCCACCATCGAATACGGGAAGCAGATGTGCATGTCGGCCTGCGCACCGCCGAAATCGAGCGTGAAGGTGGTGGCGACGACGATTTCGGACGGCGTGGCGATGTTGGCGAACTGCGAGTTCATCTCGCTGCGGATGTATTCGAACTGCAGCGTAAACACCGGCGCCCAGGCGCGCTCGTATTCGGCGAAGACAACCTTGAGCAGGCCCTGGATGATGCGTTGCTCGGTGGCGGTGAAGTCGCGGCCTTCGACGCGCGTATGAAAGCGTCCGTCGCCGCCGAACATGTTGTCGACCACCAGGAACACCAGGTTCGGGTCGAACACGATCAGGCCGGTGCCGCGCAGCGGCTTGGCCATGACCAGGTTCAGGTTGGTGGGCACCACCAGGTTGCGGACGAATTCGCTGTATTTCTGTACCCGGATCGAGCCGATCGACACTTCCGAGTTGCGGTGCATGTAGTTGAACAGACCGATGCGCAGGTAGCGGCCAAAGCGCTCGTGGATGAGTTCGAGCGTAGGCATGCGCCCACGCACGATGCGCTCCTGCGTGGCGAGGTTGTATGGGCGTATGCCGGTGCCGTCGTCCGACGGGGTATCCGGTTCATCCGTTTCACCCGTAACGCCACGCAACAGCGCATCGACTTCATCCTGCGAGAGAAAGTCCTGGCCCATTGCCTTGCCCCGGTCTCCGATCTATTCCGCAGCGCCCGTCACTGGACGATGAACTGCGTGAAAAACACGGCAATGACGGGCATATTGTCGTCATCACCGCCCTTTTTGCGCTTGCTCGGCTTGTAGCCCAGCACTTCGTTGGTCACTTCGCGCATCTCTTCGGCCAATTGCTTGCGGCCGTCCAGCGATCCGACGTCGGCGGCCGTCTTGGCCGCCATGATCGACAGGATCTCGTGGCGGATCTGCGGCATGTACAGCTTGAGCTCTTCACCCGTCTTGTCGTCGGTCACGCGCAGGGTAGCCACTGCCTGCAAGTATTGCTCCGCGCCGGTATCCGATTGCAGATTGACGGTGAAAGGGTCGAGATTGACGAACACCGGCGGCTTGCCGGGTTCGGGTTTGTGCGAGGCTTCCTTGTGCTCGGCCTGGCCTTCTTCGCCTTCGGCAGCAGCCTTGTGGCTGAACATCAGTTTGCCCACCACCAGCCCGATGACGACCGACACCACGACGGCGCCCAGCACGATGAAGAGCATCTTCTTGCCGCGCTTGGCCGGGGGTGCTGCGGAGTCGTCTTTCTTGGGGGCTTCCTTCGCCATAGTTCTGCCTTTCAGTTCTCGGAGTGCATTGTCCGGCCAAGAATCACCGGTCGATGCTCCGAATAACGGACGCCTCACCCCCTAAATAAAGGGTTTGCCCCTAAAAAAGTGGGTCTTGGCGTCTGGCAGGGTGTCGTTGCCCTTTGGGGTGGGGTGCGGCGCCACCCCAGGCGGCACCGGCTCGCGCCGCTCAGGAGGGCAGCTTGCGCACCCGCACGACCAGTTCGACGCTGGCCACTTCGTAGCCCGGCGGCGGCACCGGCGTGCCCATCACCTGCAGGATGCCGTCGGGCAGGTCGGAGACCTCGCCGGTGTCGACATTGAACACGTGGTGGTGCGGATGGGTGCTCGAATCATAGACGACGCGGTCGGCGTCGATGATCAGTTCGCGTATCAGGCCATGCTCCACGAACAGGCGCAGCGTGTTGTACACCGTGGCCCGCGAGATGCTCGGCAGGTGCGTGCGCACCAGGTCGAGGATGTCGTCGGCCGGCATGTGCGCCGGCCGGGACAGGAAGGCGCGCGCCATTTCCACACGTTGTGCCGTGACCGGAATACGGGCGCGCCGCAGCATTGCGGTGGCCGTTTCGATCGACATGGTGCGCAGGGGGTTGTTATCGGTACAGAGAGTCATGACACGCGCGCTTCTTGGCTACATCAATCAAAAGGAATCGGACGCGGCGTTGCGTTCGACGAGGGCGGCAGCTGCGGCAATGTGAACTTGGGCTGCTCGCCGGTCAGCGTCTTCAGGAACGCCACAATCTGGGTATTTTCATCCTTCGTAAAGGTTTTTCCCAGTTGCAAGCGCCCCATGATATCAACGGCCTGCTCCAGTGTGGCAGCTTCACCGTCATGGAAGTACGGATAGGTGAGTTCCACGTTGCGCAGCGTCGGTACCTTGAAGTTGAAACGGTCGGCATCCTTGCCCGTCACGCCGGCCCGGCCCGTGGCCGCATTGGCGGTCTGATAGGGTGAAATCAGGCCCATCTTCTGGAACGAGTTGCCGCCCACCGCTTCGCCGTTGTGGCAGGCGATGCAGCCGCTGGCCTTGAACAGGTTGTAGCCGGCCAGTTCGTGTTTGGAGAGGGCTTTCTTGTCGCCCTTGAGCCATTTGTCGAAGCGCGAATTGGGCGTCACCAGGGTGTCTTCAAAGGCGGCGATGGCGTCGGTCACCTGGCCGATGTCGATCTGATCCTTGGCGTAGACCTTTTTGAATGCCGAGGCGTATTGCGGGATCGACTTGAGCACGTCGATGGCCAGCGCATGGGTAAAGCCCATTTCGCCGGGGTTGGCGATCGGGCCGCCAGCCTGTTCCTGTAGATCCTTGGCACGGCCGTCCCAGAACTGGGCGACGTTGAGGCGGGCGTTGAGCACGGTCGGCGAATTGATCGGGCCGCGTTGCCAGCGGTCGCCGATGGAGCTCTTCAGGTTGTCGCTGCCGCCCATCGACAGGTTGTGGCACGAATTGCAGGAGATAAAGCCCGACTTGGACAGGCGCGGATCGAAGAAGAGCTGCTTGCCCAGCTCGACCTTGGCGCTGTTCTTGACGACGGCCGGTTTGATCGGCGAGATCGGCTCGTTGTTTTGCGCAACGATCGCGCTCGAGCCCACGACACCTATCACCATGACCAGTGAGGCTGGCAGGTATTTCACGGTATTCCCCCTTGTGGTTGTGATGACACCAAGAGCCGCACGCGGCGGCGTCATCTCTGCGGGGCAATACTTCAAGCGATCCTGGTCGCCTGTTTTGGATCAAGTCTAAACATGCGTTTCGGAGTTTTCTGGCAAGACTGGCGTGAAGTTGATTGGTGTCAAATGTAAGGGGCGCGGCGCCCAATCAGCGCCGTGCGTCCGTGCGTCAGACGAAGGTATCGACCAGGCCGTTGCCGCTGCGAACTTGGGCACGGCTCGCCATGGCACCCACATCCGCCACGTTGGCATTGCCGCCGTCACCGCCGTAGCCACCGCTCGACATGCCGCCCCGGCGCTCGCCCTGCCATGGGTTCTGCGCTGGGTGCTGGCCGGTCTGGCCAGCGCTGACGTCGGTCTGGCCCAGGTGGATGCCGGCCTGCGCCAGCACTTCACGCAAGCGCGGCATCGAATCGTTGAGCGCATCGCGCGCTGCGTTGCTGGCTGCCACGAAGCTCGCCGTGGCTTGATCGCCATTGACGTTGATCGAGACCTCGACGCGGCCCATGTTCGGCGGCGTCAGCACCAGCGAAGCCTTGCCGGTGTCGCGGTGGGCCGTCCACACCAGCTTCTGGCCGACGTCCTCGGCCCAGTTCGGGCTGTCCACCGGCGTGTTCACCGTGTGTTGCGGAATGTCCTGGCGCGCTTGCACGGCACCTGTCTGGGCGTGCTGGCTGGCCGCCGCCGCGGCATGGGCGGCATAGCTGTCGGCGGCCTGTGAATCGGCGGTATGCGTGGCGTCGCGCGTATCCAGTGTGGTGCTGGCATCGGGCGCGGTGCGCGCCTTGCCGGCGGATTCCTGCAGGACGTCGGTGAGTTGATCGGTACCGGCGGCCGTCTCATCGGCAATGCTTGCCGGTGCGGGGGCAATGTTGTCCGTCACGACCACCGGCATGGCGATCAAAGTTGCCGGGTCGGTGGTGACGTCGGTGGCGGTGTCGGCCTTGTCATCGGCCTTGTCGCCTTCCGGCTTGGTCAGTTGCGCGATCAGATCCTTGACCGCCGCCAGGGGGTCATCCTCGGCGGCTGGTTCGGAGGTGTCGGCCTTCATGGCCGCCAGCAGGCGCTCAAGGGCAGAACCGTCCTGTACCGGCGCCTCGTCGCTGGCTTGAGCCGCATCGGCATCGGCTCCCTTGGCCTTGTCGGCAGGACCTTGCGCGGCCTTGCCCTGCGGCGCCTGGGCAGGCTTGCCCGGCGTCTGCGGGGCGGCCTGGCTCTGGCGCGTCGTCAGCACATTGGAGAATTCCTTGCCTGGTTGGGCGGGCGCCTGGGTGGCACTGTTCGCATTAGCCGTAGGTGTCATGGCGGACAGCGCCTGCACCACGTTCATGGTCTTGTCGGCCATGAAAATTCCTTTCTGAAAGCTTGGCAGTGCCTACTGAGCAAAGGGCATGCCACTTTCGAGAAAGCCGCCTGCGCTTACAGTACGCCGTCGTTGCGCATGCGCTGCACGATGGGTTGGGCGAGCGTGCGCGCGAGATGGGTCACGTCTTCCGGTTCCACCAACTGGCTGCCGGCAGTCCATACGATCTTGCCGGAAGCCAGGTTCCACAACGTGGTCTCGACCGTCAGGACCTTGTATTCGTAAACATCGGCGGGCAGGGCCGACCACGCCGAACCGTACCAGCCATAAAAGCCCGGGCGGTAGAAGCCGGGGCCCATATAGGGGTAGCTGGTGACGTCGACGCGCCGGTCCACCGCCACCACACGCGCCACCAGGGCCGCCTCGGCGCCGGTGCCGGCAAAGGCCTTCTGCATTTCTTCGCGCGGGATCGGGCCGTTGTCCGGCAGGACGTTGTACGACACCTGAGCGTCCAGGCCCTGTTGCCGCAGGTAAGCGGCGAAGGTGTCTTCGAACACGCGCCGCTGGACATCACTGCGGCTGATGCCCATGACCACTACCTTGTGGGGCGGCGCGCCGGTGTAGGCCGGGTCGCGCCACACATTGCGCACGGAGACCGGCGCGCACGCCGTCAGCCAGATGAGGGCAAGAAGCAGGAGATGGCGGGGGGAGAGCAGTTGAATCACGGGGAAACCTCGCGCGCTTCGCGCAATGAGCAGTGGCATGGGCGGGCACGCACAGGTTGTGCCCGTGTTGCCGCCTGGCGAGGATTGTAGCCCCTACTCGCCGCGCTCGCGGAAGCGGCCGGCGGCGTGCTCGTCGCTCTGGCGCTGTTCGCGCTTGGCGTCGGCAGCGGCGGCGCGCGCCTCGTCACGCGCATTGAGGGTGTCGAAGGCCTTCATGCGATTGCGCTCGGAGCGCCATTTTTCCTGGCCCTGGGCGGTCATCTGCTTGGAGCGGTCCACCAGCATCTGCTGTTGTGCGATGGCGTCGTCCAGCTTGCCCAGGAACACAGAATAATTGCGCCAGGCATCCGGTCCGATACCGTTCTGGGCGGTTTCCATGAAGCGGTTGCGGTATTCGGCGCGGTATTGCTGCAGCATCGTGAGCCGCTCGTTGCTGGCCTGCTCGGATAGCAGCAGTTCGCCCAGGCGTCGCGTCGCTTCGTCGACACGGGTCTGCGCCAGTTCGGCGAGCATCTGGATCGGGGTCTGTTTTGTGCTCATGGCGTCGGCTCCACCGGCGACACAACGTTCAGGGGCGCGCTCCCGCCAGCACGGCACGGGCGCGCAACAGGCGCTGCGTGGCGCTGTGGAGCAGCCACGCGCACGCCAGGATGACGACCATCGATACGCCATAGGCCGCCCAGCGCGGCCAGTGCGGTGCCTGAATGAACAGATAGGTGTGGATGAGATAGATCTGCAGCACGCAATCGGTCAGCGGTGCCAGCCAGCGCACCGGCCGCCAGGGCAGGACGCAACTGAGCAGCACGGCGCAACTGCCGACCGACAGCACCAGAATCAGCCAGAAGTTGGCGGCTTTCCAGGGCATCACGACATTGCAGACGACCAGGGCCACGCTGCCTGCCACCAAGGCGGTGATGGCTGCCGGTGCGCCGGGTACCCATGCTTGCCGGCCGGCTGCCGTGCCCAGGCAGAAGCCCAGGACGGTAGGCCAGAACATATACGGCGGGCTGATGGTGAAGTGCGCCAGGCTGCACGCCACGAAGCTCGCCGCCACGAACAGGACTGCCCGGCGCGGCGTCGCACAGGCGCGCGCCAGCCAGGGATAAACCAGGTAGTAAGCCCACAGCAGGGTCAGAAACCACAGGCCGTTGCCGAAGGGGCTGCGATTGTGAATGCCCAGCCAATCGAGCAGACCCGACAGGCCCAGCGCACCGAGCAGCGAATGCAGGCTCAAGATGCCGTCGCGGTCCTGGCCGATGAAAATGGCCAGCAGGAACAGGTCGATCACCAGCAGCGCCGGCAGCAGACGTTGCACCTTGGCTGCCCAGAAGGCGCCCCCCAGCCTGTGCGCGCCATACCGCTGCGCGGTGAAGTAGGCCGACGAAAAAGCGAACACGAACAAACCCACCGTGACGGGCAGCCACAGGAGCGAACCCTCGAAGAAATGCCCGGTCGCCACCAGCAGGATGGCCAGCAGCTTGGCGTACCGGAAGTTCTCGCTGACGGCGTGCGAACCGATCATGGGGGGGCAGGGCGTGAGCGCCCATCATCACAGGGACTGCCCGAATAGTAGATGGAGCGCGCCCAGGCTGCTTTCGAAGTCGGCCTGATCCGTGATTTTTTGCTGCAAGAAGGCTTCCAGCGCCGGATACATGCGCACCGCTTCGTCCAGCAGCGGATCGGCACCCTGTTGGTAGGCGCCCACCGTGATCAGATCGCGCGAGCGTTGGTAACGCGAGAACAGTTGCTTGAAGCGGCGCACCAGGTCGAAATGGCCGGGGCGCACGATGTTGTGCATGACGCGTGAAATCGATTGCTCGATGTCGATGGCGGGGTAATGCCCCTGGTCGGCGAGCGCGCGGGTGAGTACGAAGTGGCCGTCCAGAATGGCGCGCGCCGAGTCGGCGATCGGGTCTTGCTGGTCGTCGCCTTCGGCCAGCACGGTATAGAACGCGGTGATCGAGCCGCCGCCCTCAGGCCCGTTGCCGGCCCGTTCGACCAGCGCCGGCAGGCGCGCGAACACCGATGGTGGATAACCACGGGTCACCGGCGGCTCGCCGATGGCCAGGGCGATCTCGCGCTGCGCCATGGCATAGCGGGTGAGCGAATCCATGATCAGCAGGACCTGCTTGCCCTGGTCGCGGAAGTACTCGGCAATGGTGGTGGCGTACGAGGCCCCTTGCAGGCGCATCAGCGGGCTGGTGTCGGCCGGCGCCGCCACCACCACCGAACGCTGGCGGCCTTCGGGGCCGAGGTTGTGCTCGATGAATTCCTTGACTTCGCGGCCCCGTTCGCCGATCAGCCCGACCACGATGACGTCGGCCGTGGTGAAGCGCGCCATCATGCCGATCAGCACCGATTTGCCGACGCCGGAGCCGGCGAACAGACCCAGCCGCTGACCCCGGCCCACCGTCAGCAGGCCGTTGATGGCGCGGATGCCGACGTCCATGCTGTTGGTGACCGGCGCGCGGCCCAGCGGATTGATCGGGCGGCTCTGCAGCGAGCGGGTGTGGACGGTGCGCAGGGGGCCGAGGCCGTCGAGCGGCCGGCCGGCGCCATCGAGGACGCGACCGAGGAGTTCTTCGCCCACCGGCAGATGCTTGGCGCGATCCGCCGCACGGCGGCGCGGCTCGAAGCGTTCGCCCACGATGGGCAGCAGCGGCGGGGCTTCCATGGGGACCACTTCGGCGCCGGGCGCCAGGCCCAGCACGTCATCGGTGGGCATCATGAAGATCTTTTCGCCGGAGAAACCGACCACTTCGGCTTCCACGGTGCCGCCACCGGGGACCAGCACACGGCACCCCGAACCCAGTGGCAGCTTGAGCCCGGCTGCTTCCATCACCAGGCCATTGATGCGCGTCAGACGCCCCGATACCTGATATGGCGAGGCCGTGGTCGCGACACGGCTGCAATCCTGCAGGTAGTTGCGCCAGGCTTCGCTCAGGCGGGAGGGCGTGCGCGTGTCACTCATCGGCCCACTCCGTGTTCTGGCGGGCCAGGCCCTCGACGACGCGGCGCCAGCGCGTTTCGAGGCGCGCATCGATCTGGCTGCCGCCCGCTTCGATGAGCACACCGCCCTGGGTGATGCTGGCGTCTTCGACGATACGATGGGTTTCCGGCGTGGTCTGCTCGGCCAGGTATTGTTCGATCAGATGCAGGTCGGCAGGATTGACGCGCAGCGTGGCGTTTTGCTGGGGCAGTTGCAGCAAGACTTCGCGCACGACGCCCAGCACCGCCTCCGGGCGCACGGCCAGCGTGTCGCGCACCACCTGGCGGGCGATTTCGACTGCCAGCATCTGGAGTTCGGCGGCGACATCGGTGTCGAAGTCGCGCAGGGCGGCATCGAAGGATTGCACCAACTGGTGCAGCTCCGCCGCTTCGATGCGGCCGCGCGCGCTGCCTTCCTCGTAACCGGCGGCGTAGCCTTCCTTGTGGGCTTCCTGTTCGATGCGTTCCACGTCTTCGAGCGTCGGCAGGCTCACCCCTGGGGCGATCTCGACCGTCGTCGGGACGGGTTCCGGCACCGCCTCGATGGGTTCCGGCTGGGACTCTTCGACATAGGCAGGCGTGGCCGGCGCGTCGAAGGCGCCCAACTCCCAGCGCCGGAAGGCGCCGGATGCCTGATTTTTGTGGATGAGCGATGAACTCATACGAAGCTATCTCCACCACCCTTGCCGCCGAGCATGATCTGGCCTTCTTCGTTCAGGCGGCGGGCGATCTTGAGGATTTCCTTCTGCGATGTTTCGACTTCGGACAAACGCACCGGCCCGCGCGATTCGAGGTCTTCGCGCAGCATGTCGGCTGCCCGGCTCGACATGTTGCGGAAGATCTTCTCGCGCATGTCGGGCGCAGCGCCCTTGAGCGCGATGACCAGCTGGTCGGACTGCACTTCGCGCAGGATGACCTGGATGCCGCGATCGTCCACGTCGAGCAGGTTTTCGAATACGAACATCTCATCCAGGATGCGCTGGGCCAGGTCCGGGTCGTACTCGCGCAACTTGTCGAGCATGGCGGTTTCGGCTGCGCTGCCCACAAAGTTGAGGATTTCCGCTGCATGCCGCGTGCCACCCATGGCCGCCTTCTTGACCTGAGCCGAGCCGGACAGCACCCGCGTGAGCGCTTCGTTCAGTTCCTTCAGGGCCGCCGGCTGCACGCCATCGAGCGTGGCGATGCGCAGCAGCACGTCGTTGCGCAGGCGTTCCGGGAACTGCCGCATGATTTCACCGGCGTGGTCGAACTCCAGGTGGACCAGGATGGTGGCAATGATCTGCGGGTGTTCGTTCTTGATGAGGTCGGCGGCGGTGGCCGCGTCCATCCACTTCAGGCTTTCGATGCCGGCGGTGTCCGAGCCCTGCAGCACGCGTGAGATCAGGTTGGCTGCGCGCTCGTCGCCCAGCGCTTTGGTCAGCATGACGCGGATGCTCTCTTCGTCCGGCTGGATGTGCGAGCCATGTGCCGCGTAGAGCTGCATCTTCTCGACCAGCGTACTGACGCGCTCGCGCGGCTGCGGCGGCAGCTTGGCCATGGCCGCACCCAGCTTCTGGACCTCGCGCGGCGACATGTGCTTGAGCACTTCGGCCGCGTGGTCCGGCCCCAGCGTGAGCAGGAGCAGGGCTGCGTTTTCGACGCCGTCGTTACCGTCCTTCGCCACTTACGCCTCCTCCCATCCATTCCTTGACCATCTGCGCCACGATTCTCGGATCCTTGGTCACGATTTCGCGGGCACGTTCGACCTTGCGGTCGAAACTCATCTTCTGCAATTCGGCCTCCAGCACCTCCGGCGGCACGTCGTCCAGGTTGGTGACGCCTTCTTCGGCGGCTTCCTCGACAATGTCGTCGGCGGCATCTTCCACGGCTTCCGGCTCCACCGGCTTGGGCAGCGCAGCGCGCATCAGCGGGCGGACCACGCCGAAATACACGAACATCAGTGCCGCCAGCATGATGATGTAACGCAGCGCCTCGCGGCCATAGCCCAGGTATTGCGGATCCTTCCAGATCGGCAGGGCGGCTTCTTCAACCTTGGCAGCGGAGGCGAATGCTGCGCTGGCCAGGTTGATGGTATCGCCGCGCGGCTCACTGTAACCCACGGCCTCGCGCACGAGGTCGGAGATCTTCTTCATCTCCGCATCCGACAGCGGCGTGGCCTGAGCGTTGCCCTTGGCGTCCTTTTCCGTTTTGTAGTTCAGTACCACCGCCACCGACAAGCGCTTGACGGCGCCCAGCGAACGCTTGACGTGCTGCACGGTCTTGTCCAGCTCGTAATTGGTGGTCGCGTTACGGCTCGAATTGAGCACCACCGGTGCGCTCTGGCCGTTGGTGCCAGCCTGGCCCGGCATCGGCGGCGTCGTCAGCGGCGCCGTGGCCGGTGCCGGCGGCTGGTTCGACAGCGCGCCCGGCACGCC
>JASGFB010000111.1:0-14966 GCA_047605765.1 Rhodocyclaceae bacterium
GTGTTCCTGACGGTACTCGATATCTGACACGCATTGCGCCGTGGGCCGCGCTGGCGGACCGCGGCGCCACGCCTGCCCGGTCGGGCGCACGGCGCCCCACCCCCGCTGCTGTGGCATCACGTTCTCTCTTCCGCAATCGACCGGTCGGGGCGCGACGCCCTGTGGGCACGCGCGCCGCCGGTCAGTAGTCGTACAGCAGGGCTTCGACCACCGGCGCCAGCTTGGTGCTGGTGCTGGCCCACTTGTCGAAACCGACCCCTTTCATCTGGTAGCTGGCCTGCGACAGGATCTTGTTGTCCTTGTACAGGATCAGTGATGCACTCGTCATGTAAGACGCTACGTCGTCGCGCAACAGGCGACGATCCCATTCACGCGCAGCGGTGTAGTTGAGCGTGGCGTCGCAACCGGCCGGCGTCGTGCCCGGTGAGAAAACGCGCGATTCGACACCGTACTTACGCAGCTCGGATTGCACGAAAGGCAGAAAATCCGGGATGCTGACCTGATCGTTCCATTCCACGCACACGTTGGTCAGCGCCAGGCGTGGATGGGCCATCTTCTTGTTCTCGGCCATGCCGGCCACTTCGCTCGTCCCCGATACGACCGCCGTCACCAGATCGCTGACCGGCACGCTGACGACCACGCAGCCCGTCGGCACCAGGATCAAGGGCAGGAGTGGAGCGAATGGAATGCGCACGCTACGGACACAGTCAGGAACATGTTCGGATGGTGCCGACAGAATGTGCAAGAAGTATGCAAGCGGCAAGGCGAGCGGGAGGGATGCGCGCGCGGGGCGCGGCGGGCGTGATGCGAGGCTGCGCGGGAAAGCAGCCGGTGGGGCGGGCCGTTCAGGCGACCAGCGCGTCCTTCCACTCGTAGCGATAGCCGACGCCATACACCGAGTGGATCAGTTCGAATTGCGGAGCGACTGCGCAGAGCTTCTGGCGCACCTTGCGGATGTGGCTGTCGACGGTGCGCTCCGTCACCACGCGCGCATCCGGATACATGCGATCGATCAGTTGCTGGCGGCTGAACAGACGCCCGGGGCGCGAGGTCAGCAACTTGAGCAGGTTGTATTCGATGGCGGTGAGCGTGGCGTCGTGGCCGTCGATGCTGACCGAATGAAAAAGATCATCCATCTGCAGACGCTCCTGCGGCGGCGGTGCCGGCACCGCGTTGGCCGCGCGGCGCAGCACGGTGCGCACGCGCGCCACCACTTCGCGCGGGCTGAACGGCTTGCACACATAGTCGTCGGCCCCCAGCTCCAGCCCCAGCAGGCGATCGAGTTCGTCGACGCGGCCGCTGAGCATGATGATCGGCATGTTCGAGCGGCGGCGTATCTGCTTGCACACTTCAAGGCCGGGCATGCCGGGCAGATTGAGGTCGAGCAGCATCAACTGCGCGCTGTTCTCGCTCAACCACTGCACGGCCGAATCGCCACGCGCCAGGCACACGGGATCGAAACCGTCGGCGGCGAGAAAATCCCGCAGCAGACAGGCGATCTTGGTCTCGTCCTCAACGATCAGTACTCGGGGTGTCACGAATGGTCTCCCAACAGTTCAGCTTCGATATCCCAGCACAGGCCGCCCAGCGCACTGTGGCGCGGCGTCACCTGCATCTGGTGCGCCTGCGCGATCATGCGCACGATGGACAGGCCGATGCCCGTGCCGGTGCGCGCCGCTTCGAGCGGTGGCGTTGGCTGGAAAAAGCGTTCGCCCAGGCGGGCCAGGTCGACTTCTTCCACACCCGGCGCGGAGTCCTCCCAGGCCAGGCGTGCACGCCCCTCGCCGCGTGTCACGCGGATCGACAGCGCGCCGGGCGTGGCGGTGTAGCGCAAGGTGTTCTGCATCAGATTGGAGAGCAACTGGCGCAGGCGCTCGGGGTCGCCCCACACGTAGGCGCTGTCCAGCTCCAGGCGCAGTTCGATGCGGCGCTCGGCCAGCGCCGGGCGGTAGCGCGCCACCAGTTCGTCGACCAGCGAGGCCAGCTCCACCAGGCGAAAACCGTAGCGCAGGACACCGGCATCGGCCTGTGACAACACATGCAGATCGTCGATGAGGGCGGCCAGGCTTTGCACTTCCTGACGCAGCGATTGCATGCTGTGCTCGTCGGCCGGCCGCACGCCCTGCTCCACCGCTTCGATCTCGCCATTGAGGACGGTCAGCGGCGTGCGCAGCTCGTGCGCGATATCCATGAACCACGCCTGGCGCGCCTGCTGATTGGCATCGAGCGTGGCAGCCAGGCGGTTGAGGTCGTGCGCGAGCTGGCCCAGCTCATCGCTGCGGCGCGCATCCACGCGCACGTTGGTCTGCCCGCGCGAGAGCGCGTGCAAGGCATGCGCCACTTCGCGGATCGGACGCCCCAGCCAACGCCCCATGAGCGCCGCCGCCAGCACCGAAATGCCCAGCATGACGCTGGCGATGAGCGCGAAGTTGCTGCGCTGCTGGTGCGCAAAGGCGTTGTCGACGGCCTCGGCGAATTCCGGCATGGGCACCAGGCCCAGGTAGCCCACCGTCTGCCCACGGGCGACCACAGGCAGGAAGGCATCATTGAGTTTCGGATCGTGCGGACCGACGATGGGCCGGCGTGCCGCATCGAGCAGGACCATGCCTGGCGGTGGCGGCACATCGCCGCTTTCGGCAACGCTATGCCCGTTGGACGAACGCCCCCAGGCCATCGCCTGCTGCGCCAGGCGGCCGAGTTCCCACGGGCGCGCGGCGAGCGCCTGCCATGAGCCCTGTTCGCTGTAATAGGTCGACAGCGCATGTGCCAACGGGCCCAGGCGGCTGAGCGATTGCTGCTGGAGGTACGACGAAAAGCTGCGGTTAAAGCTCCAGACATTGAGGCCGTAGACCACAGCGGCGAGGAGTATGTAAAGCGCTGCAAAGGCCAGCAAGAGTCTCGTGCGTAGTCGTTTTGGCTGCATGATGATGCGTCGTGACGGTACTGCCTGCACACGACGATGGCTTACGCATAAGGCTTCTAGGATGCGACGGATGCTGCCACGGGACCGTGCAAGCATTTGCACAGACTTTGTGTGGAAATGTTCCGCTTGAGGGTAGCCACATTCCCCTTTCATGAACAAAAGAAAAAGCGGGCATTTCAGCCCGCTTTTCCACCGCCATGACAGCCGGGTTTTACGGCAAGGGTTTGTACTTCATGGTCCACGAATAGGTATGCGTGGACCCGGCTGCCCACACCGCCTGGGTGGTCGTCTTGCACGACATGTTCGACAGCAGTTTGCCGATCGGCGTGGTGGCGTTGCTCACCGTGGCAAACGGCGCCAGCGTGCAGGTCTCGTAGCCGGCGGTTTCGTAGGCATACACCTCACCGCTGCTCCAGGTGACGGCGCTGCCGCTCTGCACGGCACCGGTCATGTCGGAGAACGAACCGAAGTCCTGCTGGATCGCCTTGACGGTGACGTCGGCCGCCGGCGTGAAGGTATCGGTCCGCGTGATGATGCCCGGCTTGATGACGTACACCGTCCGCGAGGTGATGCCGGCCCACGGCGCCGTGGTGTAGCTGCCGTTGGTGTTGGTCAGCGCATCCTGGTCGTACGACACCGTGATGGTGTCGCCCTCTTCCTTCACCTGCAGATTCTTGTAGTAGATGATCGGCATGTACGTCTTGTTGTCGGCCAGCGTGATGCGCGGCACCAGCAAGGGGTACGTGGCGTCGGCCGTGCCGTAGACGATGCTGTCGGCGGTCGGGATCGGGAAGTACGGATTCTGGTTGAAGTACGGATTCTCGCCGTTCACGAAATTGAGGTTGAACACGCGCTGGCCGTCGCGGATGGTCAGCAGCGTGCGGTTGTACGGGCCGCGCGTGTCGTACTGGGTGACGTGCAGACGGGGCTGCGTGCCATCCAGCCACTGCTGCAGGTTGGCCACCGGCATCGGCGCCTTGTCGGTGAAGCCCATGCGGTTCCAGTGCCCGTTGACGTACAGAAACTGGTGCAACAGGCTGAAGTTCTCTCCCAGCGTGCGCTTGGTCGAACGATAGGCATCGGTGCCGCGCCCCTTCACCCACATGTTCACCGAGTGGGCGTCGACGTCGTACCAGAAGTTCATGTAGCGGTTGGCAACCCGTTCGACGAAGGCGTAGGCCACGCGCTTTTCGGCATCGCTCAGCACGCCCATGCGCGCCGCTGCGGTGAGGATCTCCATGAACGCATTGTCGCCGTAGGGGGCCAGCGAACGGCCGTAGTTGAAGCCCATGCCCTGCGTGTTCAACTGCGGCAGGATGATGTCCACCGAATTGCGCAGATAGCCCTTGAGCTCATCGGTGATGGCCGCGTCGTTGCCCATCTCGTAAGTGCGCTGGAAGGTCTCGGCGATCAGCAGCACACTGTAGCGGTCGAAGCGCCCGTTGCCGTCGGTCTCGTCCGAGACCCCGGCGGTGGCATGCGTACGGTAATGATTGATGAGCTTGGCGAGGATGTCGTCGCGCGCATTGGCCGGCGTGTTGGTCCAGCCCAGCCGCGTGCGCAGGCCGGCGATGCCGTAGGCGACGGCATAGTAGTTCTGCGCGGTGTTGAGGACGTAGTTGTTGACGTCCGAGAACATATCGTCAAAGGTCAGGCGCTGCTTGAGGATGTCGATCATGTCGGCGTCGAACGCCTCGTCGAGCATGCCCTTGTCCTTGAGGTTGTTGAGCGCCAGCAGGTAGTAGTACTCGCCGAACGACTTGTTGGTATAGACCCAGGCGCCCGAGGTGTTCTTGGCCATCATCTTGCGCGTGATGTCCTTGTAGACCGTCAGGTATTCGCCATAGCGCACATCGTTGCGCGTCTTCATGTCGATCAGCACGTACGACAGCCCCAGCGCCAGCTTGCCGGGCAGGAACTGGTCGCCGGTATTGGGGTCGAGCACCTTGGCCGGCGAGGTGCCGTCGCCGAGCGCCATGGTCATGTCCGTGCCATAGGTCTTGACCTGGTCGAACAGGTACATCATGTGACCCATCATGGTCAGCGGCACGCTCACGCCGGTGGGCACGCTCCAGTCGCTGGTGCCGACCACGATGCCATTGAGCGAGCGCTTGTCGGCCGGGTCCACCACCGCCGTCGGGTCGGTGGCGCTGCTGGACGAACTGGATGCCGCGCTGCTGGCCGCGCTCGACGAACTCGATGAAGCGGCGCTGGACGCCGCACTGCTGCTCGACGCGGACGACGCCGTCGATGAACCCGCCGACGACGAAGCAGTGCCGCCGTTGCCGTCATCGCCGCCCCCGCAGGCAGTCAGCGAAGTCAGAAATGCTGCGCTCATCAGGAACGCGACAGGACGAAGCTTGAACACAGTCATGGAACCGAGCCTCCTTTTTATATGTGGCTGGACGGCTACGCGTGACTGTTTCGCCCCTGTGCTGCCGGCGCGACACCCACGGTGCGTCCGATCTTGATGTGGCCCTTGCACAATTCGTTAAGAATTCTTGTATGCAAGCGCGAGTCGGAAGGTAAACGTTTTCCTTGCTGTTCTATATACATGTTCACCCTGTATTGCAGCGCAACAAGGCAATCGTTTGCCTTCCTGCTGGGCGCATTGCCTGCACGATTGACACGGCTGTCTGCGACTGAGGTCGGCACGGTCTGCGTCCAGGGGGCATGACGACAAGGCGCATCACTCCTACATCCGAGATCCGCATTTCCGTCCTGGCTCCATGCGCGTCATCAGCGTGGCACCGCGTGCCACACCTACGCTTATCTCTTTCAAACAAGGAGGACCGGCTCATGACTGACCTGGCTGATAGCAGGACGGGTTTCGAGAAATGGCGCGACGGTCTTGCGCGTGCCCGAGACGACGACACATGGGATGCCTGGGATTGCGAGATCAGAGCGGTCGTCAACGAATACAACCGGCATTTGGCCACCACCCCAGGTTTCATGCCGTTGGACTGGCACGTCATCAAGGCCATGATCTGGGTCGAGTCCGGACCGCACAAGGAGGCCTGGGCCAGTAATCCCATGCAGATAGGCGTGTCTGCAGACCCCGGCCTCGGAGCGTTCCTGTCAGGCAACGAAGGCGGAGATTTGATCCTGCCAATAGCCTGGAAAGGAGTAGTTACGGAGACTTCCGCGCGAGCGATTCCTTCGCATAGCCTTCGTGCAGGCGTGGGCTATCTGCTGATGAGAATGGCAAACTATGCGCACAGGAGCATATTCGATCCCGACCCGCGGATTTATCACATTGCAGTCAAGGCTGGCGACAGCCTGGACAGAATCGCCAGAACTCACGGCAGTACGACGGAGGCACTCCAACAGCTCAATCCCGGAGCGACGACTCTGCGCCCAGGTCAGATGATCAAGCTCAGGAAGGCGCGTGTCCGACGGGTGATCACCGGCTGGCATGCACTCACGCCATCCCGCATTGCTATCCGCTACAACTCGATGCGAAGGGATCCGACTTACATCGAAAAGCTCACCTATGCCCTTGATCTCGTGTTTTTCCGGAAAGAAGCGCGATGCGCACAATAGCCCAGGCAGCCCTGCTTGCACTGGCGCTGACGACGCAGCATGCATGGGCCGAAACGATCCTGAACGATCGGATGCTGCATGAAGAATGCGGGTGGGATTCACACGCAAGCATGCGCGATTGTCTTGCCAGGAAAGCGCACGAGACCGAAACTTGGCTCAGAAACGCCCAGGCGGCTGCTTTGGCAGCCATCGACAATTGGGATGAAGACGCTCGGTACCGACGCGAATCCAAGCGCCGTTTTCGAGCCGCCGAAAGAGCATTCGCCACCTATCGCGCAACGTATTGCGCATTTTCGGCGTCGCTGGGCGGTGGCGCAGCAGGGGGTGCGCATGAGATGGGACGTCTCGGCTGCGTGGCCATACTCAACAGTCAGCACACCGCTCAACTACGAAGCGAAGTGATCGATCTGCCGCTGAAGTGAGCGTTTCGATGATGAACAATGATGCGAATCCCGCCCATTGTCTTGCCCCGCAAACCGTCCGCCCGTTGTTCCGAAGAAAACCGGAAAAACAGCTTCGCCCCTCTCGCCGACAGCATGCAATGCCACAGACAGACAATGGCACGACGAAAAAAAAGGGCCGGTCATCACCGGCCCTTTTATTTCCCAAGCGATCAGGAACGCGCTTACTTGGTCCCGAAGATGCGGTCGCCCGCGTCGCCCAGGCCCGGCACGATGTAGCCGTGCTCGTTGAGGCGTTCGTCCACCGCGGCGACCCAGATGGGGACGTCGGGGTGTTCGGCCTGGACGGCGGCCAGACCTTCGGGCGCGGCCAGGATGCAGCCCAGGCGCAGCGAGTTGATGCCGTGCGCCTTGAGGTGCGCCAGGGCGGCGGCGGCCGAGTTGCCGGTGGCCAGCATCGGGTCAAGCACGATCACCAAGCGATCCTGGATGTCGTCGGGCACCTTGAAGTAGTACTCGATGGCCTTCAGGGTTTCGGGGTCGCGGTACAGGCCGATGTGGCCGATACGGGCGTTGGGCAGCAGATCGATCATGCCGTCCAGCATGCCGGTGCCGGCGCGCAGGATCGACACCAGGCACAGCTTCTTGCCGCTGATGACGGGTGCCTGACAGGTCGTGATGGGCGTCTTGATGGTAACCAGCTCGGTGGGCAGGTCACGCGTGATTTCGTAAGCCATCATCTGGGCGATCTCGCGCACCAGGCGGCGGAAGTTGTCGGTCGTGGTGTCTTCGCTCCGCGCCACGGTCAGCTTGTGCTGCACCAGCGGGTGGTTGATGACGTTGACGTTATTGTTCATGCTGCGTGTTCCTCTATCGATCCGGGCCGGTATCGGGCGCGCACATGATGCACCCTTCCGGCTCGGTATTCAGTCAAATTCAGTCAATCAGGCTGCGCGCATGCAGCCAGGCCAGCACCTGGCGCGCGGCCGGCGCGCAACGCGGCGCATCGGCGGCCTGCAGCCAGACGATTTCGGCGATCTCGCCGGCCGCTGCCATGCGGCCGGCATGGGCCGCCATGTAGCAGCTCATGCGCACACGGCGCGGGGGTTCCACGCCCCAGGCCTGGTCTTCGACGGTGCAGATCTGCACGGCGGTCTCTTCGACCAGTTCCACCGCCAGCTCTTCGCGGATCTCGCGGCTCAGGGCCTGCCAGTCGCTCTCCCCTGCTTCGCGCTTGCCACCGGGGATGAAAAACAGCTCTTTGCCCTGCGACCGCGCCATCAGCACGCGCCGGTCGGTCAGGCACACCCATCCCAGCACGTCCAGCGCGGCCGGGCCTTCGGTGGCCCGCTCATGCCACTTGGGCGGCGGCGCCTGGTAGCGTGCCAGCGTGTCCAGCAGGCGATCGATGTCGCGCCCGAAGAACAGCATGTCGCGATATTCGGCGTGCAGGAAACCCTGCGTGACGGCGTGGTCGACAAAGGCGCCAATGCCTTCGTAATAGCCCGCCACGTCGAAAAACGCACAGGGTTTGCGATGCAGACCCAATTGCGCCCAGGTCCAGACTTCGAAGATCTCTTCGAGCGTGCCCGCGCCGCCGGGCAAGGCGATGAAGGCGTCGGCCAGCGCCGCCATCTGCGCCTTGCGCTCGTGCATGCTGTCGACGACCAACAGGCGGCTCAGCCCGGTGTGTGCCAGCTCGCGCGCCTGCAGATGGCGCGGGATCACTCCGATGACTTCACCGCCGGCGGCCAGCGCGGCATCCGCCACGGTGCCCATCAGGCCGACCTTGCCGCCGCCGTACACGACGCCGTGGCCGGCCTCTGCCAGGGCCCGCCCGACCAGGCGGGCGGCCTCGGCGTAGCACGGGTCGATGCCCATGCTGGAGCCGCAGAAGATGGCGATGCGCATGGTGGCCTGTCTCAGCGCGCGCGCGCGGCCAGATACTCGGCGAACGCCGCGCCGACGTCGGCGTGCTTGAGGCCCAGCTCGACGGTCGCCTGCAGGTAGCCGATCTTGGAGCCGCAGTCGTAGCGGACACCGTCGAAGGCGTACGACAGCACGTCTTCTTCGCGCAACAGCGAAGCGATGGCGTCGGTCAGTTGCAGCTCGCCGCCGGCACCCGGCGTGAGGTTGCGCAGGTGGTTGAAGATCGTGCCGGTGAGCACGTAGCGGCCGACCACGGCGCGCGTGCTGGGCGCTTCTTCGGGCTTGGGCTTTTCGACGATGCCGGTCACGCGCAGCGTCTTGCCGCTGCCTTCGGCGGTGCTGACGATGCCGTATTGGCGGGTGTCTTCGCGCGGGACTTCCATGACGCCCAGCACCGAGCAGCCGCGTTCGTTGTACAGCTCGGTCATCTGCTGCATGACGGGCTTGAAGCCGTTGCCGTCGAGCAGGTCGTCCGCCAGCAGCACGGCGAAGGGCTCTTCGCCCACCACCGGCGCTGCGCACAGCACGGCGTGACCGAGGCCGAGCGCTTCGGACTGGCGGATGAAGATGCAGTTGATGCCGGGCGGAATGGTGTCCTGGACGGCGGCGAGCAGTTCTTTCTTGCCGCGCATCGACAGCTCGGTTTCCATTTCGTAGGCCTTGTCGAAATGGTCTTCGATGGCACGCTTGGTCCGCCCGGTCACGAACACCATGTCCGTGATGCCGGCGGCAGCGGCTTCTTCAACGGCGTATTGAATCAGGGGCTTGTCTACGACCGGCAGCATTTCCTTGGGGCTGGCCTTGGTGGCCGGCAGGAAGCGCGTGCCCAGCCCGGCGACCGGAAAGACCGCCTTGCGTACGGGTTTCATCGATTTTTCTCCTCGAAACACTTGATTGTCATTGGCCCTGTTGGAGCAAGGCGCGCAGTCTTTCTTCGTCGAGCACCGTGATGCCCAGTTGCTGCGCTTTTTCCAGCTTGGAACCGGCCTCGGCTCCCGCTACGACGTAATGGGTTTTCTTTGATACCGAACCGCTGACCTTGCCGCCTGCCGCTTCGATCAACGCCGTGGCGTCATCGCGCGACAGCGTGGGCAGCGTGCCGGTCAGCACGAAAGTCTTGTCGGCGAACGGCAAGGCCGCGCCGTCGCTGTGAGGGGCGGCGGCGAGGACGCGCACGCACCAGGCGTCGAGCGTCTTGAGGTGCGCCGCATGGCCCGGCTCGGCCAGCCAGATGCCCAGCGCGCCGCTGACGTCGGCCGGCAGGTCGAGGCTGGCCACTTCGAGCGGCAGCAGTTCGGCCAGGCGCGCCAGGCTGGTGACCTCGGCCGCCAGTTGCTGTGCGCGCACGGCGGTCAGGCGCGGCACGCCCAGTTGCGCCATCAGTTCGGCCGGCGCCAGGCGCTGCGCGAGCTTGGCCGACGGCGCGTGCTCATCGCACGGCACCACGCCGGCACGGGCCAGCGCATCGAGCACCGCTTCGTTGTTTTCTTCGGCAAAGAATTCGCGCAGCGAAGTCGCCACCACGCCGCCGATGTCCGGCAGCACGGCAAACGCCTCGCGCGGCGCGTGGCGAACGAATTCGAGCTGGCCCAGCCAGTCGGCCAGGGTCTTGGCGGTGGATTCACCGACGTGGCGGATCCCCAGCGCGAACAACAGGCGCGCCAAGGGCGGGCGCTTGCTCGCCGCAATGCTGTCGATGAGATTCTCGGCCCACTTGGTGGCGATCTTGCCCTGCTGCACGGTGTCCGGCGTGACGCCGTCGCGCTCGTCGGCGCGACGCTTCATGTCGAGCAGATCCTGCAGGGTCAGCGTGTACAGGTCGGCAATGCTCTTGACGTAGCCGAAATCGACCAGCGATTCGATGTAGCGTTCGCCCAGGCCGTCGATGTCCATCATGCGACGACCGGCAAAATGGATGATGGCCTGGCTGCGCTGCGCGCGGCAGGCCAGCCCGCCCGAGCAGCGCGCCACCGCTTCGCCTTCTTCGCGCACGATGTGGCTGCCGCACACCGGGCATTCGGTCGGCATGGCGAAGAGACGGGCCCCCGCCGGGCGGCGCTCGACGACGGCCCCCACCACCTCGGGAATGACGTCGCCCGCGCGGCGCACGATGACGGTGTCGCCGATGTGCAGATCCTTGCGGCGCACTTCGTCTTCGTTGTGCAGGGTGGCATTGGTCACCGTCACACCGCCGACGAAAACCGGCTTGAGCCGCGCCACCGGTGTGATGGCACCGGTGCGCCCGACCTGCACCTCGATGTCGAGCAGCTCGGTCATTTCTTCTTGCGCCGGATACTTGTGGGCGATGGCAAAGCGCGGCGCACGCGATACGAATCCCAGGGTGGCCTGCTGCGCCAGGCCATTGACCTTGTACACCACGCCGTCGATGTCGAACGGCAAGCCGTCGCGCTGGGCGGCCACGTCGCGGTAATAACCGAGCAGGCCATCGGCACCGCGCACCACGGCGCGCAGCGTGCTGACCGAAAAGCCCCACTCCGCCAGACGCGCCAGCGCCGCCGCATGGGTGGCCGGCATGGCTTCGCCGTCGACGCGGGCCAGGCTGTAGGCAAAAAAGCGCAGCGGCCGTTTGGCCGTCATTTTGGGATCAAGCTGGCGCAGGCTGCCTGCGGCAGCGTTGCGGGGATTGACGAAGGATTTGTCGCCGGCGGCCGCCTGACGCGCGTTGAGCGCATCGAAGTCACGCCGCAGCATGAGCACTTCGCCGCGCACTTCGAGTACCGCCGGCAGGGCGTCGCCGCGCAGCCGCAGCGGGATGTTGCCGACGGTGCGCAGGTTGGCGGTCACGTCCTCGCCGGTAAAGCCATCGCCCCGTGTGGCGCCCTGCACGAACAGGCCGTCCTCGTAGCGCAGGCTGATCGCCAGGCCGTCGAATTTCGGTTCGGTGGCGTATTCGACTTCGAGCACGTCGAGCCCTTCGCGGCAGCGCCGATCGAAAGCCGCGATGTCTTCGTCGTCGAAGGCGTTGTTGAGCGACAGCATCGGCGTGCCGTGCACGATCTGCACAAAGCCCTCGCGCGGCGCGCCGCCGACGCGATGGGTTGGCGAATCAGGCGTGGCCAGCTCGGGATGGGCGGTTTCCAGACGATCGAGTTCGCCGAACAGGCGGTCGTACTCGGCGTCCGGCACCACCGGCTTGTCTTCGACGTAATAGGCGTAGGCGTAGCGTTCCAGCAGCCCGCGCAGTTCGAGCACGCGGGCCTGGGGGTCAGCGGCGGGCATATCAGGCGAACAGGCGGCAGGCCAGCTCACCACCGGCCGCCACGGCCTGTTCGTCCATGCGTTGGGCGAACTGGCCGATCTGGTTGCGGATCAGGCCCACCGAGCGCTCCGACAGAGGCATGCGGTTGTCATCGACGATGGTGCCGTCGAGCGATTCGGCCAGATGCGCCGCACAGGCGATCATCTTGTCGAAGGCCTGCAGCGGATTGACCACGCGCGGCACGTCGATCATCAGGGTGACGGCGTGGGTGTGCAGGTAGCGCAGTTGCTCGGGGGAGAACGCCGCCGATTCCTGGTTGGCCACGGTGAACAGCGTACGCTCGGCTTCGTCTTCGAAGTGATAGGCGCCGTCGCCCAGCAGGCGCATGCCGGCCGCTTCGGCCAGGCCACGCAGCTTGGTGCCGGCAAAGGCGGCCTTGTTGGCCACCACGTTCACGGCGATCTGGATATCGACTTCGGAGGCGAAGGCGTCGAGGTCGTGGGCGCGGGCCAGCACGTCGGCACGCGCGGGCAGGCGCGGCACCGCCAGAAACTGATCGCACAGCCCCTGCACCAGGTCGTAGAAACGTTCGAGTTCGTTTTCGCCGATGCGGCCGCGGCGATCAACCAGTTGCAGGGCAACGGCCACGCGGGTGACGCTGCCGGGGCTGCGGGCGTCGAGTTCCAGCCAGCGGTGCTCGACTTCGTCCCAGCCGTACCACATGAGGTTGCGCTGCAGACCGGCCAGCATGCCCTGTTGGGCGGTGTACAGCGCGGCGGCCGATACGCCTGCCGGTGCTTCGATGTTGATGACGCAGTCGATGGCTTGTTGTTCCCACGGCAATGCCGGTTCTTGCGCACGCATCGACTGCACCGGCGGCGCGGCCGGGGTGTCGATGCGCGGCTCGACGCGCACGTCCATCTCGTCATCGGCCGGCAGGCCCGGCTCGAAGCGCCCACCCGGCGCCGGCGGGATCACCGGCTCGCGCGCTTCGTCGAGCAGCACGTCGCGATGCGTCGAACGGAACACCTGTTCGGCATGTTTGCGCGCGCGATGCTCTTGCCATACGTTGTAGATGATGAGCGCCAGAACGAGGACTACCCCCGCTCCGATCAGTCCGTACTGTAGTTCGTTGCCTGCCATGGTTTTATGGGTATGAATTCGTGAGCGTTGGCGAAAAGTGCATCAGGCCGCTTCGGGTTGGGCCAGGCGCATGGCCTCGTCCATATCGACTTCGACGACACGCGACACGCCTTGTTCCTGCATGGTTACCCCGATGAGCTGCTGGGCCATTTCCATGGTGATCTTGCTATGACTGATGAATACAAACTGCGTCACCGATGACATGTGCTTGACCATGTCGCAATAGCGTTCGGTGTTGGCATCGTCCAGCGGCGCGTCGACTTCGTCGAGCATGCAGAACGGTGCCGGGTTCAACTGGAACATCGAGAACACCAGCGCGATGGCGGTGAGGGCTTTCTCACCGCCCGAGAGCAGGTGGATCGATGAATTCTTCTTGCCCGGCGGACGTGCCACGATCTGCACGCCGGCATCGAGGATTTCGTCGCCGGTCAGTACCAGCGCTGCTTCGCCGCCGCCGAACAGGCGCGGGAACAGTTCGCCGAAATGGCGATTGACCGTATTGTACGTTTCCATGAGCTGTTCGCGGGTTTCGCGATCAATCCGGCGGATGGCGTCTTCCAGCGTTTCGATGGCCTGCGTGAGGTCATCGTTCTGCGCGTCCAGGAAGCCTTTGCGTTCACTGGCAGCGGTCAGCTCGGTGAGCGCCGCCAAGTTGACCGCACCGAGATCAGCGATTTCGCGCTGGATGCGCGCCACTTCGCGGGTCAGCGACAGTTCCTTGACCTGGGCCAGTTCCTCGGCCGCGAAGGTGGCATTGGCGGCCTGCATTTCTTCCAGGCGCTCACAGGCCTGCTGGTAGGCCAGCTCGGCCGCCTGATGGGCCAGCCGCAAGGCGTTGAGCTGTTCGCGCAGCGGATCGAGGGCGCGCTCGCAGCGCAGGCGTTCGGCATCCTGCTCGCGCAGGGTGTTGCTGGCGCGTTCCATCTCGTCGCGCCGGGCCGCCAGCGCCGCTTCGCGCGCATCGCGCAGGTCGAGCGCGGTACTCAGGCTCACTTGCAGGGATTCTTCGTCCAGCCCGTCGCGCTCGGCGATCAACTGCGCCAGCTCGCTGGCGCCGCGTGACAATTGGTCCGAGGTCAGGCTGTCGTTGCGGCCGATGTCGTCGAGCTTGCTGGCGCACTCGCGCATCGAGAATTCGGCTTCCTGCGCCGCGCGCTGAAAGCCCTGCAGGCGATCGCGCTGGGCGCGCAATGCCTGTTCGCGCTGGGTGACGTCCTGCTGGGCGGCGTTCAGGTCTTCGCTCAGTTGTTCGCTGCGCTGCAGATGCAGCTCGCGCGCTTCTTCGGCTTCGATCAGATGGCCACGCTCGGTTTCTTCGGCGGCGGCGATCTCTTCGGCTTCGCGACGGAACTGCGCCAGGCGTTCTTCGTGGCGCGCCTTGGCCTGCTGCACGCGCACCACTTCGAGTTGCGCCGCATGCGCCTGCTGACGCAACTGCCCGATGCGGGCGCGCACCGACGCCAGGGCCGCCTGCGCCGTCTGCAGGGCCACTTCGGCCTCGTCGGCGGTGTCGCGGCACAACGCCTGTTCTTCGTCCAGGCGCCCCACTTCGCCGCTCAGCGATTCGATCTCGCGTTGGCGCTCGAGCGCGCCATGGGTGCGCGCATCGGGTGCGAACAAGGTCAGTTCGCGCGCGCTCAGCTGGGTACCGTCGCGTGCCACCAGGGTCACGCCTTCGGGCAAACGGGTGTTCAACCAGGGTTCAAGGCTGTCGACGGCGTACACGCCGGCCAGCCAGTGTTCGAGGATGCGGGCGGCCTGGCCGTCGGCGCAGCGCAGGCGGCTGGCCAGCGCGGGGCCGTCGAAG
>JASGFB010000112.1:0-14870 GCA_047605765.1 Rhodocyclaceae bacterium
GGCTGGGGAAGAAGGATTCGAACCTTCGAATGCCGGAATCAAAATCCGGTGCCTTGACCAGCTTGGCGACTCCCCAGTAGAGCCATTTGTGAGGCCCGCCTTTGTTTCGGCGAATCTCGCAATTCTAACATATTTCAATCGTTTGCAAAGTCACGGAGCGGGTGGCAATCCAGCGCCTGAGCCACCATGACCTTCCAATGCGACCTGAGTATTCCGGCAACCGCTTCCGCATCCGCTTGCTGGGCAAAAGCCGCAAATACGCACGCTCCGGAACCGCTCATCCGGGCGCCAAACATTGCGCGCCCATCGCTCGCTTCACGCAGATCATCGAGTGCCGCCCGTACCGCCGGGAACAATCCGCAGGCCACTGGCTGAAGATCGTTTTGCCCCGACGCGGCCAGCTCGTCAAAGACCGGCTGTGCTGCGAAGCCCGGCATTATGCGTACTTCAGTGTCGCGAGTCAAATCCTGCGCCGAAAAAATCTTCGGCGTAGGCACCATCACCGGCGGCACGACCACGACATACCACGCGGCAGGCGCGGCCACCGCAATGAGCGCTTCGCCTACGCCTCCCGCGAGCGCGGTGCGGCCGAACAGAAAGAACGGCACGTCGGCACCAAGGGTCAGGCCCCAATGCTGCAGGGTCGCGCGTGACACGCCGAGGCCCCACAGCCGGTTGAGCCCGAGCATCACGCTGGCGGCGTCCGAACTGCCGCCGCCCAGACCACCCCCCATGGGCAGGCGCTTGTCCACCCGGATATCCACGCCCAGGCGAGTGCCGGTCCTGTCTTGCAGCAGACGGGCCGCGCGCACGACCAGATCCTGCTCGGCGGGCACGTCGGCCAATTCGCTGGCCCGCACGATGCGACCATCCTCACGCACATCGAGCGTGATCTCGTCGCCCACATCGATGAGCTGGAAAGCGGTTTCCAGCGTGTGATAACCGTCGGCACGCCGGCCGGTCACATGCAGGAAGAGATTGACCTTGGCGGGAGCCGGGCAGCGCAACTGCCGCACGCTCAAAGTTGCCAGGCCTCGATCGCCAGGCGGATCTGCAGGGCACCGCGCCGCACTTCCATCACGCTGGGCAGCGCATTGGGCAGCTCCGATTCGTAGCTCTGGTAGCTCAGCCACCAGCCCCCGTCATTGGCCTGCACCAGGCGGCCCAGGTCGTCGACCCGCACGTTGTCGGCCCCCGGCCGCGTCCGCCCGGTGACCCACAAGGCCAGCGCATCGATGGGCACGGGCGTGTCGGTCAAGCGGGCGATGAGGGGATCGGGGCTGCGCGCTTCGTAACGTTCGCCGTCGGAGGTGGTCCACCGGGCGCCGTTCTGGTCGCGCTGCAATTCGGCCATCACATGCCCGAGCGGACTGGCGAAGCCAATGTCATCTTCTTGCGGGCTGTGCTGCCACGATATGCGGATGGTGTCGGCCTTCTGACCCTGCCGCAGCACGGCACGGCCATCGAAGACAAAGCTTGAAATCGCCTCGCGCTCGGGGCGCGGGGGAATCTCCTTGGGCGGTGCCGGTGGCGTGCTGGCACAGGCGGCCAGCAGCACGGGCATCAACCATGACAAATAGAAGGATGTGCGCATGGGCGCAGATTCTACTGCGTCAGACGCTTCATCGTCTCGGCCAGGGCCGGACTGTCGGGATTGATCTTGCGCGATTCGTCCCAGGTGCGGCGCGCATCATCACGGCGCCCCATCACCCACAGCACTTCGCCCAGATGGGCGGCAACTTCGCTGTCCTGCAGGCGGGTGTACGCGCGCTGGAGGAAATCCAGCGCGGCCGGCAGATTGCCTTGGCGATAGCGCAACCACCCCATGCTGTCCATGATGGCGCCATCGTCGGGCGCCAGACGAATGGCCTGGGTGAGCAGCTTGTCGGCGTCGTCCAGACGCACATTGCGGTCAGCCAGCGAATAGCCCAGCGCGTTGTAGGCATGCGCAAAATCGGGTTTGAGCACGATCAGGCGGCGCAACGTGGCTTCCATGTCGTCGTAGCGCTTGAGGCGCTCCTGCAGCATCGACGCCTCGTACAGGGCATCGACGTTCTGGGGCTCCTTGACGAGCAACTTGCCGATCGCATCGAGCGCCAGTTCCGGCTTGTTCAGTTCGCGCAGCATCTGCGATTCGGCCAGCATATAGGTGGCCGCTTCATCCGGATGGTCGTTGGCGGCCTTCTGGAGCAGCGCGCGGGCGCCGTCGATGTCGCCGCCCCGGGCCATCACCACCGCCATGCGCGCCTGTGCCGGCCCGTAGTGCTGGCCGCGCCCCACCTGCTTGTACTGTGCGATGGCGCGCTTGGGCTCCTGCGCTTCTTCATAGAGCTGGCCCAATTGCAGGCGCAACAGGTCGACATCGCGATACTTGTTGTCGATGAGTCGCTGCAACTGGCGCTCGGCGGTATCGAAATCGTCGGATTGCACGGCCAGCGCCACCACCAGATAGGCGACGTCGTCATCCTTGGCGAAGTCGGACTCCAGCTTGCGGTACGCCGCCTTCGCTTCATCGAAGCGCTTTTCGGACACCAGCCAGCGCACGTACAGCACGCGCGCCTCGCGTGCCTGCGGATACGTGGTGGCGAATGCGTTCAGCTCGGCCATGGCTTCGGCCTGGTTTTCCCTCGGCGCGGCCTGCGCACGCACCAGCGCGGCAGCCTCCCAGTCGGGCCGCTGAGCCAGCGCGGCATTGATTTCGTCACGGACGCGCGCCGGGTTCTGCGCCGCATTGAACGCCAGGGCGCGAGCCAGGTGCGCCTCGGGCACGTTCAGGTAAGGCGTGGTCAGGCGCTCAACGGCAGCCGCCGACGCGGCCTTGTCGACGTAGCGCCCGTACATGCGCGGCAACTGCATGAGCATGGATTCGATCGGCGCGGCGCCGGAGGCCAGCAGACGGGCCAGCGGCGGCTCAAGGTCGTCCTGCGAGCCATAACCGCCGGCCAGCACCACTGCCAGCGTCTGCAGTGCCGGCACCGAATCGGGCTCGGCCTCGACCCACAGGCGAGCGGCCTCGCCGGCTCGCTGCACTTGCTGGCCCATCAGCGAGACTTCGGTCGCACGCCGGGCGATACGGCCATCGCGCGTGCGGCGCGCCAGGTCGACGTATGCCTCGCCCGCCAGCGCGTAGTCGCCTCGTGCGGCGGCGATTTCCGCCAGCATCAATTCGTAGACATACTGCCCCGTCAGTTCGGTGGCGGGCGCCACCGCCGGCACCGACATCGCCGGGCGGGGTGCGTCCGCCGCCCAGGCGGCGCCTGTCATGACGACCGGGCAAACGGCGGTCAGGAAAGACACTGTCAGACGGGCGAAGTTGGGCATAGGGATTCTCGTGTATGAGGGAGTATTGGAGTGGGTAGACTAAGATTCGTTCGCCGATGGTAACAGCAAGCCGCGTTCCGATTATTCCCGCCAGCGCCTAGATCATGCCCGAATTGCCCGAAGTCGAGATCACCCGCCGCGGCATTGCCGAACTCCTCACCGGCCAGACCATCACCAACGTGGTGGTACGTAACGACCGCCTGCGCTATCCGGTGCCCGCCGGCCTGGCGGAGCAACTGAGCGGCCAACCGGTGCTGCGCTTCGTGCGCCGCGCCAAGTACCTGATTCTCGAAACCGCCGCCGGCCATCTGATCGTCCATCTCGGCATGACGGGGACGCTGCGCGTGCTGCCGGCCAGCACCCCCATCCGCCTCCACGACCACGTCGACATCGTGTTCGGCGATCGGGTATTGCGGCTGCACGACCCGCGCCGTTTCGGTGCCGTGCTGTGGCATCCCGGCCCCATCGACGACCATCCGCTGCTGCGCAGCCTGGGCGTCGAACCATTGACCGACGCCTTCGACGGCAGCTATCTGTTCAACGCCAGCCGCCAGCGCAAGACGCCCATCAAGTTGTTCATCATGGATGCCGCCGTAGTGGTCGGCGTCGGCAACATCTATGCGTCGGAAAGCCTTTTCCGAGCACGCATCCACCCCAAGACGGCCGCCGGACGGCTGTCCCTCGCCCGTTGCGAACGGCTGGTGGCCGAGATCAGGTCCACGCTGACCGACGCCCTCGCCGCCGGCGGCAGCACCTTGCGCGACTTCGTGGCCAGCGACGGTGCGCGCGGCTACTTCCAGCAGCAGTACTTCGCGTACGGGCGCGAAGGCGAGGCCTGCCGGGTTTGCGGCGGCGATATCCGCCGCGTGGTCATGGGGCAGCGCTCCACCTTCTATTGCGCCGCCTGCCAGCGTTAGGCACCGCCGTTCGGGCACGCCGGCCATCCTCCCGGCGCCGAAGACTGGCCTTGCGCCACGGCTGATCCACAATTCCAGACATGGGCCAGATTTTCGGTCCGCCCATCACGCCAAATCGCCCGCCCGTAGAAACCGCCCGCCGGGTCCGCGAAGTGCTGGAAGATTGAAGCTATCCTTGCCGCCAGCCCACCCTGGCCCTTATTGCCCCGCTGGAACGGAGCTGTTTGTCCATGTCGCTGATCGATCGTTTTTCCGCTTACGCCGCCTGGCGCTCCAATGTCACGGGCGCGGTGCAACACTTGCGTTCCTGGCTGGCGGACAACGAGGTGGGCGACGCCCAATCCGACCTGCGCCTGCAGCACCTGCTCGACCGCCTGCGTGAAGACAAGCTGGTGGTGGCTTTTGTCGCCGAATTTTCGCGCGGCAAATCGGAACTCATCAACGCGATTTTCTTCGCCGAATACGGCAACCGCATCCTGCCCTCCAGCGCCGGCCGCACCACCATGTGCCCGACCGAGCTGCAATGGGAGGCCGGCCAGACGCCGGGCGTGCGGCTGCTGCCGATCGATACCCGCGCCCAGCGCGAGAGCGTGGCCGAATTGCGCCGCTCGCCCGAAGCATGGACCTTCGAGAGCTTCGACGTGCGCGATGCGGCCAGCCTGCAGCAGGCGCTGCAGCGCGTGAGCGAAACGCGCCGCGTACCGCGTGCCGAAGCCGAACGCCTGGGCTTCGTGGTGGACGATGCCGGCACCGCCGGCGCCCGCCCCGATGCCGAAGGGCTGGTCGAGATCGCTTGCTGGCGCCACGCCATCATCCAGTTCCCCCACCCCCTGCTCGAGCAGGGGCTGGTCATCGTCGATACGCCGGGGCTCAACGCCATCGGTTCCGAACCCGAACTGACCCTGTCGATGCTGCCCAGCGCCCACGCGGTGCTGTTCATCCTGGCGGCCGACACCGGCGTCACGCAGAGCGACCTGCAGGTGTGGCGCAATCACGTCAATGCCGGACGCGCCCAGAAGCGCGGCCGCATGGTCGTGCTGAACAAGATCGACGGCCTGTGGGACGGTCTGCGCAGCGATGCCGTCATCGACGCCGAAATCACCCGCCAGATCGGCTCGGTGGCCGAAACCCTCGAAATCGCGCCGACCCAGGTCTTTCCGGTGTCGGCACAGAAGGCCCTGCTGGCCAAGGTCAGCAATGACAAATCACTGCTGACGCGCTCGCGCATCGAACTGCTCGAACAGGCGCTCATGCAAGACCTGCTGCCGGCCCGGCAACAGATCCTGCGCGACAGCGCGGTCGCCGAAGCCGGCGAAATCGTCAACCGCGTGGTGGAGTTGCTGCAGACCCGCCTGGTCAATCTGCGCGAACAACTGCGCGAGATGTCCGATCTGCGCGGCAAGAATCAGAGCGTCATCGAATACATGATGCGCAAGGTGCGCAGCGAGAAGGAAGAATTCGAGCAGGGCCTGGCCAAGTACCATGCCGTGCGCAGCGTGTTCACCAACCTGTCGAACAAGCTGCTCTCCCACATCGGGCTCGATGCCGTGCGCATGGAAACGCGCCGCACGCGTGAGGCGATGGTGGACGCCAATTTCTCGCGCGACCTGCGCGGCGCCATGGTCGAGTTCTTCGACACGCTGCGCGGCAACCTGCACAAGTCTTCGCGCGAAATCGCCGAGATCACCGACATGCTCGAAGCCATGTACAAGCGCTTCGCTGTCGAACATGGCCTCAAGCTGGCCCCGCCGGCGACGTTCTCGACCTTCCGCTATCAGCGCGAGATCACCAAGCTCGAAACCGCCTTCAACGACCAGCTCAACAGCGTGGGCACCATGATCACGCGCTGGAAGGGCACGGTAACCCAGCGTTTCTTCGAGACCATCGCCACCGAAGCGCGGCGCACCTTCGAAGTGGCCAACCGCGACGTCGAACAATGGTTGCGGGCCGTCATGGCTCCGCTGGAAACCCAGGTGCGCGAATACCAGTTGCAGCTCAAGCGCCGCCTCGAAAGTGTCAAGCGCGTGTACGAAGCCACCGGGACACTGGAAGAGCGCATCGACGAGCTCAACCACCAGGAAACCGTCCTGCTGCGCCAGCTCGAAGAACTGCAAGGCATGCAGGGCGCCATCGAGCGCGCCCTCGGCGCCGCCACGCTCAACCCGCAAGGCACGCCGCTGGCTGCCTGATCACCGGCCCCGGGGTCGGCGTGACGGTATTTCACATTTGCGCCGCCGGTCTGGCAACGGCCGGCACTGTTGCGCGAAGCCCAGCGTCGGCGCCTCCTTGAGGGGGCATGGATCGCGGCGTTCACACCTGAGCCGCGATCCCGTGTATTTTGTCGGCGCCGAACAGCGCCCGTACGAATTGTCCGACCTTGCCGGAAACCGGCAAGCCCCCGCTGCCGCCGCCGCGCGGCTCGCCTCCCGTGGATAGATGGATCGCTCGTACCCGCGCGCAGCCCCGTGGGTCCGCATGAATTTGCGACCTACCCGCGCCCGACATGACCCATGCCGGGCTAGGGGTGCTGCGCCATGTACTACGCTAGCCGGCACACCGGTCCGGCGCGCCTCGTGCCGACGAACGATTTATTGATGCTCAGGGAAAAACACTCATGAACGCACCGCTGACCCGCCTCATGATGGCCGCAGCCATCGTCGCCACCCTCGCCGCCTGTGGCAAGAAGGAAGAAGCCGCGCCGGCCGCAACCCCGGCCGCCGTGCCCGCCAAGATCGTTGTAGGCCTGGACGACAACTTCCCGCCGATGGGCTTTCGCGACGAACAGAACAACCTCACCGGCTTCGATATCGACATGGCCAAGGAAGCGGCCAAGCACCTGGGCGTCGAAGTCGAGTTCAAGCCCATCGACTGGAACGCCAAGGAAGCCGAGCTCAACGGCAAGCGCGTCGACGTGCTGTGGAACGGCCTGACCATCACCGACAAGCGCAAAGAAAGCATCGGCTTCTCCAAGCCTTACCTCGAAAACCACCAGATCATCGTGGTGACGGCCGGCTCGCCCATCAAGGCCAAGGCCGATCTGGCCGGCAAGGTGGTCGGCGTGCAGGAAGGCAGCAGCGCGGTCGAAGCCGTCGAACGTGATGCCGGCACCGCCAAGAGCCTCAAGCAGCTCAAGCAGTTCGGCGACAACATCACCGCCCTGCTCGACCTGAAGGCAGGCCGCCTCGACGCCCTGGTGGTGGACGAAGTGGTCGGCCGCTATTACACCGCCAAGAAGCCGGGGGAATACGACGTGCTCGAAGAGAACTTCGGCACCGAGGAATACGGCGTGGGCGTGCGCAAGGACGATACCGACCTGCTGGCCAAGATCGACGACGCCATGGACAAGATGAAGCAGGACGGCACTGCCGCCCGCATCTCGACCACTTGGTTCGGCAAGGACATCGTCAAGTAAAGAAAGCCCCGGGGACGGGCATGGAGGGTGTTTGTGTTCTGGATGTTGAGCGACGGGACGCGCCCGGCGCGTTGAGGTGAGCATGGATTATCTGGTGTCGATTCTGCCGCCTCTGTTCGAAGGCGCTGGCGTGACCTTGAAGATGTTCTTCATCACGCTGATCCTGTCCGTCCCGCTGGGGCTGGCGCTGGCGCTGATCCGCATCTCGCGGTCGCGTACGGCGCGCAGCCTGGTGGGCGGGTATATCTGGCTCATGCGCGGCACGCCGCTCATGCTGCAGATGCTGTTCATTTATTTCGCATTGCCCTTCGTGCCCGTGATCGGCGTGCGGCTGCCGGATTTCCCCGCCGCCGTCGTCGCCTTCTCGCTCAATTACGCTGCCTATTTTGCGGAGATCTTCCGCGCCGGCATCCAGTCCATCGACCGTGGCCAGTACGAGGCGGCCAAGGTGCTGGGCCTGTCGTACAACCAGACCATGCGCCGCATCATCCTGCCGCAGATGGTCCGCCATATCCTGCCGCCGGTGAGCAACGAGACCATCACCCTGGTCAAGGACACGTCGCTCATCTACGTGCTCGCCATGAACGATCTGCTGCGCATGGCGCGCGGCATCGTGCAGCGCGATTTCTCGACCACGCCCTTCATCGTGGCGGCGGTGTTCTACCTGATCATGACCCTGGTGCTGACGCTGGCCTTCCAGCGCCTGGAAAAGAAATATGCCGTCTATGACCAATAAGCCCATGATCAGCGCGCAGGACATCCGCAAGCGCTTCGGCAGCACCGAGGTGCTCAAGGGGGTGTCGCTGGAAGTCGGCAAGGGCGACGTGATCGCCATCATCGGTCCCAGCGGCTCGGGCAAGAGCACGTTCCTGCGCTGCCTGAACCATCTGGAAACCATCGACGCCGGCCACATCGTCATCGAAGGCGAAACCCTCGCCAGCACCGACGCCGCCGGCCATTGCCACTACGCGTCCGACGCCGAGGTGCGCCGCATCTGCCGCAAGATGGGCATGGTGTTCCAGCAGTTCAATCTGTTTCCGCATCTGACGGTGCTGCAGAACATCATCGAAGCCCCGATCACGGTGCAAGGCATGGCGCGCGACGCCATCATCCCGAAGGCCGAGGAACTGCTGCGCAAGGTGGGCCTGCTCGACAAGCGCGACAACTATCCGGGCCGCCTGTCGGGCGGGCAGAAGCAGCGCGTGGCGATTGCCCGCGCGCTGGCCATGGAACCCGACATCATGCTGTTCGACGAGCCGACGTCAGCGCTCGATCCCGAACTCACCGGCGAAGTGCTGCGCACCATGCGTCAGCTCGCCGAAGAACACATGACCATGCTGGTAGTGACGCACGAAATGGCCTTCGCCCGTGATGTATCCACCCGCGCGCTGTTCATGGATGGCGGCGAGATCGTCGAGGCCCGCCCGGCGGCCGAGATGTTCTCCAATCCAGAGCATCCGCGCACGCGCGCCTTCCTCGATCACATGTTGTAGCACGCGGCAATCATGACGGCCGCGCGCCCTCGGGCGCCATAAAAAAAGGGTGCAGCAGGCTGCACCTTTTTTTATGGCTAACCTGGCAGCGGCGTGCCCGGCTCACACCACGCGCCCGTACCACCACACCGACAGCCCCGCCGCCAGCACCGCCAGCAGTGCCGCCAACGCGGCAAACAGCGCACTGATTTCGGTCTCCTTGGTCTCGACGGTGATGCGCGAATTGAGCGTTTCGTACACCTTCTTGAGATCGTCGGCGGTGGCGGCATGGAAGTACTCCGCCTGCGTCAGCCCGGCCACTGTCTTGAGCGTTTCTTCATCCAGCCGCACACGCATCGACCAGCCTTCGAAGCTGGTGATTTCGCCATCCACCGTTCCGAAGCCCACCGTATACACGCGCACGCCGCGATCGGCCGCCATGCGGGCCACCTCCACCGGATCGGGGCCGTGGGTGCGCTGGCCATCGGTCAGCAGGATCACCGCCGCCGAGGTGTACGAACCCGGCGCCACCGGTGCCCGCTCCGGCTTGGGCGGCCTGTTCGGGTCGCCTTCCAGGGCGCGGCCGTAGCGATCATCCAGACGCCCTTCGGTAACGCCCGAGATATCGATGCCGTCGTCGGGAAATATCGTCGCCAACGACAGGATCATGCCGCTGCCGATGGCCGTGCCGCGCTGCAGTTGAAAGCGGTCGATGGCGGCCACCACATCTTCGTGCGTGCGCGTCGGCGGTTGCACCACCGCCGCCGAACCGGCAAAGGACACCACACCGATGCGCACATGCGGCGGCAGGCTCTTGACGAACGCCTTGGCCGCGTTCTGCGACGCCGTGATGCGGTCGGGCTCGACGTCCTTGGCGCGCATGCTGCCGGATACATCCATGGCCAGGATGATCGTCTGCTGCTGCGACGGCAACGTAATGACCGCCGTCGGACGTGCGGTGGCAATGAGCATGGCGACCAATGCCAGCAGGAACAGCGTCGGCGGCACATGGCGGCGCCAACGCGCACCACCGCCCATGGCGGCACGTACCAGCGACAGCTGCGCATAGTCGACGACTGCCTTCTTGCGCCGGCGCAGCAGCCACACATAGAGCAGGATCAGCAGCGGGACTGCCAGCAGCAGCCACAGCAATTCGGGCCACAGGAAAACCATGCCGTCATACTCCTTGCGTCACGCGCAGTGACGCGCTTTGCTTCGGGCCACGCGCTCAGGCGCTGGCCTTCAGGTGCTGCGGCAAACTGCCCCGCGCCAGCGCCAGGCGGCGGCGTCGCAGGTCTACGAAACGCACGATGGCGTCGATCAGATCGTCATCGGTGGCCAGCTCCAGCGCATCCACGCCTGCTCGCGCAAAGGCTTGGCGGATATCGTCTTCACGGGCGGCGGCAAGCGCCGCAAAGCGCTGTCTGAACTTGGCGTTCTGCGTGTCGACGGTAAGTTGCTCGCCGGTCTCGGGGTCGTGCATGACGATCAAACCAAGGTCGGGCAAGGCACGTTCCAGCGGGTCGAGTACGCGGATGGCCAGTACGTCATGGCGCTGCACCAGTTGCCCCAGCGGCACATCCCAACCCGGCTCGCTGATGAAATCCGACAGCACGAAGATGCTCGACCGCTTGCGCACGGTGCGCAGCGCGCTGTCGAGCAGCACCCGCAGATCGGTCGCGCCCGGGCGCACCAGGGCAGGCCGCGATTGCAGGCTGTGCAGCAGACGCAGCACGTGACGGCGCGAGCTGCCCGGCGGAATCACGGTATCCACGCCGGCGCCATACAGCAGCGCCCCGACGCGATTGCCGTGGCGCGACAGCAGGCGCGCCAGCACGGCGACGAACTCTGTCGACACGCTGCGCTTGCGCACGTCGCGCGAACCGAAATCGACCGACGGCGACAGATCGATCAGAAACCACGCTGTCAATTCGCGATCCTCGGTGAACTGCCGCACGTGCGGCGATTGCAGGCGCGCCGTGACGTTCCAGTCGATATGGCGGACGTCGTCGTGGTACTGGTATTCGCGCAGATCGGCCAGGTCCAGCCCGGAGCCGCGCATGAGCGTGCGGTAGTCGCCCTGCAGCAAGCCGTCGAGCCGGCGGATGACAGTCCATTCCAGCCGTGTCAGCAGGTGTTCGGCGCGCGCGCTCATGCCACTTGCTTCAGTTGCTGGCGATCCGGCGGCGGCACCGCCTTCTGGATACGCGCGATGAGCTCATCGGGCGACAGCCCCTCGGCCAGGGCCTCATACGACAGGCTCAGGCGATGGCGCATGACGTCGGGCACCAGATCGGCCACGTCCTCCGGCAGCACGTAGCTGCGGCCGCGCATCAACGCCAGCGCCCGCCCGCCTTCGACCAGCCCGATGGTGGCGCGCGGGCTGGCACCGTAGGTCAGGTACTTGGCAAAATCCTTGAGGCCGTGTTTGTCGGGCTGGCGGGTGGCGCCGACTACGCGCACGGCGTATTGCATGATGGCGGGGTCGACGTAGACCTCACGGCACACCGATTGCAGATGCGCCAGTTCGTCGGCGGTGGTCACCGCCATCACATGCACCGCCGGGCCGGTCACCCGCTCGACGATGACGAATTCTTCTTCCTCGCTGGGGTAATCCACCAGCACCTTCATCATGAAGCGGTCGACCTGCGCCTCCGGCAGCGGATAGGTGCCTTCGGTTTCGATGGGGTTCTGCGTCGCCATCACGAGGTAGGGTTCGGGTACCCGATGGGTCTCGCCGGCGATGGTCACCTGCCGCTCCTGCATCACTTCGAGCAGGGCGCTCTGCACCTTGGCCGGGGCACGGTTGATTTCGTCGGCCAGCAGCAGGTTGGCGAACACCGGGCCAAGCGACGTCGCGAACTCACCGGTCTTCTGGTTGTAAATGCGCGTGCCCACCAGATCCGCCGGCACCAGGTCGGGGGTGAACTGGATGCGCTTGAAGCTGCCTTGCAGCGTGCGCGCCAGCGTCTTCACCGTGAGCGTTTTGGCCAGCCCCGGCACGCCTTCCACCAGCAAGTGCCCCTGCGCCAGCATGGCCACCATCACGCGCTCCAGGAAGTAGTCCTGCCCCACCACGACGCGCTTGACCTCATAGAGGATGCGCTCCATCAGCGTCGACACCTCGGCCGTGCGGGAATCCGTGCTCTCCATGAATGCTCTCCTGTGGGGGAACCGCAATGAGGCGTCAGAACGGCGACATGCCGATGGCAGACGCGGCGTTTTCAATGGGAACGGCGAATCCGATGCCCGCGAAGGTGCGGGCGCTCGGATTCATGATGGCAGTGACGATGCCGACCACGGCACCGTCCATGGTGACCAGCGGCCCGCCCGAATTGCCGGGATTGGCGGCGGCGTCGAACTGGATGAGATTGCTCAGGGTGCGTTCGCCCTCCGGCGAGCGGAACTCGCGCTTGAGGCCCGACACCACGCCGGCCGACACTGAGGGGCCGATGCCGAAGGGGTGGCCGACGGCGACCACTTCATCCCCCGCCTGCAGATCGGAGGTCGAGCGCAGCGCCGCCGGCTGCAGGTCGTCGGGAATCTTGCGCGCCTTGAGGACGGCCAGGTCGTTCTCGGGTTGCAAGCCGGCCACATCGGCATCGGATTCCAAACCGTTGTAAAAAATGACCTTCACTTTGTGCGCGCTCGCCACCACGTGCAGGTTGGTCAGGATGGTGCCGTCCTGCACGATGACCACGCCGGTGCCGACGCCCTGAGGCTCATCTTTGCTGTCGGCGTCGGTATCCGGTTTCTTGGCGGTCAGGCCCTTGGGCGGCTTTCTGCCCCCCTTGGCGGCCCGCCCTTCATCTGGCGGACCATAGCCGACCACCCGCACCACCGACGGCCCCACCGTCTGCGCAGCCCGTGTCGCGGCCGACGGCAACTGCTTGGTCGCCACCGTGTGAAGCACCGCCTGATCGATGTCTTTCTGCGTCAGCACACGCGGCGTGGGCCGCAGACTCAGGTGCGCCATCCACGCCACCATGGCCAGCAACAGCAAACCCAGCCCCATTCCTTTGGCATAGCGGCGGGTGCGCGCAAAACGGCGCCGGGGCGGGCCGGGCGGGGCCGCCTCTTCAGCGACGGCGGGCGTGGCAGCGGCCACGGGCGCCGCCGAGCGGCTTTGGCTGTACAGAGGGGGACGTCTCATGGCGCACTCCCGGGGGGAAGAGGGTTGCGGCAACGGCACCATTTCGAAAGATAGTCGGCGATCGACGCGAGGTCGACCGCCAGACTGGCGCATGCATAAACCGTGCGCACCGCCCCGCAGGCGCGGCTGGCCCGCCTAGGCGTGGCGCCAGCGCCCGCCCGAAACGCGTTCGATGCCGGCCAGGTCCGGCCACGATGCGACCTCGACGAAGCCGGCCTGCACCAACAACGCGCGCGCGCGGCTGGCCTGGTCATAGCCATGCTCCAGCAGCAGCCAGCCGCCCGGCGCCAGGTGATCGGGGGCGCCCTGGATGATGCGGCGGATATCGTCGAGGCCATCGGCGCCGCTGACCAGCGCCGTGCGGGGCTCGAAACGGACGTCGCCCTGCGCGAGGTGGGCGTCCTGCTCTTCAATGTACGGAGGGTTGGACACGATCAATTCAAAGCGCTCGCCCGCCACCGGTGCGAACCAGTCGCCCGACAGGCAGCGCACCGTGGCGCCCAGGCGCTCGGCGTTGTCGCAGGCCACGGTCAGCGCCGCCACGCTGGCGTCCACCGCCGTGACCTCGGCCCCCCCATGCTCCAGCGCCAGCGTGATGGCGATGACTCCGGTGCCGGTGCCCAGATCGAGCACGCGCGGCGCTGCCTGCCCGCGCAGGCAGACCAGTGCCTGTTCGATGGCGATTTCGGTATCCGGCCGTGGAATCAAGGTATCGGGCGTGACGCGGAACAGGCGGCCATAGAATTCGCGCTCCCCGACGATGTGCGCCACCGGCTCGCCCGCCGCACGGCGCTCCACCCAGTCGGCAAAACGCATGGCGGCTTCGACGGACATGCTGCGCTCCGGGTAGGCCACCAGCGTCGTGGCGGTGACCTCGGCCGCATGGCGCAGCAACACCTTGGCATCCACCGCGTCGATGCGGCCCCGCGCAAAGGCCAGCGCTTCACCCAGCGTCGAAAAATCCATGCAAGTCCCCGCGATAGAAGTTGGCAGGCGAGGAGTCTACCTTGCGCGGCCGCGTCGGGCTTCAGGACCTGGGTTATCCCCGCTGGCGCGGGGAACACGAACGAAACCACGGGGACTCGGACATGGTCTGCGGTTCATCCCCGCTCACGCGGGGAACACGCCACGAAGGGCGTCGGCGATGCCGATCCGGCCGGTTCATCCCCGCTCACGCGGGGAACACCGGCCCATATCACACCTCCTCGAAGCCGCGCACGGTTCATCCCCGCTCACGCGGGGAACGCTCGAGCGTAATGGTCGGATTGTTTGAATCAGCCGGTTCATCCCCGCTCACGCGGGGAACGCTCTTCACGTACCCACCTGATTTTCCAGGCGTTTTCACGCCCTTCAAATTCTACCGCCATCCACGCATGACAAGCGCATGGCTCGGCGGGCGGTGGATTAGGCTTCTTCGGTCAGTTGCGCCAGCAGTTCGGTCTGGTGTTCGGTGATGAGGGCGTCGATCAGTTCGCTGATGTCGCCGTCCATGGCGGCGTCGAGCTTGTACAGGGTGAGGTTGATGCGGTGGTCGGTGATGCGGCCCTGCGGGAAGTTGTAGGTGCGGATGCGCTCGGAGCGGTCGCCGCTGCCGA
>JASGFB010000113.1:0-14799 GCA_047605765.1 Rhodocyclaceae bacterium
CCTTCTCAAGCGAGCAGCGCAGGGGACCGGCCGCAGGCCGGCGGGGATGCGGGGGCGGTTTCTTTGGTTACCTTTCTTGTCCGTACAAGAAAGTAACTCGCCCGCCGGGGCGAGTCCCGGCCAACGAACATCAGCAAAAACAAACACCCACGAACATCCACGATCCAAAGCAGCACAAACGCCGGGCGACCAAGCCCCGAACCAACGCACGCCCGCAAGAATCCCACATCAAGAACAACAACACCCCAAGCAGCGAATGCCGCGCACAGGCACACCCCCATGCCATTCGCATCCAAACCACGCAATGTCCGATTTGTCGCAAGCCCGACATCCCACCCCCACCTCACCCACCGCCCCAACCCCATAACCCATTGATTCCACGCCACAAACAAACATGGCATGGAAATGGCATTGACAGCACCGAACGCGCCGCGCATCGCGCGCCAGCACCCCACACAGGAGCCCCACATGCCGGATACGGCCCGTTTCGTCAGCCTCGCCGACCTCAAGGCCAAACGCATCGCACTGGCCCAATCCTCGGCCACCGGCTGCGACAACACCGCCAGCGCCGGCCACAGCGGCTGCGGCAGCGCGGCCGGACCCGACACACTGCCCGCCGACATCTGGGCACGCGTCAAAGACCACCCCTGCTACGCCGAAGACGCCCACCACCACTACGCCCGCATGCACGTCGCCGTGGCGCCGGCCTGCAACATTCAGTGCCACTACTGCAATCGCAAATACGACTGCTCCAACGAATCGCGCCCCGGCGTGGTGTCGCGCAAGCTCACCCCGCAGGAAGCCGCCGACAAGGTGGTGGCGGTGGCACGGCGCATGCCGCAGTTGTCGGTGGTCGGCGTGGCTGGCCCCGGCGACGCGCTCGCCAACGCCGCCAAGACCTTCGAGACCTTCCGCCTGCTGCGCACCGCCGCGCCGGACATCCGTCTGTGCCTGTCCACCAACGGCCTGGCACTGCCCGACTACGTCGACGAGATCGCTGCAGCGGGGGTCGATCACGTCACCATCACGCTCAACGCCATCGACCCCGAAGTCGGCGCGCGCATCTATCCGTGGATCTTCTACCAGCACGACCGCATCACCGGCATCGATGCCGCCCGCATACTGCTGGCACGGCAGATGGAGGGGCTGGAAAAACTGGTGGCGCGGGGCGTGCTCGTCAAGATCAATTCCGTACTGATTCCCGGCGTCAATGACCACCACCTGGTGGAGGTCAACCGGGCGGTCAAGGCGCACGGGGCATTCCTGCACAACATCATGCCGCTGATCTCCGACCCAACCCACGGCACGCACTATGGGCTCACCGGCCAGCGCGGGCCGAGCGCGCAGGAATTGAAGGCAGTGCAGGACGCCTGCGGCGACGGTGCCAACCTGATGCGCCACTGCCGGCAGTGCCGGGCCGATGCCGTCGGCATGCTCGGCGAAGACCGCTCGGCCGATTTCGATGAATTCGAACGCGTCGCCGCGCAGGTCGAAGAAGACATCGCGGCGCGGCGCCAGTACCGCCAGACCGTCGAAGCCACGCGCGACGCTCAGCGTGCCGCCAAGGCGGCGGCGCCGGCGGCTCTGGCGGCCACGCCGACCGACGCGTTGCCGCCCTTGCTGGTGGGCGTCGCCACCAAGGGGGGCGGTCGCGTCAACCAGCACTTCGGCCACGCCAGCGAATTCCAGATCTACGAGGTGACGGACAGCGCCGTGCGCTTCATCGGCCACCGCCGCGTCGAGCATTACTGCCAGGGCGGCTACGGTGAGGACGACACCTTGCCCGCCACGCTCGCCGCACTCAACGACTGTCATGCCGTGCTGGTGGCCAAGATCGGCGGTTGCCCGCGCGCCGAGTTGCGCGCCGCCGGCATCGAGCCGGTCGAAGCCTATGCGCATCGCTTCATCGACGAGGCGGCCCTGGCCTGGCGCGCCGATTTCGGCGACCGCGTACGGCGCGGCGAAACCCACTACCACGCGCGGCCCGATGCCGCATTGCGACCCGACGCGCGCGTCGCATCAGCTTGATGCGCGACGCGTCCCGATACTTGAGGAAGGCACCATGAGTCTGAAAATCACCGGCATGTTCTGCACCGGCTGCAGCGCCTGCGAATCCGAATGCCCCAACGACGCGATCCAGCCCAAGGGCGACGTGTTTGCCATCGACGCGGCCAAGTGCACCGAGTGCGAAGGCTATTACGACAAGCCCCAGTGCGTGACGGCCTGCCCGGCCGACTGCATCGAGCCGGCCTGACAGACGCGGCCATGGACGATTTCGACGATCCCCTGCCGGGCCTGGACGGCGACGAGGTCGAGCTGGCCGGCGCGCCGGCCTTCACGCTCGGCGAACGGGTCGTCGCCCGCTACAACGTACGCAACGATGGCACCTATGCCGGCCGCGACATCGGCGACCGGCTGGTGACGCGCGGCGACGTCGGTTACGTGCGCTCGATCGGCACCTTCGTGCAGCGCTACTACGTGTTCGCGGTGGAATTCGTCGCCAGCGGTACCTGCGTGGGCATGCGCGCGCGCGAACTGGTATCGCTCGACAACCTGCCGCCCCACGTCGTCGCGGCACTCGGTGATCGCGTCGACCAGGTGCGCGCCATCACCGCCTAGCCCTACATGTGAAAACGCATCATGCATTCGACGCTCGACGCCAAGTACCGCATCGGCCAACCCGTGGCCGCCCGTATCGACCTGTTCAACGATGGCAGCCACCCGAGCGTGCCCGATGAGCAGCTGCTGGTGAGCGCCGGCACGCGTGGCGAGGTGATGCGCGTGGGCTTCATCGAGGAGGCGGCCACCGTGCTGTACATCGTCGAGTTCGCACCCGACCCGCGTCACGTCGTCGGTGTGCTCGAACACGAGCTGGCGCCGGTCTGACATGGAACCGGGCGTGGGCACCAGGCAGGTCTCGCCCGGCTCCACGGTCGTGTGGAGCGAGCCGCGCTTCATCCTGCGCCGCGTGCAGCACGCCCTCGGCCGTCGCCAGCGCTACCTCTACGTGCAGCCACAGGTGAGCCTGCATCGCAGCGGCTGGCTGGTGACCTGCCCCTGCTGTTCACGCAACGTCGACCCGCAAGGCGGCGTCATCGACATCGCGCTGCTGATGCGCGATGCCCGCAGCTGGCTGCTGTTCGCCAAGCAGCACCCGGACGGACGCTGGCTGCTCAAGCACGTCGACGAAGACCTCGACGCGCTGCTGGACATTCTCTGCGACGACCCCTTGCGCGTGTTCTGGCCCTGACGGCCCGCGCCCGATTTCAACACCACACCGATACTGGACCGCTCATGAAAATCACCCTTCGCAAACGCCCCGACGGCACGCTCACCGCCTATGTCCCCAAGAAGGATCTCGAAGAGCCCGTGGTGGCCAGCGAAGTCGCCACGCTGTGGGGCGGCGCCATTACGCTGGCCAATGGCTGGCGCCTGGAACTGCCCGCCCTGGCACCGGACACGCCGCTGCCGATCACCATCGAGGCACGCAAGCTGGAAGACGCCTGAGCAGCGGCGATCCGCTATCTCGACAAAGGGGGCCGGCGCCCCCTTTTTGTGTGGCGTCAGCGGCTGGCCTTGGCCCGCTCGGCGGCGCTGTAATGGCTGAAGTGCCCTTCTTTCACCGCCTGGCGTCGACCGTCGGCGATGCGGCGGGCGGTCGCGCTGGCCGGCGCAATGCGCGAAACCTGGCGCGCCAGCGCCTCGCTGCGGCACTGCGGGCAGGCTGCGTGGGTATCGCTGCGGACCAGCAGTTCAAAGTGAGTGTCGCACTGTGTGCAGCGGTATTCGTAGATCGGCATGGGAATCTCTTGCGTGATGAAGGGGGACGGTGAAGGATCGTTGCAGGGCCAGCAACTGGCGCACCTGCACTTCGATGCGATGCCGGATGTCGGGGTCGAGGCGGCGCAGCCAGGCACGCGGCAGCGCCGCCACGCCGCAGCGCGCGCCAGCCAGCATGCCGGCCAGCGCACCGGTGGTATCGGCGTCGCCGCCGCGATTGACGACGGCCACCAGGCATTGCTCGAAATCGGCCTGTGCCATGAAGTGATGAAGCACGGTGCGCACGGTATCGACCACGTAAGCGCTCGGGCTACTCTTGCAGTCTTCGAGACGAAAGCTGCGCTCGCGCGCGGCCAGGCGCATGGCCATGTCGCGCACGCCATCGGCGGCTTCGCCGCGCAACAGGGCGGCCGTCATGCGCGCCAGGGTCACCGTGGCGATGTCCGACAAGGGGTGGTTGTGCGTGATGTGGCCCTGCGCCACCGACACCCGCGCCAGGGTCTCGTCGTCGCTCAGAAAGGCCAGCACCACCGGCAGGTTGCGCATCAGCGCGCCGTTGCCGGCGTCGCCTTCGTTGGGTTCGGCCTGCAGGCTGCCATCGAGCATGTAGCGGCGGATGCCGCGCCGGCAGGTATGGCCGCAATCGACCGGGCCGGCGCGCAGCCAGTCGGCGAAGCACTCGGCAGCGGCGGCGGCATCCCAGCCACGCGCGCGCACGATGGCCTCGCCCAGCGCCAGCGACATGGTGGTGTCGTCGGTGACCTGGCCGGCGCGCAGACTCAGCCAGCCACCGCCGGTGATCTGGCGATGCGTGCCGTACTGGTGGGCGATCTCGCGCTCGGTCATGAATTCGACCGTGGCCCCCAGCGCATCGCCGATGGCAAAGCCCAGGTAGGCGCCGAGTGCGCGATCGAGCAAGGAAGGATGGGCGCCGCCCACAGCCACGTCAGCCATAACGCACCTTGACGCGATAGAGCCCGCCCAGCACCAGCGCCTCGCCTTCGCTATTGAGAACGCGGTCATCGAGCAGGCCGGGGAAGAACAGCAGCTTGCAGGCGGGCACCAGGGCTTCGAGCGTCCAGTCGCCAAATTCCTCGGCGCGCTCGGGCGACAGGCTGAACGACACCACGTTGTTCAACTGCATCACGCAGGCGCGCTCGCGCAGGCTGCCGGAGACGATCTGCTCGTCGCAGTGGTTGGTGCCGCGCCACAACCGCACCAGCCCCGGCCCCACCAGGGCGAAGCGGCGGATGCTCCATTGGCAGTATTCGTAGAGCGCGTCCAACTGCATGTTGATGCAGTTGTTGTGAAAGCGGCTGCCCATCTTTTCCATCACGTAGTCAGTCCACGCCGGCGATGGAAAGCGCCCCAGCGGTGCCTTGTGATAGCGCGGCACGAGGCCGAAGCGGCTCTCTGCCCACCCCTTGATGACGGCGCCCTGCGGACTGTTGGCATCGAACCCCCAGCCCTGCAGCAACTTGAGATAGCTGGCGCGGAAGCGGTGCGGGCCGTCGCCCGCGTCGCGCTGCAAACCGAAAACGATGTCCATGTAGCGTGCGAACACCTGTCCTGCCTCGATCTGCGAGCCGCATACGTCGAGCATGCGGAACAGGCTGGCATGCGCTTCACGCGTGCCGTGGATCGCCAGTTCATGCGGGCGCTCATTGAAGGCCGTCGATCCGATGATGCTGGCCGGCACGCCGGTCAGGTTGGTGGTGTACCAGCGGTCCGGCTCGGCGAGCGCATCCACGGGCCCCTGGCCCGCTCCGCCGCCCTCGCCTGCCGGCCGCCACATGACGCTCAGACCGGGCGGTTGGCGTACGGATCGCGCACCGGCCCGACCACCTTGAGGGCCTCTTCATACGTGATGGGCACGAACTTGCGATCAGGCTTGAAGGCGGGCGCAGCCTCGACGATGGCATCGAGCTTGGCGCCGGTGTCCATGCGCTTGAGTTCGGTGCGTTCCAGGTACAGGAGTTCGAGCGTCTCGTTGTACACGGTGGCCTCGTCGATGGGCAGGACGTAAAAGGTCACGCCGGCGTATTCGATGAGGTAGCGCTTGGCCAGGTCCACGTTGTCGCAGAAGACAAAGTACTTGCCGCTCGGCGTCAACGCCTCGCCCAGCACCTCGGCCAGCAGGCGCAGGTTTTCGAACGACAGCAGGAAGCCGGTGAAGAATGACAACTGCGTGCTGCCCGCTTCGCAGGCGGCGATGACCTGCTCGCAGACGATCTCCGGCGGGCGCTTTTCGTCGGCCAGCTGCGCGGGGAACTTGAGCGCGATGTCGCCACGAAAACCGTAGCGTTTGCCACTGGGCGCGTCGCCCTTGAACACGGCGTTGAGCAGGCGCTCCTCGGCGTCGAGGGCGGCGAAGGCGGTTTGGTCGATTGCGGTCATGCGCGTCCATCCTGGTCGAAGTGAAGATCCGCCCCGCCCGCGCGCTGTGTGCTGTATTCCATTCACATACACGGCGCACGCCGAAGCAGGCTTGCGTCATCCAGAGCAAATGCCATACCGGCTTGCGCGGCACCCCGCCAACGCAGGCCCCGCCGTGCGCGTGGCACATCGGCACGCCATCCGATCGCGACAGAGGCCGGCGTGGTTTGTCGGGTTTGTCGCATCCGCCACAGCTTTCGCACGGTGTCGTGCGCAATCGCGCAAAGCCATGCGCCACGCGGGTTTCGAAGCAGCCGCGGCAACATGGCACAGGCGTTGCTCAAGAGGGCTTGCACCGACGATTCGCCGCCAGTGGCTAACCACGAAGACCAACAAGGGCACACGAGGGACCGTATCCGGTAGCAGAACAGACAGCGCGCGCTTTGCCTCCCCGGCACTCGCGCCCCTCAATGGCAATTCGATTCAGGAGAATCACATGGCAACGCTCAGACAGATCGCCTTCTACGGCAAAGGGGGCATCGGCAAGTCGACCACCTCGCAGAACACCCTGGCCGCCCTCGCGCAAATGGGCCAACGCATCCTCATCGTCGGTTGCGATCCGAAGGCCGACTCCACGCGTCTGATCCTGCACGCCAAGGCACAGGACACCATCCTGTCGCTGGCCGCCGAGGCCGGTTCGGTGGAGGACCTGGAGCTGGAAGACGTCATGAAGATCGGCTTCGGCGACATCCGCTGCGTCGAATCCGGCGGCCCGGAACCCGGCGTCGGCTGCGCCGGCCGTGGCGTGATCACGTCGATCAACTTCCTCGAAGAGAACGGCGCCTACGAGGACGTGGACTACGTGTCGTACGACGTGCTCGGTGACGTGGTGTGCGGCGGCTTCGCCATGCCGATCCGCGAGAACAAGGCGCAAGAGATCTACATCGTCATGTCCGGCGAAATGATGGCCATGTATGCGGCCAACAATATCTCCAAGGGCATTCTGAAGTACGCCAACTCGGGCGGCGTACGCCTGGGCGGCCTGGTCTGCAACGAACGCAAGACCGACAAGGAATACGAACTGGCCGACGCGCTGGCCAAGAAGCTCGGCACCAAGCTGATCCACTTCGTGCCGCGCGACAACATCGTGCAGCACGCCGAACTGCGCCGCATGACAGTCATCGAGTACGCGCCCGAATCGGCCCAGGCCGGCCAGTACCGCACGCTTGCCGAGAAGGTGCACGCCAACAAGGGCCAGGGCGTGATCCCGACGCCGATCTCGATGGAAGAACTCGAAGACCTGCTCATGGAGCACGGGATCATGAGCGCGGTCGACGAGTCGGCCGTCGGCAAGACCGCTGCGGAACTGGCGGCGTAAGGCGAAGCGGGCGGCGCCGCGCCGCCCGCTCTCGCTGGCTGAACGGCACAGGAGAATTCACATGAGCATGACCATTGAAGAGAAGAAGGCGCAGAACGCCGCCCTCATCGACGAGGTGCTGAAGGCGTATCCGGACAAATCCGCCAAGAAGCGCGCCAAGCACATCAACGTGTTCGAGGAAGGCCGCCCGGATTGCGGCGTCAAATCGAACATCAAATCGCTGCCCGGCGTGATGACCATCCGCGGCTGCGCCTATGCCGGGTCGAAGGGCGTGGTGTGGGGGCCGATCAAGGACATGGTGCACATCTCGCACGGCCCGGTCGGCTGCGGCCAGTACTCGTGGGCCGCCCGGCGCAACTACTACGCCGGCACCACCGGCATCGACAGCTTCGTGACGATGCAATTCACCTCCGACTTCCAGGAGAAGGACATCGTCTTCGGTGGCGACAAGAAGCTGGAGGCCATCATCGATGAGATCCAGGTGCTGTTCCCGCTCAACCGCGGCATCTCGGTGCAGTCCGAATGCCCCATCGGCCTGATCGGCGACGACATCGAAGCGGTCGCCAAGCGCAAATCGAAGGAATACGACGACCACCCGATCGTGTCGGTGCGTTGCGAGGGCTTCCGTGGCGTATCGCAATCGCTCGGCCACCACATCGCCAACGACGCCATCCGCGACCAGGTGCTGAACAAGCTGCCGGAAGAAGGCAAGCATGCCTTCGTCGCCACGCCCTATGACGTGGCCATCATCGGCGACTACAACATCGGTGGCGACACCTGGGCCTCGCGCATCCTGCTCGAAGAGATGGGCCTGCGCGTGATCGCGCAGTGGTCGGGCGACGGCACCCTGGCCGAAATGGAGAACACCCCCAAGGCCAAGCTCAACCTGCTGCACTGCTACCGCTCGATGAACTACATCAGCCGGTACATGGAAGAGACCTACGGTATTCCCTGGATGGAATACAACTTCTTCGGCCCCACCAAGATCAAGGATTCGCTGCGCCAGATCGCCAGCTACTTCGACGACACCATCAAGGAAGGCGCCGAGCGCGTGATCGCCCAGTACGCGCCGATGATGGACGCCGTCATTGCCAAATACCGCCCGCGCCTGGAAGGCAAGCGCGTGATGCTGTCGGTGGGCGGCCTGCGCGCGCGCCACGTCATCGGCGCCTACGAAGATCTGGGCATGGAAGTAGTCGGCGTCGGCTATGAGTTCGCCCACAACGACGACTACCAGCGCACCACGCATGAAGTCACCGACGGCACGCTGGTGTACGACGACGTCACCGCCTACGAATTCGAAAAATTCGCCGAGACACTGCGCCCCGACCTGGTCGGCTCCGGCATCAAGGAAAAGTACGTCTTTCAGAAGATGGGCGTGCCGTTCCGCCAGATGCACAGCTGGGATTACTCCGGCCCCTATCACGGCTGCGACGGCTTCGCTGTCTTCGCACGCGACATGGACATGGCCATCAGCGCGCCCGTGTGGTCGCTGACCAAGGCTCCGTGGAAATCGTGACCTTCAAGGATCAAGAACATGCCTCAGAACGCTGAAAAGATCATCGACTACGAATACCTCTTCCGCGAGCCCGAATACACGGACATGCTCGCCAACAAGAAAGCGGTCTTCGAGTTCTGCCATCCGCCGGAACGTGTGCACGAGATTGTGCAGTGGACCAAGAGCGATGATTACAAACAAAAGAACTTCGCCCGCGAAGCGCTGACGATCAACCCGGCCAAGGCCTGCCAGCCTCTGGGCGCGGTGTTCGCCGCCAACGGCTTTCACGGCACCCTGCCCTTCGTGCACGGTTCGCAGGGCTGCGTGGCCTACTACCGTTCGCATTTTTCGCGCCACTTCAAGGAGCCGACCTCGTGCGTATCCTCGTCGATGACCGAAGACGCGGCGGTGTTCGGCGGGCTCAACAACATGATCGACGGTCTGGCCAACAGCTACGCGCTGTACAAGCCGGAAATGATCGCCGTGGCCACCACCTGCATGGCCGAAGTCATCGGCGATGACCTCGATTCGTTCATCAAGAACGCGCGCCAGAAAGGCTCGGTGCCGGCAGATTTCGATATCCCCTTCGCCGCCACGCCGGCTTTCGTGGGCAGCCACATCACCGGCTACGACAATGCCCTGCTCGGCGTGCTCAAGTATTTCTGGGACGGCAAGGCGGGTACCGTACCGCCGCTCGAACGCGTAGCGGACGCCTCGATCAACTTCATCGGCGGCTTCGACGGTTTCGTCGTCGGCAACATGAAGGAAGTGCGCCGCATCTTCGATCTGTTCGGGGTGGATTACACCATCGTGTGCGATCCGTCCGGCGTGTGGAGCACGCCCACCGACGGCGAATTCAGCATGTACGACGGCGGCACCACCAAGGAGGAGATCGCCCGCGCGCTCAATGCCAAGGCCACCATCGTCTTCCAGGAGATCTGCTGCGAGAAGACAGCCAAGTACATCGAAGGCAAAGGCCAGGAAGTCGTGCGTCTGAACTGCCCGGTCGGCGTGGCCGGCACCGATGAACTGGTGATGGCGATCGCGCGCCTGACCGGCAAGCCCGTGCCGGCCGAGCTCGAACGCGAGCGCGGCCAGTTGGTGGATGCCATCGCCGACAGCCAGGCTTATCTGCACGGCAAGCGCTACGCCCTCTACGGCGATCCGGACCAATTGATCGGCCTGACCAGGTTCCTGCTCGAACTGGGCGCCGAGCCGGCCCACATCCTGGCCACCAATGGCGACAACGATTGGGCCGCCAAGGTCCAGGCGGCGCTCGATGCTTCGCCCTTCGGCACCGGCTGCAAGACCTATCCCAAGCGCGATCTGTGGCACCTGCGTTCGCTGCTGCATACCGAGCCGGTGGATTTCCTCATCGGCAACACGTACGGCAAGTTCCTCGAACGCGATGCGGGAGCACCGCTGATCCGCCTGGTTTTCCCGATCACCGACCGGCACCACTACCACCGCAGCCCCACCTGGGGCTACGAAGGCGGCTTGCGCGTGCTGGTGATGCTGCTCGACGAGATCTTCGAGACCATCGACAGCAACAGCCTGGACATCGGCAAGACCGATTACGCGTACGACACGGTGCGTTGATTGACGCCGCGCGGCGCCCTCCCCCGAGGCGCCGCGCGACCACGTTGCGAGGATCATCATGGACACGCGCGTAGCGGCCCGCATTCAGGACGTCTTCAACGAGCCGGCCTGCGACCACAACCAAGCCAAGAGCGCCACGGCCCGCAAGAAGGGCTGCAGCAAACCGCTGGCGCCCGGCGCGGCGGCCGGCGGCTGTGCCTTCGACGGTGCCAAGATCGCCCTGCAGCCGATCACCGACGCGGCCCACCTGGTGCACGGCCCCATCGGCTGCGAAGGGCACTCGTGGGACAACCGCAATTCGGCCTCGTCGGGCAGCCTGTTGTACCGCAGCGGCTTCACCACCGACATCGGTGAACTGGATGTCATCTACGGCGGCGAAAAGCGCCTGTTCAAGGCAATCCGCCAGATCGTCGACCGCCATCATCCGGCCGCCGTGTTCGTCTACCAGACCTGCGTGACGGCCCTCATCGGCGACGATATCGAGGCGGTCTGCCAGCGCGCGGCGGAGAAGTTCGGCACACCGGTGATCCCGGTCAATGCCCCCGGATTCGTGGGCTCCAAGACGCTCGGCAACAAGCTCGGCGCCGAAGCCCTGCTCGATTACGTCATCGGCACGCAGGAACCACCGCACACCACGCCCTATGACATAAACATCATCGGTGACTACAACGTGGCCGGTGAGCTGTGGCAGGTCAAGCCTCTGCTCGATGCGCTCGGTATCCGCATCCTGTCGTGCCTGTCGGGCGATGCGCGCTACCGCGAAGTGGCCTGGAGCCATCGCGCCCGCGTGGCGATGATGGTGTGCTCGCGCTCGATGATCAACGTGGCGCGCAAGATGGAAGAGCGCTACGGCATTCCTTATTTCGAAGGCTCGTTCTACGGTATCTCGGACATGAGCCAGACCTTGCGCGCGCTGGCCCGCCTACTGGTCGAGCGCGGCGCGCCGGACGATCTGATCGACCGTACCGAGGCGCTCATTGCTGTCGAAGAACCACGCGCCTGGGCGCGCATCGCCGCCTATCGAGCCGGCCTCGAAGGCAAGAAGGTGTTGCTGATCACCGGCGGCGTCAAAAGCTGGTCGGTGGTGTCGGCGCTGCGCGAAGCCGGCCTGGAAGTGGTCGGCACCAGCGTCAAGAAGTCGACGCAGGAGGACAAGGCGCGCATCCAGGAAATCATGGGCGAGGACGCCCACATGATCGACGAGCTGCCGCCCCGCCAGATGTACGCCATGCTGGCCGAGGCGCGCGCCGACATCATGCTGTCCGGCGGGCGCACGCAATTCGTGGCCCTCAAGGCGCGCATGCCGTGGCTGGACATCAACCAGGAACGCCACCACGCCTATGCCGGCTACGAAGGCATGGTCGAACTGGTGGCGCACATCCACCGTACGCTGCACAACCCGGTGTGGGCACAGGTCCGTCAGCCCGCCCCGTGGGATGTGCCGGCCCAAGGATGAGCCATGGCCACCCTCACGCTGCCCACCAAGGCCTGCACCGTCAATCCGCTCAAGATGAGCCGTCCGCTCGGCGCCTGCTACGCCTTTCTCGGCATGGACCGCTGCATGCCGGTGATGCACGGTGCCCAGGGCTGCACCTCGTTCGGCCTGGTGCTGCTGGTACGTCATTTCAAGGAAGCCATCCCGCTGCAGACGACGGCGATGAACGAGGTGAGCACCATCCTCGGCGGCTACGACAACATCGAAAAGGCGCTGCTCAACATCAAGCAGCGCGCCAACCCGGCCCTGATCGCCATTGCCTCGACGGGGCTGACCGAGACCAAGGGCGACGACGTGCCCGCCTTCCTCAAACTGATCCGGCAGGCCAACGCCCCGGCGTTGGGCGACACGCACATCGTGTACGCGCCGACGCCGGATTACATCGGGGGCTTCGAAGATGGCTGGGCGGATGCCGTCACCGCCCTCATCGAAACCCTGGTCCCCGCCAGTGACGGCGACACGCTTGACCAGGTCAATCTGCTGCCCGGCAGCCATCTGACCTCGGCCGACATCGACGAGCTGCGCGACCTGATCGCCGATTTCGGCCTGGCCACCGTGGTGCTGCCCGACGTGTCGGGCTCGCTCGACGGCCACATGCCGGACCAATTCACGCCCACCACGCTGGGCGGCACACGCCTCGAAGCGGCACAGAGCATGGGCCGCTCGCGCCTGACTCTGGCCATCGGCGAGCACATGCATGCCTCGGCGGTGGCACTGCACGCACGCACCGGCGTGCCGTACCGCGTCTTTGCGCGCGCCAGCGGGCTGACCGCCGTCGATGCCATCGTGCATTGCCTGGCCTCGCTCAGCGGCCGCAAGGTGCCGGCGCGCTACGTGCGCCAGCGCAGTCAGTTGCAGGACGCCATGCTCGACGCGCACTTCCATATCGGCGGCAAGCGCTTCGCCCTGGCCTGCGAACCGGATCTGCTCTACGCCAACGCCATGCTGGCGTACGAAATGGGCGCACGCATCACCACCGCCATCACGCCAACGCCGGCCACCCTGCTCGAAGGCCTGCCCTGCGAAGAAGTGGTGGTGGGCGACCTCGAAGACCTCGCCAACCATGCCGAGGCCGCCGGCTGCGACATCATCGTGGCTCACTCGCACGGCCGCCACGCCGCACAGGCGCTGGGCGTGCCGCACATCCGCACCGGTCTGCCGATGTTCGACCGCCTGGGCGCAGCGCATCGCCTGTCGGTGGGTTATCGCGGAACGCGCGACACCCTCTTCGAATGGGCCAACGCCTTGCTCGAACACGGCCACGCCGCCCACCCGGACGATTGGCCGCTGAGCGCCGACGCCCTGGCGGCCGCGCGCGGCACGACGCGCCCTGCGCCCCATCGCCCCGGCTGCTCGGGCCGCTGTGCCCACGAAGGAGCCGATCCCTGCACCACGAGGACCCCATCATGAAAGTTGCATTCGCCACCCAGGACAAACAGCGCGTCGACGCCCACTTCGGCTGGGCGCCCCACATCGCTGTCTATGACATCGACAAGCTCGGCTACCGCTACGTCGAGACCTTCGATTTCGGCGCCGAGGACGAGGACGGCAACGAGGACAAACTGAGCGCCAAGCTCGACACGCTCAATGACATCGCCATTCTCTACGTGGCGGCCATCGGCGGTTCGGCCGCCGCCCGCGTCGTTGCCAAGAAGGTTCATCCGGTCAAGCTGCCCACCGCCGAACCGATTCTCGACGTACTCGACCGCTTGCAGGCCGTACTCGGCGGCACGCCGCCGCCGTGGCTGCGCAAAGCGCTCATGCGCGATCTGCCGCACCCCGATTTCGACGACGAAACCATCTGACCTCATCACCCACAGAGAGAACTCCATGAGCGACCCCGCCAACGCCACCGTCCTGCCCGCCGTCCCCGACACGCCCTTCATGCGCGATCTGATCGCCCAGTGGCGCGCGCAGGATGCCCATGGCAACTGGGATAAGAAGAGCCATGCCGAACTGCTGCAGCCCTACGTGCTCAGCCCCGAAAAGCGCCGCACCATCCCGATCATGGCGAATCCCGATCCGCAGACGCTGTGGCGGCTCGAACTGTTCTACGCCGCGGTGGGCATCGCCATCGAACGGCACACCGGCATCATGGCTTCGCCTCTCATCAAGCTGCACAGCGAAGGCTTTGGCCGCGTGATCCTGATCGCCGGCCGGCTGGTGGTGGTGAGCAAGCACGTGCGCGACGTCCACCGCTTTGGCTTCACATCGCTCGACAAGCTGTCGGAAGCCGGCAGTGCACTGGTCGACGAAGCGGTGGCACTGATCGGGCGCTATCGCGCGGTGGCCGAAGAATCCTGAGCCGCCGCTTTTTTTGCATCCACTACGCAGGCGCGCCGCGCCCCACGCATGGAGTCTTTGCATTCATGGCTGATTTTTCCGTCACGCTGCCCAGTGGCGATATCTGGACCCCGCATTTCGTCACCCAGCTCAATCACGACAGGTGCATCGGCTGCGCGCGCTGCATTCGGGTATGCGCGCGCGACGTGCTGGCCCTGGCCGGCGTGGACGAAGAAGGCGAGCTGACCGTCGTCGATCCGGACGATGACGACGACGAATACGAAAAGAAGGTCATGACCATCGCCCACCCCGGCCACTGCATCGGCTGCGAAGCCTGCGCCAAGGTATGTCCGAAGAAGTGCTACTCGCACGCGCCGAGCGCGCTCTGAC
>JASGFB010000114.1:0-14587 GCA_047605765.1 Rhodocyclaceae bacterium
AGCATACGGAAAGCCTCAAATCACTCCACGGATATCTGCGAAGAACCTTTTTTTTTGCGCCGGCCGTGGCGGGAGGGTGGCGCCACGTGTCGACCCGGTCGGCCCGTTTTCATGGTGCCGTCATCAGGCAGGCGGTTGGTACACATCAATGTGCTGCCGCATGGCTTGTGACGGCCGGTGTGAGGCTCGTACACTCTTCGTTACTTCCCCTCTCGACATCGAAAGGCTACGACGTGTCTCATCTATTCAGCCCTTTGACCCTGCGCGCCGTGACGCTGCCCAACCGCATCGCGGTTTCGCCCATGTGCATGTATAGCGCCATCGACGGCATGGCCAACGATTGGCACCTTGTTTACCTCGGCGCGCGTGCCGCTGGCGGCGCCGGCCTGGTCATCTGCGAGGCCACTGCGGTCAGTGCGGAAGGGCGCATCAGCCCGGATGACCTGGGCCTGTGGTCGGATGCCCACGTCGCGCCCCTGGCGCGCGTAGTGGCGTTCTTGCGTGAACAGGGGGCGGTCGCTGGCGTACAACTGGCGCACGCGGGTCGCAAGGCCAGCACCTGGGCACCGAGCAAAGGGCAGGGGGCGGTGTCGCCCGAGCAGGGCGGTTGGTCGGTATGGGGGCCGTCGGCTGTGCCATTTTCCGATAGCTATCCTCATCCACACGCCCTGGACGCGGCAGGCATCCGCGCCGTGATCGAAGATTTCGTCGCGGCGACCCATCGTGCGCGCCAGACCGGCTTCGAACTCGTCGAAGTGCATGCCGCTCATGGTTACCTGCTGCATCAGTTCCTGTCGCCCTTGTCCAATCAGCGCAGTGACGACTATGGCGGCAGTTTCGACAATCGCGTGCGCCTGACCCGTGAGGTGGTGCGTGCCGTGCGCCAGGCCTGGCCGGCGGATCTTCCCGTGCTGGTGCGCCTGTCGGCCACCGACTGGGCCCAGGAGGGAGGCTGGACGCCCGACGAAACCGTGCGTCTGGCGACCTTGCTGAAGGAGGACGGTGCCGATCTCATCGATACCTCGAGCGGCGGCACGCTGGCGCGCGCGGATATTCCGGTGGGGCCGGGTTACCAGACGGAATTCGCGCGCCGCGTTCGCCGCGAGGCCGGCGTGCCTTCAGGCGCGGTTGGCCTGATCACCGATCCGGCCCAGGCCGATCATGTCATCCGCAGTGGGCAGGCCGATCTCGTGTTGCTCGCGCGGGAATTGCTGCGCGATCCGTACTGGCCCCTGCATGCGGCGCAGGCGCTCGGGCATGCCGTGTCATGGCCTGCGCAGTACCTGCGCGCTGCACCGTCGGGCAGTACGGCGCGCAGCGCGCGTTCATGAGGGGCTGACTTCCAGGTTGTCGATGAGACGGGTCTGGCCCAGGCGGGCCGCAGCCAGGACGACCCAGGCGGCTCCCGTGCTGGGCGATTGCAGATCCGACTGATTGCGGATGGCGACGTAGTCGGGCGCCCAGCCATGCTCGCGCAGTTGCGTCATGGCGCGCGCTTCGAGTGCGGCAAAGTCATGCTCGCCGCGTCGCAGGGCCTCTACCGTTTCGCGCAAGGTGGCGGACAGGTGTGGCGCCTCGGCGCGTTCCGCGGCTGACAGGTAACCATTGCGGGAGGACAGTGCCAGGCCGTCGGCAGCGCGTACGGTGTCGCATCCGATGATGTCGATGCCCATGTTCAACTGCGCCACCATATTGCGGATCACCATCAGTTGTTGGTAATCCTTTTTGCCGAACAAGGCGGTGGTCGGGCGCACGATGTTGAACAGCTTGCTCACGACCGTGGCTACGCCACGGAAATGCCCGGGGCGTACGGCGCCTTCCAGGATAGCGTCGTGGGCAGCGTCCGGCTGCACAAAGTAATGCTGCGCGAAGGGGTACAGGGTCTGCTCGTCGGGGGCGAACAGATGATCGACCCCGGTTGCCTCCAGGCGGGCGCAATCGGCTTCGAAGGTACGCGGATATTTATCGAAGTCTTCGCCCGGCCCGAATTGCAGCCGATTCACGAAAATGCTGGTGACCACTTGGTCACCATAGGTGCGAGCTTGCTGCATCAGGCTGATGTGCCCATCGTGCAGGTTGCCCATGGTGGGGGCGAAAGCGATGCGTGCCGACCCGGCCAGCGCGGCGCGCAGGCTGTCGATGGAGGTATGGATCTGCATGGGAAAAGGGGGAGTGCGGACCAAAGGGGCGAGCATGCCCCAATGACGCGCCCCGTGCAAACCGTAGCGCGACGGTGCGGGATCATGCCGATTTCATAAGATGAAGGAGCCGTCTACATTGCAGTGACGTTTCGCCCACGTGTGTGTCAGTCTTGTGCCATCGCACTTTGCGTGGAGCGATGTGCGTCTAGGATTGCCGGAGACGTCGCGATGCGACATTTCACCACCCGCGCGCTGCGTGCGCGCCCGATGCGGAGGTCCCATGGCAAAGAAAGCCGACATCAAGAAAGTCATTGCTCCTTACAAGGTCACGCAGGGCGACAAGTTCCGTCTGTCCTCCATCGACCCGTCCGACACCGGCGGTTTGCATGCCGACAAGGAAGAATCCAGCCGTCTGTTGCAGCTTGGCGTCGGCCGCCTCGACGAACTTCAGCAGAAGCTCTATGCGCAAGACCGCTGGTCAGTGCTGTTGATCTTTCAGGCGATGGATGCCGCCGGCAAGGACGGCACAATCCGTCACGTCATGTCGGGCATCAATCCCCAGGGGTGCCAGGTTCATTCCTTCAAGGGGCCGTCCACCGAAGAACTCGACCACGACTTCATGTGGCGCTGCATGAAGGCCCTGCCTGAGCGCGGGCGCATCGGCATCTTCAATCGTTCGTACTATGAAGAAACCCTGGTGGCGCGCGTGCACCCCGAAATCCTCAGGTCGCAACGCATGCCCGAGGAACTGGTGGGCAAGAAGATCTGGCAGGAGCGCTTCGAAGACATCAACAGCATCGAACGCTACCTGGCGCGCAACGGTACGCTGGTCCTCAAGTTCTTCCTGCATGTGTCGCCCGAAGAGCAGAAGCGCCGCTTCCTTGAACGGCTCGACACACCGAGCAAGCACTGGAAGTTTTCGGCTTCTGATATTCGCGAACGTGCGCATTGGAACGAATACATGAAGGCCTACCAGGACACCATCCGTCATACCAGCAGCCCTCATGCGCCGTGGTTCGTGGTGCCGGCCGACAACAAATGGTTTACGCGCCTGATCGTTGCCGGCGCCATCATCGACGCTCTGGAAGGGCTGGGGTTGGCCTACCCCAAGGTCGGCAAGGCACAGATGGCTGAACTGGCTGCGGCACGCGAGCAATTGGTCGGCGAGAAATGACCGCCGCGCGTGGCCTGCGGTACGCCGTGGGCCACGTGCAACGGCGATGGCTTGGGGCTGCCGCCGAGGCGGTCTTAGCGCGTGTTGTGGGGCAGTTCGCCCAGCGCCAGGCGAATACCCAGACCGATGAAGAGCAGGGCGCTGGCGCGATCCGCCCACAGGGCGGCACGCTCGTGACGCGACAGCCAGGTACCGATACGGGCCGCGCCGACGGCGATGACACAGAAGACGATGGCCGAGCTGGCCGCGATGATGAGCCCCAGCACGATGATCTGCGCCGCGCCCGGCCAGCCCTCGGGGCGCACGAACTGCGGCAGCAGGGCCAGGAAAAACAACGCTACCTTGGGGTTGATGGCGTTGGCGATCAGCCCGCGTCGGAATTGCACCCCGAACGATGTGCGGGCGCCACTATCGGCCGCCTGCAACTGCATGCCGGAACTGCGCAGGGCACGCACGCCCAGCCAGAACAGGTAAGCGGCGCCGGCGTATTGCAGGACGCGGAAGGCCGTGGGCGAGGCGGCGATCAAGGCCGACACGCCCACCGCAGCCAGCACGGTGTGATTCAGACAGCCGGCGGCGCAGCCGAGGCCGAAGCCGACGCTGGCCGTACGTCCGTTGGAGATCCCCAAGGCCAGCACGGCCAGATTGTCCGGGCCCGGCAGCATGGCCAGCATGAAGGCCATGGGCACGAACAGCGCGAGTTGTTGAAAGCTCATGCCGCTTACTTCGCGGCGGCGAGGTACTGGCTGTTCGGGTAGTTCTGGCGAAGGACCCGCTCGGTATCGTTCTTCAGCGCCGTCAGTCCCAGTTGGTCATAGGCCTTGACCATGATCCCGAGGGCTTCTTCCACTGCATCCGAATCTGGGAACTGGCGCAGTACGACCTGGGCGCGATTCGCTGCCGCCAGGGGCGCGCGGCGGGCGGCATAGTAGCGGGCCACGTGCAGTTCGTTGTTGGCCAGCGCCTCGACCAGCTTGTGCATACGGTCGGTGGCGTCCGGCGTGTAACGGCTGCTCGGATAACGCGTGACCAGATCCTTGAAGGTATCGAAGGCGTCACGCGTGGCCAGTGGATCGCGATCGGCCAGATCCATGGTGACCAGATAGGTCATCCAGCTGTCGTCGGTGTTGTAATACGCCAAACCCTTCAGGTAGATGGCGTAGTCGACGCTGGGGTGGTTCGGATGCGCCTTGATGAAACGGTCGGCGGCGGACACCGTGGAGGGCACATCGCGCAGCTTGTAATACGAATAGGCCACGTCCAGTTCGGCCTGCTGCGCATAGTTGCCATAGGGGAAACGGGCTTGCAGGCGCTCGTATTGCTTGATGGCCTGTTCGTACGACCCCGAATCCATCAGTTCCTTGGCTTCGGAATAGAGCTGTTGCGGCGTCGCGTTCGGATCGTCCTTGGGCTCGTTCGAGCCGCAGGCCGCGAGGCACAGAGCGAAAACTACCGGTAAACTGCGTCTGGTGAGCTTAAACATTCCAACACCGCAAAAAAGTGATCCCGCCGATTATAACGAATCGGCGCCCCAGGGCTTGCACCGTCTCGCTGTTCCGCTCGATCTCGGCGGACTGCGACTGGATGCCGGCCTGGCGCGTCTCATGCCTGCGCACTCGCGCAGCCGCCTGCAGACCTGGATCCGTGAAGGGCGCGTGAGCCGTGATGGCGCCGTGCTGACCGATACCCGCGCCAAGCTGCTGGGGGGCGAAATTCTCGAAATCGCCCCCGGCGCAACACCGCAGACGCAGGCTGCCACGCCCGAAGACATCCCGCTCGAAGCCGTTTTCGAAGATGAGCACATCCTGGTCATCAACAAACCGGCCGGGTTGGTCGTGCATCCAGGCAGCGGCAATTGGAGCGGCACGCTGCTCAATGCCCTGCTGGCGCACGACGAAGAAATGTCCGAGCTGCCCCGCGCCGGCATCGTACATCGGCTGGACAAGGATACCTCCGGCCTGATGGTGGTTGCCAAGACGCTCGAAGCGCAGACCGACCTCGTGCGTCAGTTGCAGGCGCGTACGGTCAAGCGCGAGTACCGTGCCGTGGTGATCGGCCTGCCGCCCATGTCGGGGACGGTCGATGCCCCCATTGGCCGCCACCCTACGCAGCGCACCAAGATGGCCGTGGTCGGCGCCGGCAAACCGGCCGTCACGCATTTTCGCCAGTTGCGCCCCTTCGTGGGGGCCGCCCTGGTCGAGTGTGCGCTGGAGACCGGCCGTACGCATCAGATCCGTGTCCATATGGCGCATATCGGGCATCCGCTGATCGGTGATCCGGTCTATGCCGTACGCCGGCGTCCGCCAGCCGCGGCGGCGGATTTCGCGCGTCAGGCGCTGCACGCCTACCGGCTCGGCCTACTGCATCCGGCGACTGGCAAGGCGCTGGCCTGGGAAGCACCGATGCCTGCCGACATGCTGGCCTTGATCGAGGCCCTGGCCTCGGGCGAAGCGCCCCATCCATGAACGCGGCGGCGCCGGTGTTCCTGCCGCTGGATTGGCCCCTGCCCGCCGGGGTGCATGCCCGGGTCACCACGCGGCAAGGGGGGCACAGCGCCGCGCCCTATGACAGCCTCAATCTGGGGACGCATGTGGGCGATGACGCGCAGGCGGTACACGCCAATCGCCAGTCGCTTCGTGCGCACTTGCCGGCGGAGCCGGCCTGGCTCAACCAGGTGCACGGCGTGGCCGTGGCGGATGCCGCCCAGGTGGGCGCCCCGATCGACGCCGATGCCGCCGTGGCCCACGCGGCCGGTATCGTGTGCGCCGTCATGACGGCCGATTGCCTGCCGGTATTGCTGGCCCGGCGTGACGGCCAGGTGGTGGCGGCGGCCCATGCCGGTTGGCGTAGCCTGGTGGGAGGCGTCCTCGAAGCGACCGTTGCGCGCATGGGGGGGGCGGGCGAGGCGCTGACAGCCTATCTGGGGCCGGCCATCGGCCCGGATCGGTTTGAAGTCGGGCCCGAGGTGCGCGACGCCTTCATGCGTCATGACGCAGTTGCCGCAAAGGCTTTCCGTGCCGGCCAGGGCGATCGCTGGCTGGCCGATATCTATCTGCTGGCGCGCCAGCGCCTGCATGCCATGGGCATTGCGCCCGATGCAATATATGGCGGACATCTGTGCACCGTCACAGACAGCTCACGTTTTTTCTCTTATCGTCGCGATGGCAAGACCGGCCGCATGGCCGCGCTGATCTGGCGCGTCTGAACGCGGTTTCAGTCCGGCGCATCGTCCTTGCGGGCAGTGTGTTCGGGGTGGTGAAACCCCTTGGTGGGGCGGCGTGCGAAGAGGTATAGCATCAGCCCGATCGGGATCAGCCCCCAAAAAATGAATCGAAAGACGCCGGCGACCACGCTGTCGGCGCCAATGCTGATCATGACCGCCACGAACAGCCATCCCATGATGACGATGTGCATGCTGAAAACCCGCTCCCGATGTGCCTTGACGCTCTAATGTTGCGATGCAAAAATCGACGCGAAGTCTCGAGCGCCGTCCCATTCATCACATGGCCGCCCCGCGCGTGCCATTCATGCCAAGGATTCTGACGCAATGACGCACCCGCAGCCGCGTGAAGTTTTTGAACAGATGGTGCGCACCAGCCAGGACATGGTCGTCGGTTTCTTCGAGCAGCTTGCCCGCATGCCGGTCGGCGAGGGGGGCGCAGCTACTGCGCATCCGCTCGAAGGGCTGGTGTCGCCGGCCTTGGCGGTCGATGCCAAGCGCATGGCGCAACTGCAGCGCGATCACCTCGAACAGCATGCCCGCCTGTGGGCGAGCGTCGCAGCGCGCAAGCCGGACGAAGGCGCGCCCGAGCCCCTGGTCAAGGCAGCGCCGGGCGATCGCCGCTTCAGTTCGCCCGAATGGGCGGCCAGTCCGTTCTATGACTACATGCGGCAGGCGTACCTGCTCAATGCGCGCTTCTTCGCCGAAGTGGCCGATGCGATCCCGATCGCCGACAAGGCCGCGCGGCATCGGCTGCAATTCCTGACCCGCCAGTATATCGACGCCCTATCGCCTGCCAATTTCGCCGCCACCAACCCGGAGTTCGTGCAGCGTGCGCTCGACACACAAGGTGAGAGCATCACCACGGGCCTGCTCAACCTGATCGCGGACGTTGAACGCGGCCGCATATCGATGAGCGACGAGTCGGCCTTCGAGGTCGGCCGCAACCTGGCGACCACGGCCGGCTCGGTCGTTTTCCAGAATCAGGTCATGCAGCTCATCCAATACGCGCCCCTGACGGAGCGCGTGGCGCAGGTGCCGCTGCTGATCGTGCCGCCGTGCATCAACAAGTACTACATCCTCGATCTGCAGGCGGATAACTCCTTCGTCCGCCACGCGGTGGAGCAGGGCTTCACGGTGTTTCTGGTGTCCTGGTGCAATCCCAAGGCTGCCCAGGCCCACCTGGGTTGGGACGACTACGTGGGTGAGGGGGTGCTGCGTGCCCTGGAGGCCGTGCGCGACATCACCAAGGTCGACAAGCCGAACATCCTCGGCTTCTGCGTGGGCGGCACGCTGGTCGCTTCCGCTCTGGCGGTGGCCCGCGCGCGCGGCGAGGATCCCGTGGGCAGCGTCACTTTCCTGACGACCATGCTCGATTTTGCCGACACCGGTGATCTGGCCTGTTATGTCGACGAAACCTCGGTCGCTGCGCGCGAAGCCGCCATCGGCCAAGGGGGCGGACTCATCACGGGGCAAGAATTCTCCAATGTGTTCTCCAGCCTGCGTCCCAATGACCTGGTCTGGAACTACGTCGTCGACAATTACCTGCGCGGCAACAAGCCGTCGGCCTTCGACCTGCTTTATTGGAACGGCGACAGCACCAATCTGCCGGGGCCGTTCGCGGCCTGGTACCTGCGCAACACCTATCTCGAAAACAGTCTGCGCGTGCCGGGCAAGCTGAACGTGCTGGGGCAGGCGATCGACCTCGGGCAGATCGATTGCCCGGCATATTTCTACGCCTCGCGCGAAGACCACATCGTGCCGTGGAAGACGTCTTTCCTCGGGCTGCGCCTGTTGGGAGGGCGCGAACACACTTTCGTGCTGGGGGCCAGCGGCCACATTGCCGGCGTCATCAATCCGCCCGCCAAGAAAAAACGCAGCTACTGGCTCAATGCGCCGAGCGCCACTGCCGAGCATTGGCTGGAAGGCGCCAGCGAGCACGCCGGCAGTTGGTGGCCGCACTGGATCGACTGGCTGCGCGCGCGCAGCGGCAAGGATATGGCCGCGCGTGCCCGCCTGGGCAATCGGCAATACAAGCAGATCGAGGTGGCCCCCGGCAGTTACGTGCGCGAGGCGGCCTGACGACAGCAGAGAGGGCCGTGCCGCGCACGGTCCACCCAGGCGCGACGCCACCGGGTCGCGCCGGTTTCCATAACGACACGGTGGGCGGAGGAGGTTGGCGACATGGCACGCATTGCACTGATCACCGGTGGTATGGGCGGCCTCGGTGAAGCCGTCTGCATGAAGATGGAGAAGCTCGGCTACAAGGTCATCACCACGTATTCCCCTTCCAACCAACAGGCGGGGCAATGGCTGACGGGCATGCGCCAGAGCGGCCATGACTTTCGCGCCTTCGAGTGCGACGTGACGGATTTCGATTCCTGCCACCACTGCGTGCAGACCGTGGAGCGCGAGCTCGGGGCGGTCGACGTGCTGGTGAACAACGCCGGCATCACACGCGACATCACCTTCAAGAAAATGACGCGCGACGACTGGCATTCGGTCATCACCACCAATCTGGACAGCGTTTTCAACATGACCAAGCAGGTCATGGACGGAATGGTCGAGCGCCGCTGGGGACGCGTCATCAATGTGGCGTCGGTCAACGGGCAGAAGGGCGCTTTCGGTCAGACTAACTACTCGGCGGCCAAGGCCGGCATGCACGGCTTCACCAAGGCGCTGGCGCTTGAAGTCGCCAAGCACGGGGTGACGGTCAATACCATTTCACCGGGCTACATCGGCACCAAGATGGTCACGCAGATTCCGGCTGAGATCCTCGAATCGAAGATCCTGCCGCAGATTCCGGTCAGCCGTCTGGGCAAGCCCGAAGAAGTGGCCGGCCTGGTAGCTTATTTGGCATCCGAAGAAGCCGCCTTCGTCACGGGCGCCAATATATCGATCAACGGGGGACAGCACATGTACTAGGGCCGTGCCGCAAGGCACGGGCTGCCGGTCTCATTCCCCGGGGGGCCGGCGCACGTCATAAGAAAGGGACCGACATGGCCAAAAAAGTAGCGCTCGTCACGGGCGGCATGGGTGGGCTGGGCACCGCAATCTGCAAGGCATTGGCAAACGACGGGTGGACAGTGGTTGCCAACTGCCTGCCCGATTTTCCGCCCAAGGATGAATGGCTCGCTAAAACGCGCACGGAAGGGTTCGAGTTTCACGCCGGTGAAGCCGACGTCACCGATTTCGACCAATGCCAGGCCATGGTCGGCAAGATCGAGGCGGAGCACGGCCCGGTCGCATGCCTCGTCAACAATGCCGGCATCACGCGTGACGCGATGTTCCGCAAGATGAGCAAGGATCAATGGGATGCGGTCCTGTCCACCAACCTGGACAGCGTCTTCAACGTCACCCACGCGGTGCTGACGGGCATGGCCGAACGTGGTCAGGGGCGCGTGATCAACATCTCGTCGGTCAACGGCGTCAAGGGCCAGTTCGGCCAGGCCAACTACTCGGCGGCCAAGGCCGGCATCATCGGCTTCAGCAAGGCTATCGCACAGGAGGTCGCCAAGAAGGGCGTCACCGTCAACGCCATCGCTCCCGGCTACATCGGCACCGACATGGTCATGGCCATCAAGGAAGAAGTGCGCGAACAGATCGTCGCCACCATTCCGGCCGGCCGCCTGGGCAAACCGGAAGAGATCGGTGACTTATGCGCCTATCTTGCTTCCGATAAAGCGGGATACATTACGGGCGCGACCATCAACATCAACGGTGGTTTGCACATGGTTTGATCTGCGCAACCGGGGCGGCGCAAGGCCCCGGCATGCGGTCGGAACCGGCTTGGCCGTCATGCCGTCGGGTGCAGCGATTTAGATGGCGCGATTGCTACTATAATCGCCGGCACCCGTCGCCTAGAACGGACCGCATCGGAGGAGATAACTGAATGGCCGAGCAGCACTCGCGTCTTATCAAGAAGTACCCGAATCGCCGTCTCTATGACACGGCGTCCAGTTGTTACATCACCCTCGCCGACGTGCGCGACCTCGTATTGGCTGGAGAAGATTTCCAGGTGGTCGACGCCAAGAGCAGCGAAGACATCACCCGCTCGATCCTCCTGCAGATCATCCTGGAAGAAGAAAGCGGTGGTACTCCAATGTTCACCAGCGATCTGCTGGCCCAGATGATTCGCTTCTACGGCAACGCCATGCAGGGTTTCATGGGGCGTTACCTGGAAAACAACATCAAGGCGTTCACCGACATGCAGGTCAAACTGCAGGAGCAGGCCAAGTCGCTCTACGGTGAAAACAGCCCGGCCAGCAAGGATATGTGGACGCAGTTCCTGAACTTCCAGGGGCCTGCCCTGCACAGCATGATGGGCGCCTACATGGAACAGAGCAAACGCATGTTCGTGCAAATGCAAGAGCAGGTCGAATCACAGGCACGCAACCTCTTTGCCGGCTTCCAGTTCCCTAATTACGCCGCGCCGCCGGCCGAACGGGCGAATGAAAAACCTGGTGAAAAAAGTGGTGAAAAGAAGTAGCGCAGGTCATCAGTAGTGCGATAATTCGCACGCGCGAAACAGGCTCACCCGACCGAACGCCCGCTCATGCGGGCGTTCGGCATTGTGCCGTCCCGCATTCATCGACGCGCCGCATGCTCCGCCCGCGCTCTACATAAAGGTCTGACGTTTTGACGCAAACAACCGCCATGCCGCGCGTGGGCTTTGTCTCGCTCGGCTGCCCCAAGGCTACCTCCGACTCCGAAAGCATCCTGACGCGCCTGCGCGCCGAAGGCTATGACGTGGCGTCCGACTACGACGGAGCCGATCTCGTCATCGTCAACACTTGCGGATTCATCGATGCCGCGGTGGAAGAGTCGCTCGACGCCATCGGCGAGGCGCTCAAGGAAAACGGCCGCGTCATCGTCACCGGCTGCCTGGGTGCCAAAAAGGATGGCGACGGGCGTGGCATCGTCGAACAGGTTCACCCCAAGGTGCTCGCTGTCACCGGCCCGCATGCCACCGAAGAAGTCATGCTGGCGGTGCACGATCACCTGCCCAAGCCCCACGATCCGTTCGTGGATCTGGTGCCGCCGCAGGGGGTGCGTCTGACGCCCCAGCACTATGGCTATCTGAAGATATCCGAAGGGTGCAACCATCGCTGCACCTTCTGTATCATCCCGTCGCTGCGTGGCGACCTGGTGTCGCGCCCGATCCATGAGGTCATGCGCGAAGCCGAGGCTCTCGTCAAATCCGGCGCCAAGGAAATCCTCGTCATCTCGCAGGACACCAGCGCCTACGGGGTCGATACCAAGTACCGTACCGGTTTCTGGAATGGCCGCCCGCTGCGCACCAAGATGTACGATCTGTGCAAGGCGCTGTCGGAACTCGATGTGTGGGTGCGCCTGCACTATGTGTACCCGTATCCGCATGTCGACGAGATCCTGCCCTTGATGGCCGAAGGTAAGGTGCTGCCGTACCTTGACGTGCCGTTCCAGCATGCCAGCCCGCGCATTCTCAAGGCCATGAAACGTCCGGCCAGCGCCGAGAACAATCTCGAACGCATCCGCCGCTGGCGCGAGATCTGCCCCGAACTCACCATCCGCAGCACCTTCATCACCGGCTTTCCGGGTGAGACCGAGGGCGAGTTCCAGGAGCTGCTTGATTTTCTGGGCGAAGCCCAACTGGATCGCGTCGGCGCCTTTGCCTATTCGCCGGTCGAGGGCGCCACGGCCAATGAGCTGGCCGGTGCCGTGGCCGTCGAGGAGCGCGAAGACCGCCGCCTGCGCCTGATGGAATACCAGGAAGAGATCAGCGTGCAGCGTCTCAAGGCCAAGGTCGGCCGCGAAATCGTGGTTCTGGTCGACGAGGTGAGCGACGAAGGCGCGGTGGCCCGTTCCGAGGGTGACGCACCCGAGATCGACGGTCAGGTCATCATCCCCGATGGCTTCGACATGGAAGTCGGCGCGTTCTACAAGGTGCGCGTCACCGACAGTGACGTGCACGATCTGTACGCCGAGCCCGTCTTCGCCGACGACTGAGTGCGGCGGCGCCCGCGCGAGGCGGGCGCCTGTCGGGCCAAGGGCGTAACATTGCACGGACGGCCGGCGTTCGCGCGGGTCCTGTAGCGAGGAAAACCCGCCCATGTATCTGCTCGATCAACTGGCTGAACAGATGATCGCCGAAGCGCGCGACCGGGGCGATCTGAACGATCTGCCCGGCGCTGGACGTCCACTGCCGGACGAAGATCTCTCGCTCGTTCCGCTCGAACAGCGCATGGCCTATCGCGTTCTGAAAAACGCCGGCTACATCCCACCCGAACTCGAATTGCACCGCGAAGCGGTGGCCATCGCCCTGCAGCTGGCCACGGCCGGCCATGACCAACGCGAGCGCGCGGCCCTGTACGATCGCCTGTCACGCATCAACCTGTGCTTGTCCGAAAGCGGGCATCGTCAGTTGGCCGTGCCGCTCGACTACCTGGACAAATTTGCGCAACGGCTGCTGCCGCGCTGACACCTTTCACCGAGAACACCGCATGGAACTCATCAATCGTCTCCGCGCCATCGTCGGCGATGTCTACGTCATCGATACGCCCAATGATCTGGCGCCGTTTCAGCGCGATTGGCGTGGCCGCTACGAAGGGCACGCCCGTTGCGCGGTCCGCCCCGGCAACACGGATGAATTGGCGGCGGTCGTCGCCGTCTGTGCCGAGGCGGGCGTGCCCATGGTGCCGCAAGGGGGCAATACCGGCCTGGTCGGCGGGGGCGTGCCTTGCGTGGGGGGCGAGGTGATCGTGTCCACCGCCCGTCTGCGCCGCGTGCGCGAAGTCGATCCGGCCAACAACACCATCACCGTGGAAGCCGGCTGCACGCTGGCCGAAGTCCAGGCCGCCGCGCGCCAGCATGAGCGCTTGTTTCCGCTGTCACTGGCCGCCGAGGGGACTTGTCAGATCGGCGGCAACCTGTCGACCAATGCCGGTGGTGTTCACGTGCTGCACTATGGCAACACGCGCGAGCTGACACTGGGGTTGGAGGTCGTTCTGCCCGATGGGCAGATCTGGCACGGTTTGCGGGGCTTGCGCAAGGACAACACCGGCTATGACCTGAAGCACCTCTTCGTGGGCGCGGAAGGCACGCTGGGCATCATCACGGCCGCCGTGCTCAAGCTCTTTCCGCTGCCGTGCTCGCGCGCCGTCGCCTGGGTGGCGTTGCGCGACGAAGCGGCTGCCATCGAGTTGCTGACTTTGCTGCGAGCGCGTGCCGGCGATCGTCTGACGGCCTTCGAGATCGTCGGGCGGTCCGCGCTCGACCTAGTGCTGCAGCACATGCCTGGAACGCATGATCCGTTGTCCGAGCGATACGCCTGGCAGGCGCTCGTGGAATTGTCCGACCCCGCGCCAGGGGACGCGCCACGCGAGGTGCTCGAGGCGACCCTGGGCGATGCGCTGGAGGCCGGGCTGATCGCTGACGCCGCCTTGTCGGCCAGCGAGGCGCAGGCGTTGGCGCTATGGGCGCTGCGCGAAAACATCTCGGAGGCGCAGCGCATCGAGGGTGTCAGCATCAAGCACGACATCGCCGTGCCGGTGAGCCGCATTCCGGCTTTCCTGAATCAGGCGGGGGAGGCGCTGCGCACGCAGTTTCCGGATGTGCGCATCGTCGCCTTTGGTCACGTTGGCGACGGTAATCTGCACTACAACATGTCCAAGGCGCAGGCGGTGGATAACGGCGCGTTCATCGCGCAGACGCCGCAGGTCAATCGCATCGTGCATGACATCGTGGCCAGTCTGGGCGGATCGATTTCCGCCGAGCATGGCCTGGGGCAACTCAAGCGCGAAGAGATCACGCATTACAAAGCCCCGCTGGAACTCGCCCTCATGCGCCGCATAAAGGATGCACTCGATCCGCATGGGCTGATGAATCCTGGCAAGGTGCTGTAGTCATGGGTCACGCAGTGGTGGCGAAAAGGCCTGGCGGCGCGGCTTTCGACAAATTTATGAAAAAAGGTGTTGACGCTTAGGGTTCGGGTTCCTATAATTCTGCTTCTTCGCTGGACGGGGGTATAGCTCAGCTGGGAGAGCGCTTGCATGGCATGCAAGAGGTCAGCGG
>JASGFB010000115.1:0-13777 GCA_047605765.1 Rhodocyclaceae bacterium
AATCAACACGTCGTTTGCTTATTGCAAACGACGGGGAAGCCCTTGTAGTGGAAGTGAGCGGCCTGCGCGGCTCTTTGCGCTGGTCCGCTCGACTGCAAGGTTATGCATCGGACAATGCCGAGAAATAGGTGTTCGAGCGGCGAGTAAATAGTGTCAAAATTATTCCGCCGTAAACAATGACCGTTGGCAAGAATGGGTATCCTTCGGAAAACGGAGTCAAAGAGGTTGCGAGCAAGCCGATTAATGCTCCGATAAGTAGCAGCCTTGACCAAGGCGCACAGCGAATTATCCCAACCCCAGCGGCAAGAATACAAATCCAAACTGCATGCATATAAAGCATGAAGAAAACCGCTAAGAATGGCCCCCTACCTGTTAAAACTATCGCAATTGTTTGAGCCCCAAAACTAAGTGTTGTAATAACTCCCCATAGGACTAGGCCAATAGCGATGATGGTCAGGTACATAGGGCGCTTGCGTGTACCTGTAGATGGACGAATTTGATCGAGTTCGGCCTCAGCCATGAGTTTCTCCTGTAGATGCATAACGTAGAGCTAACCGGCCGCCGGAGCGCGCAGCGCGGAGGGGACCCGCAAGCTGCGCTTGCGGGCGGTCCGGTTGAGCGCCGGGTTGGGCCAGTGCCCAGTTGTCACTACTTTGCAACCTTCTCTTCTAAGCTCAAGAACTTGCTTCCCTGCAATAGCATCTTGGCATCTGGTTCTGCGACTGCTTTTATGTCTGCACACTTCAGATTAGGGCTGATTGCGAAGTAAGAGATTTCGGCCGGGTTGGCAATGAACTTCAACGAGTCATCTTTCCAAGTCGGCGTCCAGCCGCCGAAACACTTCACCGCTATGAAATGCTCGCCCGCTGGGACTAAGAACTCAGCATGCTCGCCTGAGCCAATGCCATACAAATCCTTGCCATCGAGCGCTACGGTGTAACCATTGGCTGCGCCAACGATACTACTAACACGAACCGTGACAACTTTTCCGGCGGACGATGCATTAGCCACGGCAGGCAGTTCTCCAATTCGTCCAGAGGTGGTTCCACAGCCGGCGAGCCCAAGAACCAAGAAACCAACAACTAATGTTTTCATTAACGCCCCCAGTTTGGTGATACGAAAAAAAATGAGAAGGGGAGACCCAACTATCTATTTGGACAGCAATCCTGCTGTATAACTCAGGCCGCTGCCGTATAACATTCCGCCGAAAATCTAATGGAGAATGGCTCTGCGCTTGGTTTTGCGTGGTTTTCGACCGGCATTTCACCCTACTAAATTGGGATGAAAAGCAGCAACCAGCGCAATACGGCATAAGCATACTTGAGATGGGCTTGTCATGCGTATTGAATGACTGCCAACAGGCTAGTAGCGGACGGTGCGCCCGCTACCGTGGCTGACCGCTGCGGCCAACTAGCCGCCCATAAGTGGTCGCGTCGGATGGCTGCTCCACTCAGGTACCCGTCATTGATCCCCCACGGATCGACCGACAGCAGCGGATCAGAAACGCAAATCACAGCAATCGCCTTCCAACCGACCCTGTTTGGCAACCGGGATGTGGGATCCATGTTGTCTTCCCTTGCGGCAGACTTTTCCCTCCGATTCAGCGTGCCGCTGCCGGCCATGCCATCCACCTAATGCGCGAACCAGGTGATACCGACCATGGCGCTGCCCTGTACGTAGCGGCCGTATTCGCTGGTGGCGGTGCCGACGCGGTGCATCAGGTTGAGCCAGAGCTGGGCGCGCTCGCCGGCGTCGAGGTTGAGCATGACGACGCCTTCGGTGCCGCCGTCGTCGAGGTTGCGCACCAGGCGCACGGTCCAGCCAAAGGTGGCGTCCTGCCCGCCGCTCAACTGCAGGCCGGCATAGTTGCGTCGTAGCGGGATCGGCTGATCCAGCAGCAGGCCGAGTTGCCGATCCGCCGCGCCGCGCGGCTGCGTTGCCAGCGCTGTGGCCGCGCGCGCCACGGCGCCGGCTTCGGCGTCGTTCAGCCCGTTGCCGTTGTGCCAGTACTCGGCGTGCAGCGTCCAACTGTTGTCGAAGGTGTAGCTCAGGCCGGCCACCATTTGCAGGCCGCGATCGGCATGGCTGGTCATCACGTCCCAGCCGGTCGTGCCGTCGCTGGCGCGCGGCACCGCATGGGCCGCTCCGCGCCGCCACGCCCATTCTCCGTACAGCAACCATGCATCGGTGGCGGTCCATTGTGCCCAGCCCTGCCAGGATGGCGCCCGGCCCGGTTCGGCGGCCACGATGGCGGCGGCGCTGGCCGCTTCGCCTGTCCAATCCAGCTTGAAGCCCTCCATGCGCTGCGCCCCGGCCGCGCGGGGGCCGCGCCCCACTTGCCCGATGGCGCTCAGCGCCAGATCCGGCGTGGCCTGCCAGCGCGCACGCACAAAGTCCTTGCCGGCGATTTCGCGCTTCGGGTTGTTCTTGTTGTTGTCCATGAAAAACGGGTTGGAGGGGTTCCAGAACATCGACGGCCCCCACAGTAGCGCCTCGCGCCCGGCTTGCAGGCTGACCCCGGCAACGGGGCGCCAGCGCATCCATCCTTCATTGAGCCAGCTATCGACGTGCGTCGCGGCCGACTGATTGACCAGGGCCAGGCGCGGGCGCAGGGCGGCGTCCCACGGCTCGGCCCGCCACGCCAGATCGGGCCGCAGTTCGGTATCCCACAGCGGGTCGGGCTGCGCCGCCACGCGCTGAAAGACGCCGTCCGCGCGGGTCTGCGTGGCCTGCCGATACGCCAGCACGTCCATTCGCCACGACAGCGCCCCCAGGTCGGGCGCCGCCAGTGCCGTGCCACAGGGCAGCAGCGCCATGGCCCATGCCAGCGGGGTTTTCATTGCCCCAGTTCGAACAGTGACGGGTCCGGCCGCTTGACCTGCACCTGGCTGTAGTCGAGCACGGTCACGTTGTCGCGGTTGATGGCGTCGGTGATGGTCATGCGGCTGATGAACGGAAAGCGCCGCCCTTCATAGCCCACCCGATTGGCATAGTCGAAACGTGCCGTTTTGAAGAGCTTGCCGGAGACGGTATAGAACTCCGCCTTCACACCCAGCGCGCGTGCCTCCGACACCCAGTAGCGGATGCGGTCGTAGGTGGCGCTGCGCTCGCGCGCGATCAGGTTCAGCACGACGCAGTCTTCACCGTCGATGCGCTCGTGCCCTTCGATGTCCGCTTCGTAGTCGCGTGCATAACGCGTGGCCGCCACATCGCCGTTGGACGCCGCGCCGAGCAGACGCTGGCGCGGGCTGAGCGGGACCGGCCGCTGCAGGCCGGGGCGCAGAAACCACATGTTGCGCCCGACCATGACGATGCGCTGGCCGCGCATCTTGGCCGGCTCGGTGTACTCGACGCGCGCGGCGCGGTCATCGACGATGGCCTGCATCACGCGCACGGTGCTGCCATCGGCGTCGTGCGACGTGAGCGTGATGGTCCAGGCCAGGCCGGGCAGCGTACCGCCGCGCGCGTGATCGGCCTCTTCGAGGACGGCATTGCCTTCGGCGCTGGCGCTTGCCAGCACGGGCAGCATGCACGCCGCCGCCATCAGAATATGTTTCATGTGCGTCATGTGCGCGTCCTCAGACATGGCCCAGTGCATCGACGATCTCCATGCGCGCGGCGCGGCGCGCCGGCCAGCAGGCGGCCAGCGTCGCCACCAGGCACAGCAGCACGGCGGTTTCGATGAGGCGATCCGGCAACAGGCTGACCGACAGCGGCACCGACGCGCTCGACGAAGGCGGCGTGTAGCGGATGTGCCCGACGCGGATCGCCAGCACCGCCAGCACAGTCATGACGGCGCCCAGCGCAGAACCCACGATGCCCAGCAAGGCCCCTTCGGCGGCGAACAGCCGCACCACCGCCGCGCGGCGCATGCCCAGCGCGCGCAGCGTGCCGATTTCGCGCACACGCTCCATGACACTCATGCTCTGCGTATTGACGATGCCCATCAGCACCACCACCAGGACGATGGCCGACAGGAACGCAAAGATCAGATCGAACAGGTTGCGCACCTGGCGGTAGAAGCTGGACAGTTCGATCCAGGTCTTGATGTCGACATCGAAACCGGCCGCCGCCAGCACCGGCTGGAGCCGGGCGCGCGCGGCGTCGGCGTCGGCGCCCTCGTCAAGCAGCACGCAGATGCGGCTGGCGCCATCGGTATCGAGAAGCTGGCGCACGAACGCCAGCGGCAGGCGCAACGATTTGTCATTGGTGGCGGCATTGCCGGTGTCCCACACACGCAGCACCTCCAGATCAAGCGCATTGATCTGCCCCGCCATGGTGTTGGCCAGCACCACCACGCTGCCGCCCGCCGCCGCCCCGAGACGCTCGGCCAGCCCCTTGCTGACCAGCCCCGCCGCCGGCTTGTCGGGGTCGAGCTTGGGACGCCCGGCCCCTCTGCGCCACAGGCGATTGGCCAGCTCGGGCGCTTCGCCTTCGGCGATGAAGATGGTCGACAGCTTGCCGTTGGACACCAGCCCCGAAGCCGACAGGCGCGGCGACACGACGCGCGGCGCAATCGATGTGGCGAGCACTTCGGACATCCTGCGCAGCTCTGCCTCGCTGAACAGGTAATGCTCGGGCTTGAGCGAGCCCTGCTCGAAATAACCGCGCCGGGCGATGGTCAGGTGCCCCAGCCCTTCGCCATAGATGGCGCTGTCGCGCAGCGCCGCGTAGGTGTTGAAGATGTAGCCGGCGAACAGATTCACGGCGGCATGGCCGACGGCGATGGCCAGCAGGGTCGCGCAACTGCGCCGGCGGTTTTTCCACACATTGCGCAGCGCCAGGGTCGGGGCGATCATGCTGCGGCCTCCACGGTGGGCGCGCCAGCGGGCGTGGATCGGCGATCGTCGATGACGGCGCCATCCGACAAGGTGATGACGCGATCGATCTGATCGAGCAGACGAGGGTCATGCGTCGAGAACAGAAAGGTCACCCCATGCAGCCGGTTGAGTTCGCGCATCAAGCCGATCACCTGCCGCCCCGTCTGCGCGTCGAGATTGGCGGTGGGCTCGTCGGCCACCACCAGCACGGGGTCGGTGACCAGGGCGCGCGCAATGGCCACGCGCTGGCGCTGCCCGCCGGACAACTGATCGGGGCGCTGGCGCGCCTGTTGCGCCAGGCCCACCTCGCCCAGGCGGCGCGCGGCGATGTGGCGCGCGCGGGCCCGTGGCATGCCGGCGATGGCCAGCGGCAGCATGACGTTTTCCAGCGCCGACAACACCGCCACCAAATTAAAGTGCTGAAAGATGAAGCCGATGCGCCGATTGCGCAGGCGCGCCCGGGCCGCATCATCGAGGTGGGCGGTGTCGCAACCATCGATGCGCACGGTGCCGGAACTCGGGCGGTCGATCAGCCCGACAAGATTGAGCAGCGTGCTCTTGCCGCTGCCCGATGGCCCCCACAGGGCGGCAAAGTCGCCCGCCTCGATCGCCAGGTCGACGGCGCGCAGGGCGTGCACAGGGTTATTGCCCAGCGGGTAGGAACGATGAAGCGCGTGCACTTCGATGAGAGACATGGGCCTTCTCCGGCGAACGGGATGGCACCAGTGTCACCAACGCCAACGCCCCGGCCGTCACACAACAGACGGAGCGCCGGAGCGGACGGCTGAAGCGCAGCCCGCGACGATGGCGCGCGCGGCAGCGACCGGGCGCATAGAATTGCGGCTCATCCCCCGCAAATGACGCTCCGTCGCACGCAGGCTGCGGCGCATCGCGGGGCCTGGCATTCATGCCGGCCAAGGAGAGCGCACATGCGATATTCGATCAATGAACACACGCCGGCCCGAACACACGCCATGCCCTGGCGCGAGTTCGGCCGCCTGCTGCTGATCACCGCGCTGGGCAACACGCTCATCGCCGGCCTGCTGGTCGGCCTGGGCGTGCACGATGACTTCGCCACCGTCTGGATCGGCGCGCAGTGCATCGGCTTCGCCTGTCTGCTGAGCAGCCGCGCCCTGGCTCGCCTGCTGCCGGCGTCGGGCCGCCCGCTGTCCCTCGTCCTGACCCCGCTGGTGGGGCTGCCCATCGGCGTCTGGCTGGCCTTTCTTGCCGGCGTGCCCATCGGCGGCCCGGATATCGAATCGATCGCCTCGGGCGCGGCGCGCTACCTGCTGTTCTGCTTCGTGGTGACGCTGGCCTATCACTATTATTTTTCCAGTCGCCACCGCCTGCGGCAGTCCGAGGACGCCCGTCGCGAAGCGGAACTGCGCGAAGCCAATGTGCAGAAGACCGCCCTGCGCGCGCACCTGTCGGCGTTGCAGGCGCAGATCGAACCGCACTTTCTGTTCAACACGCTGGCCAATCTGCACAGCCTGATCGGGCGTGACGACACAGCGGCGCGCAGCCTGCTGGAAAGCCTCGACGGCTATCTGCGCGCCACCCTCACGCACAGCCGCGCCGAGCGCGCCACCCTCGGTGACGAATGCGCCGTCCTGGCGGCCTACCTCGCCATCCAGTCGCAACGCATGGGCGCGCGCCTGACGTGGCGCATCGATGTGGCCGACGGCTTGCGCGCGCATGCCTTTCCGCCGATGCTGCTGCAGCCGCTGGTCGAAAACGCCCTGCTGCATGGCGTGGAACCGTGCGTGGAAGGCGGCCGCATCGTCATCGCGGCACGCCAGCAGGATGGCTGCCTGTGCCTGAGCGTCACCGACGACGGCCCCGGCTTCGATGCCGCCGCCGGCGAGGGCGTCGGGCTGGCCAACGTGCGCGAGCGTCTGGCCGCCCTGTTCGGCGCGCCGGCCCGCTTGACGCTGACCGCGCGCACACCCCGTGGAGTCATTGCAGAACTATGGATACCCCAGGACAGCCCCGCATCCTGATCGCCGACGACGAACCCCTGCTGGCGGCCGATCTGGCCTCGCGCCTGCGCGCCCTGTGGCCGGAATGCGATCTGGCAGCGGTGGTCCACCACGGCCCGGCCGCTGTCGAAGCGATCGATCGCCTGGGGCCGGACATCGCCTTTCTCGACATCCGCATGCCCGGCCTGAGCGGTCTGGAGGTGGCCCACGCCACCCGCGTGCCGCACCTGGTGTTCGTCACCGCCTACGATCAATATGCCGTCAGCGCATTCGACATGGCGGCCGCCGACTACCTGCTCAAACCGATCAGCGACGAGCGTCTGGCGCTCGCCGTGACACGCCTCAAAGCGCGCATCGCCACGCGCCAGCAAGCCCCCGATCTGTCGGACCTGGTACGCACGCTGATCGAGCGCCCTGCCCGCCTCAAGTGGATTCGCGCCAGCGTCGGCAGCGATACGCATCTGGTCGCCACGCGCGAGGTGCTGTATTTCCGCGCCGACGACAAATACACGCTGGTGCAGACGGCCGAGCGCGAATACCTGATCCGCACGCCGCTCAAGGAACTGCTGGCGCAGCTGGACCCCGACGAGTTCTGGCAGATCCACCGCAACACCATCGTGGCGACGGCCGCCATCGCGCGCGCCCGGCGTGATCTCACCGGCCGCCTCAGCATCCAGTTGCAGGGCCGCACCGAAACCCTCGGCGTCAGTCGCGCCTTTGCGCATCTGTTCAAGCAGATGTAATGGCGCTGGCCGCCCTGTGCAGGCGGCAACGCTTCATCCACGCCGGCGGCACCTCATCCCGCACATCGGGCGGCCGGTCGCCGGCACGCTGATCGGCCCGGGCAAGGCGCGCAGAGTGTGGGCTCCGCATCCCTCACATGGAGTCCACCATGACGCACACTGCCCGCTCCGTCGCGGCGATCTCACTCATGCTTGCCAGCGCGGCGGCCAGCGCCGCTGAACTGAGCGTCCGCTTCAAGGGCGTACCCAGCGACAAGGGCACGGTCATGGCCGCGCTCTACGCATCGGAATCCGCCTATGCCGCCAGGCAGGCGCTGCGCAAGGTCAGGCTGCCCGCCAACGCCCCGCTCGTCGCCGTCTTCAAGGATCTGCCTGCGGGCCGTTACGCGCTCACCGCCTTTCATGACGAAAACGGCAACGGCACGCTCGACACCGCCGCCAACGGGATGCCGACCGAAGCCTATGGATTCAGCCGCAATCCGGCGGTCCGCTATGGCCCGCCCAGCTTTGCGGACATGTCGTTCGATGTCGGCCCGGCCAATCCGGGCATCGACATCCTGATGGAATGATCGCGCCGCCCGCGCACACGGGCGGCCATGCTCAGCGGGTGGCCGACCAGCGCGCGCCGTCAACCACGCCCTGCATGGTGTCGCCGTCGACGTGGCCGACGTAGCGCTTGCCGCCCGCCACGAATTGAATCTGCGGGCCGTTCATGCGCGCCTCGACAACCGCCAGGCTGCCCGCCGAATCACGCAGCGAGCCTTCCAGCATCTGGTATTTCTGCACCAGGCGCAGCTCTTTGCCGTCCATCTTCCAGGTGCCGCCAACCTTGGCCGGCACCACCCACTTGAGCGCCAGGCAATGGCCCCAGCAGCCTTCCTTGAGCGTCACCGTCTCGTCGGGCAGCCAGTCGCCGATGCGAAACGAATTGGCCACCACGCGCGTACCCGGCCGCATGTTCAACAAGGTGGGACGCAGGCGTTCGTTGAGATTCGGCAGCAGGAACAAGGTGACGATCGTGGCGCTGGAAAAATCGGATTTGAAAATATCGGCCTCGGCGAAGCTGGCGCGGCCGCTGACGCCTTCCGCCTCGGCCAGGCGCCGCGACAGCGCCACCATGTCGGCGTCGTATTCGATGCCCAGCGCCGTGGCGCCGCGCCGGGCGGCGGTGATGACCAGGCGGCCATCGCCGGAGCCCAGATCGACGAGGTAATCGGCCGGCGTCAGCCCGGCCATGTCGAGCATCAGATCCACCATGGCCTGCGAGGTCGGCACCCAGATCACGTCTTTGCCATGCTGCCCCACGGTGGGCGTGAACACCGCATCGCCGTCGGTGCCGGTGTGCGCGCAACCGGTGGCGCCTAGAACAACCGAACACCCCACAACCGCCAATGCGGATGCCATGCGCGTCATGCTCATCTCCTTCGGGCCAGCAAGCCTGTCCGTTCGGCCGGAACGGTGCGTGCCGCTACTTTAACCACTTCCCGGCAGGCCAGACAGGCGCCCTGCCCGACAGCACGACGCAAAAAAGCCTGCGGCGGGCGCAGGCTTCTTGCAGACGTCACCGCAGCAGCGCGGCGGGCGGGCCGCCGGCGGCGCGTTACAGGCGGAATCGCTCGACAATCGCCAGAGCGTCGTCGGCGAGCTTTTCGAGCTGTTCGGCGGAATGCGCCGTGCTTTGCGCCGACGAGCTGTTCTCGTCCGTCATCTGCGCCACGCTTTCCACGTCGGTGGCGATGCTCTGGCTGGCCGCATTCTGCTCGCGCAGCGCCGCCGAGATCTCATCCACGGCGTGCATGACCTGGGCCACGCGCGTCTGGATTTCGCCGATGTGCACGCCGGCCTCGCTGGCCAGCGACTGCCCTTGCCGCACGCTGTCCACCACGCGTTCCATCTGCTGGATAGCGTCCCGCGTGCTGTTCTGGATGGTGCTCACCATGCCGGCGATTTCGTCGGTCGAACTCGTCGTGCGCTCGGCCAGCTTGCGGACTTCGTCCGCCACCACCGCAAAGCCGCGGCCGGTTTCACCGGCGCGGGCCGCTTCGATGGCCGCGTTGAGCGCCAGCAGATTGGTCTGGTCGGCCACCTCTTTGATGACGCGCACCACGGTCGAAATCTGCTGCGAATGCTGTTCGAGCGCGTGAATGGATGCCGCGCTGCTCTCTACCTGCTCGGCGATGTGTTCGATTTCGTTCACCGCGCGCTGGATGACCTCGCCGCCGCGCTGCGAAGTCTCGCCGGACGAACGCGCCATGGCCAGGACGTCTTCGGCGCTGTCGGACACATGGCTGACGCTGACCGTCAGTTCTTCGACCGAAGCGGACATCGACGACACCGCCGCCGACTGGTGGATCGAACTCGAACTGAGCTGCGACGACGAACTGGACAGATCGCCCGCGCTGCTGCGCACGTTCTGGGCGTTGGCCTGAATGGCACCGATCATCGCCACCAACTGGCCGCGCATGTCCTGCATGGCGCAGAGCAGGCTGTCGCGGTCGTTCTTGCGCAGCTTTACCTGCACATCGAGATTGCCCTTGGCGATCTCGTGTGCGACCTCGACCGCGTAGGCCGGCTCGCCCCCCAACTGGCGCGACAGGTGGCGCGTCAGCAGCACGGCCATCAGCAGGCCCAGCGAAATAGCGATGGCGCCGCCGATCAGGATGATCACCAGCGTGCTCGCCTGCATGCGGCTGAGGCTGCTCGAACGGGTTTCCAGCAGGCCCGATTCCTCGTCATGCAGCAGGTCGATGAGCGTGCGCATCTCTTCCATGTAGGCCCGGCCGTTGGCCTGGCGGGTAAGCTCGATGACTTCGCGCAGATCGCTGGCGTCTTCGCCGAGGTTCATGCGGACGGCGATCTCCGGCTGAACAGCCTTTTCCAGCCAGGCGGCATATTTTTCGGTGACCTTGCTCAGCAGCTCCTGCACCTTGGGGTTGCCTTCGCCCAGCGTGCGCGCACGGGCGGCGGCTTCTTCGAACTGGCCTTTGCCGATCTGCAACGGTTCGAGAAAAGCCGAATCGCCGGTGATCAGGTATCCACGCTGCCCGGTTTCGATGTTCAGCAGCCCCAGCAGCATGCCTTCGCCCAGGCCGAGCATTTCGTACGACTGGCTGGTCAGCCTGTTGGTGTCGACCGAGCGGTTGAAGTTCACCACCGTCACAGCGAGCACGGACAGGAAGACCACATTCACGAGGACGAAGCTGCCGATCAGTTTCATCCTGACTGTCAGGTGCTTGAGCAGCCCGAATTTCTGCCACACGGCGCGGGCCGCCCGCGGCGGACGCTGCGCGCCGCCCTGCGGATCGCTACCGTGTTCGTGTTGTTGTGTCCCCATGATCCCGCCCTCCTGAATTGATGAAGTTGTTGTGCTTGCGTGTCTGGCGCGCCGGGCCGCTGTCCTTGTCGTGCCCCAATGCGCTCGAGATTTTCTGTGCGGCGGCGCTGACTTCCTGCGCCAGCAGGGTGAAGCGTTCGTCGCTGATGTCCAGCACCGTGCCGACGGCGCTGATAGCCGCGATGACACCCCCGTTGACGTCGAAGATCGGCGCCGCCACACAGCGGATATCGGCGATGTCTTCTTCGTCGTCGAGCGCCCAGCCGCGCTCGCGCACCTCTTGCAGGCTGGCGCGATAGGCCATGGGCGTGGTGATCGTCCTGGGGCATTTGGCTTCCCAGGTGAAGCGCGCCAGCTTGCGCGCCAGTTCGTCTTCCGGCAGCCAGGCGAGCAGCACCTTGCCGAGCGACGAGCTGTGCATCGACAGGCGCTTGCCGACCCAGGTGTTGACGTGCATGCGCAGGTTGCCCTCGATCTTCATCAGATAGACCGCCTCGGCGCCTTCCATGACACCCAGATGGCAGGTGAGCTGCACGTCGTGGGCGAGCTGCTTGAGCACCGGCTGGGCAAAGCGCTCGATATGACGCTGGCTGGCCGCGATGGAGCCGAGCTCGAACAGGCGCAGGCCCAGCAGATGACTGCGGTCCGGCTGCTGCTGCAAAGCGCCGAGCTGGCACAGGGTGGCGATCAGGTGATGGCAACTGCTGTTGGGCAGATCCAGGCGCGTGCGGATGGCGGCGAAGTTCAGCCCCGGCTCGCGCGCCACCAGGTCGAGGATCGCAAAGCCCTTGGTGAGCGCGGGGGCCACCGATCGTTCTTCGGTGGCCGCCACGGCAGGCTCGGCTTCGATCCTGTGTGCCGACTGGCGTTCGTTGCGGGTCATGCGGAACTCCTCCATCTACGCTGGCGCGGCGGGCGCCATGCGACAGGCATTCAACGTTATGCATCTTGCACATTAGGGAAAACCGCAAGTACATGTGCTTATTCTCACGACACTATACTTTTTCTCTAACGGAATATCTATTCCATATATGGAACTCCGCAGGACGTCAGCATGTTTCGCATTTCGCCTCGCGGCAGGACTCCGCTCAAAGCCTCCCTCTCCCACCCTATTCATGCACGCCATGCCTATGGCATCGATGGTCGCATCGCTCCATGACATTGGCGTTCACACAATGATTTGTCATACCCCCCTTAAGAAAAGTGACGAGGGGTCGCCCTGTGTTCATCGACACTGCGGCCCGTTCGAGCGCCGGCCGCGCACATACATGTATCCATGCCATGCATTGGGCATTCGATCGTGTTTGACGGCCGGGGCAACGATCTCGTCATGAACCCGTGTTTAAGCTGTCCATATCCATGTGAGGAATCAAATGATGAATAGATTTACCGTGCTGAAAACGGTCGCCATGCTGGGTCTGGCATTGGTCGCCCCGCTGTCCTCGGCACAGGAATCCACCTTGCGGTTTTCGTGGTGGGGAGGCGCCGAGCGCCATGAGGCGACGCTCAAGGCGATCGCCGCTTTCGAAGCCAAGAACCCCGGCGTGAAGATCAAGGGGGAATACATGGGCTTCAACGGCTACCAGGAGCGCCTGTCCACCCAGATCGCGGGTGGCGGCGAGCCCGACATCATGCAGATCAACTGGGCGTGGATGTCGGCCTACTCGAAGAGCGGCCTGGGCTTTCTGGATCTGAACAAGTTCAAGCAGCACATCGCGCTGAAGGAATTCGCCGACGAAGAAATCCGCATGGGGACCATCGCCGGCAAGCTCAACGGTCTGCCGGTGACGTATTCGGCGCGCATCTTCCAGTGGAACAGGTCGGCCTTCGACAAGGCCGGCGTGGCGCTGCCCAAGACCTGGGACGATCTGTTCTCGGCGGGCAAGGCCTTCCATGCCAAGCTGGGCGACAAGGCCTACATGCTGGATGGCGAACTCAACGACATGATCGTGCTGTCGCAGACCTACGTCGAACAGAAGTACGGCACGCAGTACATCAGCCCGACCGAAGCCAAGATCGCCATGAGCCCGCAGGCGACGCTGGAATGGGTGCAGTTCTACAAGCGCCTGGCCGACGCGCGCGTCGCCATCCCTCTGCCGACGCGCGATGCGCTGGGCGGGCAGAACAAGCCCACCGAACAGCAGCCGGACTGGAACACCGGCCTGTGGGGCGGCAGCTTCATCTGGGATTCGATGGTGCGTCTGCGTGAAGGCTCGCTGGCCAAGGATCAGAAGTACGAGATCGGCGATCTGCCCATGCTGCCCGGCGCCAAGAAGTCCGGCCTGTTCGGCCGCCCCGGCATGATGTTCGTGGTGGGCAAGAGCACCAAGCAACCCGAACTGGCGGTGAAGTTCCTCAACTTCATGATGACCGATCCGGAAGCGGCCCGCATTCTCGGCCTGTCGCGTGGCATGCCCTCGGCCGACAGCCAGTACAAGACCCTGGTGGCGGACAAGCGCATCACCGCCAACGAGATCAAGGCGTTCCAGCTCATCAAGCAACAGAAGGACAGCGGCAACATCACGCTGCCCTCGCCCCTGTACGAACACCCGCGCATGCAGAAGCTGATCCGCGAAATCTTCGAACAGGTGGCCTACGGCAAGATCAGCGAGCAGGACGCATCCAAGCGCCTGCAAGAAGAAGGCAGCGCCCTGCTGCGCCGCCTCTGATCAACGCTTGAAGTACCGCGCGGCGGCGGCGCCCGCCGCGCCGCGCCCACTCAATCCACCTTCACGCGGAACAGCACCTCACCGGCGGCACCGGCGTCGAGGTGGCCGCTGAACATCCAATGCAACTGACCCGTGCCGCCCACCGGTTGGGGCGGGCCAGCCGTACAGTCGACCGCCGGGGCCGGGTGCGGGTTGGCCGGCGTGTTCTTGCTGCATGAGCCGAGCGCGGTGG
>JASGFB010000116.1:0-13654 GCA_047605765.1 Rhodocyclaceae bacterium
GGCGGCCTCGTCAAGGCTGACGGCTTCGCCGCAGTCGCGCTACCAGGGCCATGTCATTCGCCTGCAAGCCTGGCTCGGCGCGCGCCTGACCGACGCCGTCAGCCTTGACGAGGCCGCCGCCCACGTTGGGCTGTCGCGCAGCCTGCTGACGCGGGAATTTCGACGTCATACGGGGCACAGCATCGTGGCGTGGTGCAATCTCCAGCGCATCGAGCGCGCCGCCACCCGGCTGGCCGCATCGGACGAGGCCATTACCGATGTGGCGCTGGCCTGCGGCTTTGCCAACCTCAGTCACTTTCACCATCTGTTCAAGGCGCATTACGGATTGGCGCCGGCCGCCTTCCGCCGCATGGTGGCGAGCCGCCCGGCAAGCGAAAACGCCGCGTAATCGTCCCCCGCGAACGCCGCCTGCGCGGCCCGGCGACATGGTCGGTCGCCGAACGATGCTCCAAATGCATGTTTCAACCATGCCAAACCGCTGCTCGTTGCCAAATGGGCCGCAACGCCCCTGGTTTGCCAGAATCCGGTGCCATCGACACCCCCGGACAGCCCGGCGGGCGGTGCACATTCCTCGTGAAGCAGGGGAGGTCTGGCAAATGACCCAAGCGGCCCTCAAATACCGCCCGGCCAAGCCGAGAGGCAGGATCTCGGACAGCGCCGGCTTCAGCCGAAAGTGCACCACCCTGGATGAGGACACGCGCGCCGAGCTCGAAAAGATGGGCGGCGGTTCGCGTTCGGAAGGCGCCCGTCGATTGGCGCGCTCGCTGATGGGTCCCGCGCTGTCGCTCGACGGCCACGATCCCGGTCTCGGCAAGAAGATGTTCCGCACGGTGCTCTCGCTCGATGGCACCAGCATCGCGCACCTGACCGCCTATGGCGATGGCTCGCTGTCGCTGGGCATTCGCCGCGCCTGTCTCGGACGTCGGGAGTTACTGCCGGGATGATGCTTGCCGTGTGCGCTGCGCAACTCACCTTCGCGTCACGCAAGACTCACTGCAAGATAACGTCGCCCGCCGCTAGAGGACGAAGTTGCCGCGAAAGTGCCGCTCGTGGTTTTTCGAAACCGGCAGCGCGCGCGTATAGCCCTTGATGCGCACGCTCAGGCGTCCCATCTCGTCGCGCTGCAGCTCGTCGATGAAGTCGGCGTTGATGATGATGCCGCGATGGATCTGCCAGAAGCGTTGCTGGTCCAGGCGCTGGTACACGTTGAGCAGACCCTGCCGGACCAGGCCCGAGGTGTCACCCAGGAAGACGCGGCTGTAGCCGCCTTCGGCCTGGATATAATGCACCTCGCTGACGGCCGTCCAGATAAGCTTTTGCCCGCTGGCCAACTGCATGTAGCGGGCCACCCCGAGGTCGCGCTCGCCGCCTTCATGGGGCTCTCCCGCCGACGAAAACACGCCGTTGCGCAGGATGTGCTCGATGCGGTCGGCGGCCTTGTTCAGGCGCTCCAGGCTGAGCGGTTTGACGATGTAGTCGGTGGCCCCTAAATCGAACGCTTGAACAGCGTAGCGCAGCTCGCCGGTGATGAAGATGATCGGGCACTGGCGGCCGATCTCGTCGGCCACGTCCAGCCCGGAGCGCGGGCCGGCAAGGCCGATGTCGAGCAGGACGAAATCAGGCTGGTAGCGTTCGACCAGATCGAGCGCTTCGTTGCCGGTCTTGGCGGTGGCGACGATGCGCCAACTCGGCCGCACGCTCTTGATCATCGTGATGAGCGCCTGCACCTGCATCGGATCGTCTTCGGCGACGACTAGGTTGAGCATCGATATTGCCACTCCGAGAGTAGGGAAATACGCTTCGCGCAGTGATGTCCGGCGCATGTCGCCGCACTGCAGCGACGGGGTGCCGACAGGGCAACAGGCGCGGGTGACAATCGTCCGGCAGGCCCGCCTGGCCGGCTCTCAAATACTTGCTCACAGTGATCGCGGGGTCTGGGCGAAGGTAAGCACACCCAGTGCTTCGAAGGAGAAAACTGCTGAAGCAAGCGCTTTCGGCCATGAATCGCCCGAAAATGGCAGTGGGCGATGGTGCAGCGGCCCCGATGGATTCATCCCTGATCGAATGCCCTGTTGCGAATCAGAGAGAACAGTTGATTTTTGTTAAGGGCATGTCCATTCTTCATCAACACGCCGCGCTGCGCAATAACCATATGATCCGGAAACGGATACGGAAAATCCGGGTTATGGCACCGCGTCCGTGCATGGTCGCGCAGAATATTTTCGCCGCTTGAGTCTGGGATCGCTCACGCATCGGGTCGCCCATCGAGGCCCGCCTGATCGAGATCGCGGATCCGCAGCAGGAGATGAGAACAGCACCATGTCCAACCCCACAGATGGGCGCATCAGCGTCACCAGCCGTACCTTCATCGAGGCACTTGCCCGGTGCCTGGAAATCGATTCCACGCAAGAGTCAGCACAAATCGGACCGGTCGATGTCGCGGCCGTGATCGACCGCATGAGCACCTCGCTGAGGGCGCTGGCCGACGCCGCCCGGGTGCGCCTGCGCACCCGGCCCGCCGAGATCATCGTGCGCTGCGACGGCGCCGTTCTGGAGGCCGTGCTGCATGCCTTGCTCATCGACGCCATTGCCAATATCGGCAGTGGCGGATACGTCCGCCTCTACTGCGTTCGCCGCCATGGCCGCCTGCTGCTGGTGGTCCGCACGGGCTGCGCGCAGCCGTGGTGGCCCGCCGGCTGGGGCCGGCCGATCGACGCCCTGTGGGCCCGGCACGCGGCGGCGCCGGTGCGTACCTTGGGCAGTGCATGCGTCGAACATGCCGGCCTGCGCCTGCAGATGAACGAGGTGTGCGGATCCGGCACGCGCCTGATTCTCGACATGGAAGAGCGGGCCGGCGACGATGCGCATGCGCTGACAGCGCTATCCGATGGCGCTTTCATGGTGGGGCTCAACGTGCTCGTGCTGGAAGACAACGTGGCCCTGTCGCAATGCCTGTGCGGCATCATCGAAGCCTGGGGCGGCACGCCCCTCGAAACGCATTCCGCCGCCGAGCTGGAGCAGGTCTGCGACACGCTCGCACGCGGCCCCGATGTGTTGATCGTCGACTATTGGTTGGAAGACGGACAATCCGGCCTCGACGCAGTGCGCCAGTTGCGGCGTCGCTTCGGCGACGACACCATTCCGGTGGTGCTGATCAGCGGCGATCTCGACCTGCGCCTGAGCCTGGCCGCCATCGACCGCAACAGTGTCTTTGTCGACAAGCCTTTTTCGACGAGTGCCCTGCGCGATGCCCTGCAGGGGCTGTTGGCCGGGCGCTGCGGCGTTGGCGCGCCAGCGCTGCAATGAGCCGGGCGGCGCGCTCGCCGGCCGGCAACGCGATCTCAAGCGGATCAACCAGGGGTAAGCCTTGACGAATGACGTCCATTGCCAGTTCGATTTTCATCTGATCCTCAACGCCCTCAGCTTCGTCAATCTGGAAACCTACCAAGCGAGCGGGCGCGAATCCGCCGTTGTGCTGCTGCTGTCCGACTACATCAAGTCGGAATACGGCATCGCCCGCGGCCAGCCTTGTCAGTGCGGAGATAACTGCCACTGGCAGCGCTGCGAAGCGGTGCTGCGTCTGAGCGCCGCCCTGCAGGGGCTCGATCTGCGCCTGTCGCACTCGGGCGGCGCGCCCGATCGCGCCTGCAGCCCGCCCCTGGCGAGGCTGTTGCCGGCCATCCTCAAGACCTGGATGCCGGGGCGCGGCAGCCACGTCGAGATCCATTTCGAGTTCGGTGTCGAAGGCGTGCGCGTAGCCGGCCGCAATCTGACGCCGCAGCCACGCCGCACCGACAACAACGACTACCTGGCCTCGGCGCTGCGCATGATGCGTGAGCAGGAAGGACTGCCGGGGGCGCTGATGTACGTGGTGCGCAGCCAGGACGAGCATGCCTTTGAATTCGATCTGCATAGGTTTCCGTAGGCCGGAAATTTCCATGACGGCGGCGCCACGCCGCCCGAGCTGACGTCGCCGAAGCTTCGGCGCGCTTCACCCATCCCATGATGCGATCCCGCCGCACGCATGCCCGGTGCATGGCGGCGCGTGCGTCCGTCACCCCGCTCGGCGCGCGGCCGATGGCGCCTCGGAGCATGTCGTCGCGCGACCGCGCGCAGCCGATTGGCATGCTCGTCCGATGCTGTCGCGCCGCCTCGTTTGGCGCTTGAGTCCCCAAAAGGAAGACTTCAATCGGCAAACCGGTCGTTTCGTGAGAACCCCCGACGTGCTCCTCGCAAGGACATATCGTTACCCCCACGCCAGCGCTGGCGCGCACTTCAACATGATCGAAGTCATGTCCTGGGAGGCGCGGTAACCATGAGTTTACGCGGAAAGCGGAGCCGGGCCCGATGGGCGCGCTCCCTGACGATTCTGTGCATGGGCATGTGCTGTACGACGGGATACGCCGCGCCTGGCGCGATGCCGATGTGGGAACTGCTGCGGGCGGCCGTGACCAGCCACCCCAGCGTGACCCAGGCCGAGTACGGACTGAAAGCCGCCCAGCGCGGCACCGAGGCTGCACGCATGCAGTTCTGGCCCACCCCTTCTGTGCAGACCGACGGCACCTCCGGTGACGTGGCTGTGATCGTGCGCCTGACGCAACCGTTGTGGACCGGCGGCAAGCTGACGGCCGACCTGCGCTTCAGCGAGGTGCGCGAACTGCGCTCGCAGAAGGAGATCGAGGTCGCCCAGCTCACGCTGGCGATGCGTGTGGCGACGATGGCCCAGTCCTACGTCTTCAATATGCTGCGGCGCCGCTCGCAGGAGCGGGCCATCGATACGCTCACCGATCTGGCGCACATGATCGAGCGGCGCACCGAAGCGGCCGTCTCGGCGCAGTCCGACATGAACCTGATCCGTGCCCGCCAGGGGCAGGCGCACTCCGATCTGGAACTGTTCCGCGCCGCCGAGAACACCGCGCTGAATCAGCTCGGCCAGGCCGTCGGCCGTCCGCTGGCGGCCACCGACATCGACATCGTCCTGCCGGCGCAGGAATCGATCAGCAGTCGCGATGCGTTGGTGGCGCGGGCGCTGGACGACAACGCGCAGATCCAGATGATCGAACTGGATGCGCGCCTGGCCGAGATCGACGTCGACCGGGCGCGCTCGGCGCTGCAGCCCGTGCTGTCGGTGCGGGCCGAGCGCCAGTTCGGCCAGTACGAAGGCTCGGCGTTGCCCGGCGAACGCATTTATCTGTCGCTCCAGTACACGCTCGGCGCCGGCCTGTCGGTGATCCCGCAGATCGATGCCGCCCGCCAACGCGCCTACGCCGCTGGCCAGGCGCTCGAAACCACGCGCCGTGAAATCTCCGATCGGGTCGACAACGACTGGCGCGATTTTGTCGCCGCGCGCGATCGCATGCCGCCGTTGTCGGATGCGCGCCAGGCGGCCCAGGGTGCGCTCGAATCGAATCGGCGCCTGTTCATCGCCGGACGACGCAGTTGGATCGACCTGGTGAACTCGGCGCGCGAAGTGACGCAAGCTGAGTTCGCTGAAGCCGAGGCGCAGTCGGTCGCCATCGGCGCCTATTACCGGCTCGCCGTGCAGGCGGGTGTGCGGGTGTGGGCCAACGAGGGTTTCGCGTTATGACGGACAAACGTTCAATTACTTCCAGCGTGCAATGGCTGGGGCGGCGGCTGCCGGAACTGGTGGGCGAACTGCGCCCGCTGTCGGCGCACGCCGTCGACGAACTGGCGCGCCTGCTGGAAGCCAGCGATGACGGCGAACCGGCAGAGCGGCAGTTTGCGCTGGCCTCGGCGCTCGACTATCTGCTGGTGTCGCTGGGCGTGCGCAATCCGCTGTGGATGGACGAGGTGGAAGCTTCGATCCTGCCGGTGGCGGGTGTGCATGGCGATGCCGGCGCCTTCATCCTGCATCAGCGTACGCCATCCGGCGGCTGGGTGCTGGAGGATGCGGACGGGGTACGACATGTTGCGGTGTTGCCGGCCGGTGCCACCTATGTCGAGGTGGGCGTGCTGCATACCGATCGCCGCGGGCTATACGTGACTGCCCGCGAGCTGTTTCGCGATGCCCTCGGCAAGAACCGCCGTTACTTTGTCTACGCTGCCGTCGCGTCGGTGGTGATCAACGTGCTGGCGCTGATGACGTCGCTCTACAGCATGCAGATCTACGACCGGGTGATCCCCACCCAGGGGCTGGCGACGCTGTACGCGCTGACGCTCGGCGTGGGGCTGAGCATCATGCTGGAGCTGGTCGGCAAGTTCGCCCGTGCGTCGATCCTCGACCATGCCATCCGCGCCATGGACCAGGGGCTGTCGCACAGCATCTTCGAGCGCCTGCTGCGCGTGCGCATGGACCAGTTGCCGCGCAGCGTGGGCACGCTGTCGGGGCAACTGCGCAGCTACGAGATGATCCGCTCGTTCGCCTCGTCGGTGACGCTGTATCTATTGGTGGACACGCCTTTCGCGCTGCTCTTCCTGCTCGTCATCTGGGCCATCGGCGGGCCGCTGGTGGCGGGCGTGCCGCTGGTGTTCTTCGTGCTCGCGCTGACGGTGGGCTTTGTCTACAAGGGGGCCATGCAGCGGCATGCGCGCTCGGGCATGGCCGCCTCGCACCGCAAGCTCGGTCTGCTGGTGGAAGCCGTCGAAGGCGCCGAGGCCATCAAGGCCAGCGGGTCGGGCTGGCGCTTCCTGTCGCGCTGGAACGAACTGAGCCGCGAGAACATCGAGCAGGACATGCAACTGCGGCACCTGGGGGAGGCCGCCGGCTACTACGCCGCCTTCCTGCAGCAGGCCAGCTACGTGCTGTTGGTGGGCATCGGTGCCTATGTGGCCTCGACCACCACCTCGCTCACCTCCGGCGGCATCATCGCCTGTTCGATCCTGTCCGGCCGCGTGCTGACGCCGGTCGGCATGCTGCCGGGCCTGATGGTGCAATGGGCCAACGCCAGCTCGGCGATGACCAGCATCGCCCATGTTTTCAAACTCGAGCAGGACAACCACGAGGTGGCGCGGCCGCTGGCCATCAGCCGCATCGACGGCGCCATCACCGTGCAGGACGTCAAGCACGCCTATGCCAAGCAGGCGCCGATTGCGCTGCAACTGCCGGCGCTGCGCATCGAGGCCGGCGAGAAGGTCGGCGTGCTGGGGACGGTGGGGTCGGGCAAGAGCACGCTGCTGCGCCTGCTGTCGGGTCTGTACCGGCCGACCGAGGGCAGCGTGCTGCTCGATGGTGTCGACCTCCAGCACATCTCACGCAGCCACCTGAGCGACCGTATCGGTTATCTGCCGCAGGACGTACGCCTGTTCTCCGGCACGCTGCGCGACAACCTCATGCTGGGCGTGGTCGGCAAGAGCGAAGAGCAGATGATCGCCGCCTGCGAACTGACCGGCCTGGCCAGCATCGTGAGCGGTCATCGGCAGGGCTTCGAGATGCCCATCACCGAAGGCGGTGGCGGGCTCTCCGGCGGCCAGCGCCAGTTGCTGGCACTTACCCGGCTGGTGCTCATCGAGCCCGACGTATGGCTGCTCGACGAGCCGACCGCCTCGATGGACGACGCCATCGAACAACGCATCATGAGCGTGCTGCGCAGCGTGATGCAGCCCTCCGACACCCTGGTGCTGGTCACCCACAAGCCGGCGCTGCTGCAACTGGTGGAGCGCCTGCTCATCCTGCGCCCCGACGGCGTGGCGCTGGATGGTCCGCGCGATCAGGTGCTCCAGCAGATCACCCGTATCCGCCCGGTCGGCGCGGCCGGTGACGGCGGCAAGCCGGCCGGACATCTGGAGGTCGTCGCATGAGCAAGAAAAACGCTCACCGCCTGACGGTGGGGCCGGCCGTCACGGTCGTTGCCCTGTTGATCGTCGTCATCGGCGCCTTTTTCATGTGGAGCCTGTACTTCAAGGTCGAACAGATCTCCCGCAGCAGCGGGCAGGTGATCGCCAGCGCGCGTACCCAACTGGTGCAGGCGGCCACCGATGGCGTCATCGCCGAATTCAAGGTGAGCGAGGGCGCCCACGTGGGGCCCGGCGATGTGCTGGTGACCCTGGAACAGGATCAGAGCCAGGCCGCCCTCAGCGACAGCCTGGCCAAGGTCGCCGCACTGAAGGCCACGCTGGCGCGCCTGCATGCCGAGGTGCTGGACCGGCCGCTGGTGTTCCCCAAAGAGGTGCAGGCCTTTCCGTCCTTCATGCGCAATCAGACCGATCTGTTCCAGCGCCGCCGCCGCGCTGTCCTGGAAGAGACGCGCGCCTTGCAGGCGATGCTGGACGCGACCAATGAAGAACTGTCGATGAGCCAGCCCTTGCTCGAGTCGGGGGATATCTCGCGCGTCGAAATCATCCGCCTGCAGAAAGCGGTGGCGGAGATTTCCGGCCAGATCACCAATCGCCGCAACAAATACCTGCAGGACGCGCAGGCCGAAATGACCAAGGCCGAAGAAGACCTGGCCACGCAGGAACAGGTGCTCACCGACCGCAAGACCACTCAGGAACGTACCCAGTTGCGCGCGCCCACCCGCGCCATCGTGCGCAACATCCGCATCACCACGCTGGGCGGACGCGTCAAGGCGGGCGACGTTGTCATGGAGCTGACCCCCACCGACAGCGAACTGATCGTAGAGGGCAAATTCAAGCCCTCCGACATCGCCGACATCCGTCTCGGCCTGCCGGCCACCGTCAAGCTCGACGCCTTCGACTACAGCATCTACGGCACGCTGCCGGGCAAGGTCCGCTACATCAGCGCCGACGCGCTGACCGACGAGACGCGCAACGGCGAGAACATCTATTACCGCGTCCAGGTGGCCCTCAGCCCCTTGCCCGACAAGCGCGTCGGTCCGGGTGGGCGCCCACCGATCGAAGTGCTGCCGGGCATGACCGCGCAGATCGATATCCGCACGGGGGCCCATTCGGTCTTCCGCTATCTGACCAAACCGATCACCAAGACCTTCTCGGGAGCCCTCGGTGAGCGTTGAACGAGTCTCCCATCCCGATGCCGGCGCGCACCACGGGTGCCGCGCTCTTGTTGTCGTCCCCCGCTAAGAAGGAGCTGCCATGGCCAAGAACGATGCTTCACCCGCCGCGACCGCCAAGCCTGTCCCTGCCGTGGAGCCCGCGCAGGCTGTCAAGGTTGCGCAGCCGCAGACGCACGCGCAGACCGCCGCCCGCACTGCCAAGGACAAGGCGCTGCGACAGCAGGCCGCCGCCGAGGCCGTCAACGCCGACGAGCAGGCGCTCACCAAGAGCCGCCTGACGGAAGAGGAACTGCGCAAGAAGCGCCTGCGCCAGGGGCAGGCCACGCTCGATGACGGCACTGTCGTCGCCGATGACCAGGCCGCGGCGGACGACGCCGGCCAGGGTGAGAACATCATCCTGGCGCAGGCCACCACCACCGAGACGACCGACACGCCGGCCGGCGCGGCCAGCGATGCGACGGCCTCGCCGAGTTCGGGGGCGCCGAGCGCCACGGTGGGTTCATCCGACAGCCCCTTCGGCGGGCGCGTTTCGCCGTGGGCCATTCTCGGTGCCGTGGCGGTGGGCGGCGTGGCCATTGCGGCGGCCTCGGGGGGTGACGGCGGCGGCGGGGATGGCGGTGGTACGCCGCCTCCCGGTGGGCCCAGCGATCCGTCGAGCCTGACCCCGGAGCAGATCGCCGCGCTCGATCCGAGCGTGGTGGCGGCCTGGACCCCGGCGCAACTGGCGACCTTGAACGCCGCCCAGGTCGGTGCGTTCACGCAGGCGCAATTGGCCGCCATGCCGGCGGCCAGCCTGCAATCGCTCAGTGCCGCGCAGATCGCCGCCCTCAATCCGGCGGCGCTGCCGGGCATCGCGCCCACTACCCTGGCGGGTCTGTCGACCGAGCAGGTGGCGGCACTGACGCCGGCGCAAGGCGCGGTGCTGACGGCCGGCCAGGTGGCAGCCTTCACGCCGGGGCAGGTAGCGGCCCTGGACGATGCCACCTTCGGTGCGCTGACGCCAGCCGCCATCCAGGCCATGACGCCGGCCCAGATCGCGGCCATCACGCCCGAGCAGGTGGCGGCACTGACGCCGGCGCAAGGCGCGGTGCTGACAGCCGGCCAGGTGGCAGCCTTCACGCCGGGGCAGGTAGCGGCCCTGGACGATGCCACCTTCGGTGCGCTGACGCCAGCCGCCATCCAGGCCATGACGCCGGCCCAGATCGCGGCCATCACGCCCGAGCAGGGCGCGGCATTCACCAGTGGGCAGGTCGCCGCCATGACGCCGGGCCAGCTCACCGCGCTGGAGCCGGCCACCGTCGGCGCCATTCCGGCGGCCGCGTTTCAGGCGCTCGGTACCGAGCAGATTGCTGCACTGACGCCGGAGCAGGGCGCGGCGCTGACCCCCGGTCAGGTGGCGGCGCTGACGCCGGCCCAGGTGGTGGCCCTCGATCCCGACACCCTGGCGGCTTTGCCGCCCGCCGCCGTGCAGGCGCTCACGCCCACCCAGGTGGCGGCGCTGACCCCGCAACAGGTCGGTGCCCTGACACCGGCGCAAGGGGCCGTGCTGACTGGCGAGCAGATCGCCGCGCTGACGCCGACCCAGGTGGTGGCCATCGATCCGGATACCCTGGCGGCGCTGCCGCCGGCTGCCATCGAAGCCCTCACGCCGGCCCAGGTTGCCGTGCTCACGCCCGAACAGGTGGGCGCACTGACGCCGGCCCAGGGCGGCGTGCTGACCGGTGAGCAGGTGGCGGCGCTGACGCCGGGGCAACTGGTTGCCCTCGATCCCGACACGCTGGCGCATATCCCGCCGAGCGCCATCCAGGTGCTGACGCCGGAAGAGATCGCCGTGCTCACGCCGGATCAGAAGAACTCGCTGGCGCCCGAGCAGATCGCCGTGCTCACGCCCGAGCAACTCGACCCGATCCTCGAGAACATCGAGACCATGCCGCCGGCGCAGATCGGCGCCATCAATCCCAGTGTCATTGCCACCTTCGACGCTGCCACCCTCGATTCGCTGAGCGATGCGCAGACTGCCGCGTTGACGCCGCAGCAGACCGCCGCGCTGTCGTCGGCCGTGGTCAACGCCTTGCAGCCCGAAACGCTGGCGGCCTTGTCGCCGGCCGCTGTCGGCGGACTGACGCCGGAGGTCATCGAGAACCTGCCGACCTCAAGCTTCGAGGTGTTCACACCGGCGCAGCTCGGCGGGCTCACCGCCGACCAGGGCGGCGCTCTGACCGTGCAGCAAGTCGCCACCCTCGATGCCAACGAGTTTGCGGCGCTGTCGCCGGCGGTGGTGGGCGAACTGTCGGATGCCGTCGTCGCCAGCCTGACGCCCGAGCAACTGGGCGCCTTGACGGGGCCGCAGACCGCCGCCCTGACACCGGCGCAACTGGATCAGTTGTCCGATACGCAGATCCCCGCCATCAGCCTGGCAGGCGTCGGCGCGCTGACGGCCGACCAGTTGGCGAGCCTGACCGATACCCAGTTGCACGCCTTTACGGCGGAGCAGGTGGCCGGCCTGCCGCCCAGTGCGCTTACCGGCCTGTCGCCCAGCCAGTTGAGCGCGCTCGACGACGTCAACCTGGCGCCGAGCTTCGCCCAGCCGACGGCGGCCACTCAGGCCAATGAAAACGTCGCGGCCGGCAGCGTCATCTACACCGCCCACGCCACCGACAACAACCTGACTGCGCCCTACAACGCGCTGAGCTATTCGCTGACCGGCGCCGACGCCGCCGCTTTCAGCATCGACGCCATCACCGGCGCGGTGAGTTTCATCGGCTCACCGAACTACGAAGCGCAGACCACGTACACCGTGAACGTGGTGGCCACCGACGGCGGCGGCCTGAGCAGCAGCCAGCAATTGTCGGTGAACATCAACGACCTCAACGAAGCGCCCACGGTGGCCACGCCCCTGGCCGACCAGATCGCGCCGACCGACCAGCCGTTCAGCTTCACCCTGCCGGCGGGCAGCTTCGTCGACCCGGATGGCGCCGGCCCCAACAGCACGCTCACCTATACGGTCGCGCTGGCCGGCGGCGGGGCGTTGCCGTCGTGGCTCACTTTCGATGCCGCCACCGGCACCTTCAGCGGCACGCCGCCGGCCAGCAACACCGGCGTACTGGATGTGGTGGTCACCGCCACCGATGGCGGGGGCCTCAGCGTCAGCGACAACTTCTCGATGTCGGTGGTGAGCGCGCCGACCATCACCAGCGCCTTCGTCAACGCCGAGGTGACCAATTTCGACGTGCGTTCGGACATCGTGCTGCAGTCGTCCGAGGCGGTCAGCGCGGTGGCGGGCAAGTTCATCCGCATCGTCTCCGAAGGCGGTGCGGGCTTCCGTGGCGAGAACGACAACTACACCTACTGGATCGCCACCACCGATTCGGCCCAGGTCCAGATATCGGGCGGCACCATCACCCTCAATCCGCTGATCGATCTGGATCTGGCCAACAACTACCACATCGAAATCGACGACGGCGCCTTCGTCGGCCTGCTCACCGGGCAACCCAGCCTGGCCGTGGCGGATGTGAGAGCGATGGATTTTTCCACCGTGACGCCCGGCACGACGTCATTGGCCAACGCGGTGCAGTCGGTTTACATGGACGCCCAGGGCCACCTGGTGCAGGGCTACAAGTGGCTCGACATCGAGAACATCGGCAGCCAGCCGAGCAACCCGGTGTCGGTCGACGCGGGCACCGGCAGCTATTCGTTCGTCTTCAAGGACGACGACCCGGCCGGGGCCGACCTCAACACCGGCTATGACGGCGTCGGGCCCAATGGCGCGGCGTTCTGGGTGGCGTTCTCGAATTTCGGGTCGGACGACCGCGTGTACATCGACGACCAGACGCACAACCCGGCCACCGCCAACGACCTGTCGCAGACCATCTTCAACCATGCCGGGCAAGCACCGACGACGGTGCAGTTCAACGGTTGGGAGGGCAACCTGGGCGGCTGGCTTGAGCTGACCCTGCAAGGGTCGACGGCGGGTTACAACGATCTGCAGGCGATGCAGCAGTACCTGGGCACGGCGCCGCTGGTCACCGGCTGACCGACGCGGGCCAGGCGTGATGGACACTTGCGGACGCCATGCCATCGGCATGGCCGGCTCGGCGTCATTCGACGGCGAGCCGGCCAGCGCGGCGGCGTGCGCCCGCCTCATCGCACCGCCACCCCGACGATGACCGCCCGGCCGGCGGACGACAACACGCAGGACGGCCCATGTACCGCCACATAAGGCCCGCGCGACGGGCTGAGCATTCCCACCCAATGCTGCAAGGACATCATCATGGCTACCACCAGCAAGTACTTCATCACGTCGTCATCGGGTGCCAATTTTCTGGACCTCGACCTGTCGTACGGTAGCCTGACCCTGGCCGGGCAGACCATCGCCTATGTCGGATCGAGCAGCGTCGATGCGGTGTTCGTGCGCCCCGGCATCAGTTTCGATTTCACCGCCAGCGGCGCCGGCGCCGACAAGCTGTATCTGGAAGGCAACTATGCCGACTATGCGGTCAGCGTATCGGGGGTGAATCTCACGCTCACGCGCGGCGCCGGTGCCACGGCGGAGAGCGTCACGCTCGCGCGCACCAACAACGCCGTCACCACTGATCAACTGGTGTTCGCCGACGGTACCGTCAGCTCGCTCGACCTGTACCAGCACGTGGTCAACGCTGCGCCGGCGCCGACACCCGGCGGCGAGACCTCGGTGGCGCCGCTGCCGCCGGCCGCCGAGGGCGCGC
>JASGFB010000117.1:0-13501 GCA_047605765.1 Rhodocyclaceae bacterium
CGCCGATGAGGCGCCGCGCGGCGACCCGCAGGGGGCGGGCCGCCAGTGGAATCACTCGGTCATCCATGGTGCGTGCTGCTGCGCCGGCCCGCCGACGGGCGCCGAAGCACCCTCGGGCGTGGCTGCCGGCGCCGAGGCGTCGGGCGGCGGGGCCGGCGGCACGAACTCTTCGTACATGAAATCGTCCTGCGTCGCGCCTTGCGGGCGCACTGCGATCAGGCCGGCCGGCAGCGGTGGTGCGCTTTGTTGCGGCACATTGGCCAGGGCCTTCGACATGTAGTTGATCCATACCGGCAGGGCCAGGCCGCTGCCGGTCTCGCCCGAGCCCAGTTTGCGCGGCTGATCGAAGCCGATCCAGGCCACCGCCACCAACGAGGGCTGGTAGCCGCAGAACCAAGCGTCTACATAGTCATTGGTGGTCCCGGTCTTGCCGGCCAGGTCATAGCGGCCCAGGGCATTGGCCTTGCCGGCCGTGCCGCGCCGCACCACGTCCTTGAGCATCGAATCCATCAGGAAGGCGTTGCGGGGATCGAGCATGCGTTCGGCCGCTTCGCCGGCCACCGGCGGATCGACGCGGGCCACGACACGGTCGGTCTCGTCACGGATCTCGCGCACGATGAAGGGCTGGATGCGGTAGCCCCCATTGGCGAAGGTGGAATAGGCCTGGGCCATCTGCCAGGGCGTCACCGAGCCGGCGCCCAGCGCCATGGTGAGATAGGGCGGCTGGCGCGCCTTGTCGAAGCCGAAACGGCTGGTGACGTAGTCCTGCGCGTACTGCGTGCCGATGGCCTGCAGCAGGCGGATGGCCACCACGTTTTTCGATTTGGCCAGCGCCGAGCGCAACGTCATCGGGCCTTCGTACTTGCCGTCGATGTTCTGCGGCGTCCACGGCTGGCTGCCGGTGGTGCCCGACGAGAACGACAGCGGTGCGTCATCAAAGACGCTGGAGGGCGAATAGCCCTTTTCGAGCGCCGCCGAATAGATGAAGGGTTTGAAACTGGAACCCGGTTGGCGCCAGGCCTGGGTGACGTGGTTGAACTTGCTGCGGTTGAAGTCGAAGCCGCCTACCAGCGAGCGCACCGCGCCGGTGGCGGGGTCGAGCGAAATGAAGGCGCCTTCGACTTCCGGCGGTTGGGTGATGGCCCAGCCCTTGGCTGTCTTGATGAGACGAATGATGGCGCCGGCGCGCAGCTTTTTCTGCTGCGGCGCATTGTCGGCCAGCATGGCGGCGGCAAAGCGCACCGCGTCGCCGGTCAGCGTGACGACCTCGCCGCCGCGCAGGTAGGCGCGGATCTGGCGCGGTGATGCGTCCAGCACGATGGCGGCCTTCAGTTCGTCCTGATCGGCATAGGGTTCGATCAGGTCTTCGAGGGCTTCGACCTGGTCGGCCGTGATGTCCTTGAGGTCGACGTAGCCTTCGGCGCCGCGATAGCCGTGGCGTCGTTCATAGTCGATGACGCCGCGCCGCAAGGCGCTGTAGGCCGCTTCCTGGTCGGCGCGGGTGATGGTGGTGATGACCTTGATGCCGCGTGTATAGGCTTCGTCCTTGAATTGATCGACGGCCATCTGGCGGGCCATTTCGGCGACGAATTCGGCATGCACGGCCGGCGTCACGCTGGAAGCCGCGGCGGCCTTGCCGATGGCCAGCCTGATCGGCTCGGCGTTGGCGGCGGTATAGGTGGCGTCGTCGATGTAGCCCAGCTCGCGCATGCGCCGCAGCACGTATTGCTGGCGCAGCTTGGCGCGCGGCGGGTTGGCCACCGGGTTGTAGGCGGAGGGCGCCTTGGGCAGGCCCGCCAGCATGGCGGCTTCGCCGACCGTCAATTCGGCCAGCGGCTTGCCGTAATAGGTCTGAGCGGCGGCGGCGAAACCGTAGGCGCGCTGGCCCAGGTAGATCTGGTTGATGTAGACCTCGAGGATCTGTTCCTTGCTGAGGTTCTTCTCGATCTTCATCGCCAGCAGGATTTCGTACAGCTTGCGGCTGAGTGTCTTTTCGCGTGACAGATAGAAGTTGCGGGCCACTTGCATGGTGATGGTGCTGCCGCCCTGGCGACGAGCGCCGCCTAGCAGGTTGGCCAATGTGGCGCGTGTAAGACCGGCAAAATCAACGCCCCGATGCTCGAAGAAGTGATCGTCTTCGGCCGAAACGATGGCGGCCTGCACGACTTTGGGCACTTGGGCGATGGGCGCGTAGGTGCGCCGCTCTTCGCCGTATTCGGCGATCAGCGCGCCGTCTGCGGTGTAGATGCGCAGCGGGATGCGGGGTTTGTAATCGGTGAGCGCCTCAAGCGTGGGCAGCTTCGGCCAGGCAAAGGCCGCGGCGATGCCAAGCGAAGCGATACCGAGCAGGGCGAGGCCGAACAGCACGGCCAGCGTCAGGGTAAACCAGCGTTTTTGCATTACTACAGACCCTTTGGGGTGGAGACGCGATTATAGGCGGGCTGTCTTGCCCCTCGGGGGTGGGAGATCGACCGTTCGGCGTCGTTAGACCTACTAAAGTAAGAAATTGCTGATAGCATTTAATGTAACTTATTGCTAGTGCGCCCCAACGTACTGAATTTTCGGGTCATTTCGAGGACAACGCCATCGTGAGAGATTTGTCTGCCCTGCTGGGAGGAAGAGCCAAGCCCTTGCTCGGGCTGGATATCTCTTCAACGGCGGTCAAAATGGTTGAGTTGTCCGAGGCGGGAGCCAATCAATACCGCCTCGAACGTTACACCATCGAGCCCTTGCCGCGTGACGCCGTGACGGATGGCAACATCGCCAGCCTGGAGGTGGTTGCCGACAGCATCCGCAAGGCGTGGAAGCGGCTCGGCACCAATACCCGCCAGGTCGCGCTGGCGCTGCCCGCCGCCGCCGTCATCACCAAGAAGATCACCCTGCCGGCTGGCCTGCGCGAGCTGGACATGGAGATCTCCGTCGAGTCGGAAGCCAATCAGTACATCCCCTTCGCCATCGAAGAAGTGAACCTGGACTACCAGGTACTCGGCCCGCTGCCTGGGTCCGATGACGAGGTGGAAGTCCTGATTGCCGCCTCACGCAAGGAAAAGGTCGAAGATCGCGTGGCCGCCGCTGAATCAGCCGGTCTCAAGGCCGTGGTGATGGATGTCGAATCCTTCGCCGCCCAGGCCGCTTTCGACCTGATCCGCCGCCGCCTGCCCGAAAACGGGGCCGGCAAGATCATCGCCGTCATCGATGTGGGCGCCCACAGCATGAAGGTTTCGATCCTGCGCGACGAGGTGGTGCTGTATTCGCGCGAGCAACCCTTTGGTGGCAGCCAGCTCACCCAGGACATCATGCGCAACTATGGCATGAGCCTGGAAGAAGCCGAGGCCGGCAAGCGCGCCGGCAGCCTGCCCGATAACTACGAGAGTGAATTGCTGCGACCGTTCATGGACAGCCTCGGGCTGGAAGTGTCGCGTGCCCTGCAGTTCTTCTTTACATCCACGCAATACAACCAGGTCGATCTGATCCTGCTGTCGGGCGGCGCTGCCGTGATTCCGGGGCTTGATCAGGTGGTGGCCAGCCGCACGCAGGTGTCCACCCAGATCGCCAATCCCTTTGTCGGCATGGCGTTGTCACAACGCATCCGGCCGAAGAATCTGGCCGCCGAGGCGCCTGCCCTGATGGTGGCCTGCGGCCTGGCCCTGCGGAGGTTCGAGGCATGATTCGCATCAACCTGTTGCCGCATCGCGAAGAAGCGCGCAAGGAGCGGCGCCAGCAGTTCTACACCCTGATCGGTCTGGTAGCGATCCTGGGTGGGCTGATCGCCTTTGTCGGCTACACCTTCATTGATCGCGCCATCGAAGATCAGGTGTCGACCAATGACTTCCTGCGCCGCGAGATCGCCTCGCTCGACAAGGAAATCGCCGAGATCAGCCGTCTGCGCGAACAGACCCAGGCCCTGCTGGCCCGCAAGCAGGTCATCGAGTCGCTGCAGAGCAATCGCGCCGAGACCGTACATGTGTTCAACGAGCTGATTCGCCAGACGCCGGAAGGGGTGTACATCCGTGCCATCAAGCAACGCGGCCTGAAGATCAACATCCAGGGCTTTGCGCAATCCAACGCGCGGGTCTCGCAACTGATGCGCAACCTCGATTCCTCGCCGGTGCTGGAAAACCCGGTGCTCATCGAGATCAAGGCCGTCGATGTGCGCGGCCGTCGGGTGGGCGATTTCAATCTCGACGTCAGTATCGAGCGTGCCCCCGTGGATAACGCCAATGCCGCAAAGACGGAGAAGAAATCGTGAAAGCGCCGTCCCCCAAACGCATTCCGACAATCCAATGGAGTCGCCTGGCGGATGACTTCCGCCAGCTGGACATGAACGACCCCGGGCTGTGGCCGCTGGCGCCGCGCGTGGTCACCCTGCTGGCGATCTTCGTACTGGTGGTGGCTGGCGCCTGGTGGGGCCTGTGGCGTGGGCAGCTGGAAACCCTCGACACGCGTCGCGCGGAAGAAATCCAATTGCGCGAAGAGTGGGTCAACAAAAAGCGCCAGGCCGTCAATCTGGATGAATATCGCAAGCAACTGGCCGATATCGATCGCGAGTTCGGCGCGCTGCTCAAGCAACTGCCCAACAAGTCGGAAATGGAAGCCCTGCTGGTCGACGTCAACCAGGCCGGCCGTGGTCGTGGCCTGCAGTTCGAGTTGTGGAAGCCGGGCGTCGAAACGCAGCGAGATTTTTATGCGGAACTGCCCATCGCCCTGCGCGTGACGGGCAACTACGATGATCTGGGCAATTTCGCCAGCGACGTGGCCAAACTGCCGCGCATCGTCACGCTGTCGGACATGGCCATCACCATGGGTAACGGCGGCAAGCTGACCATGGATGCCAATGCCGTGACCTACCGCTATCTCGATGAAGAAGAGATAGCGCGTCAGCGTCGCGACAAAGCAGGCCAGAAGAAGTGATGGCCAGGGAGAGCGAGATCGTGAAGTTCAAATGGCTCATCGTGATGACGTGCGTGGCACTGACCGCCTGCAGCAATGACGATCACCAGGACCTGCGGCAGTGGATGAACGAGCAGGCCGCCGGCATGCGTGGCCGTGTGCCGGCGCTGCCGCAAATCAAGACCTTTCCGGTGGTCGATTATGACAACGGCGGCCTGGCCGATCCGTTCTCGGCCGACAAGCTGGAGCCGGAGCGCCGCGCCGGTGGCAAGAACCGGCCGGACATGAACCGCCGCCGCGAGCCCCTCGAAGCCTATCCGATCGAGACGCTCAAGATGGTCGGGATGATGATGTCCAACGGGCGCCCGGTGGCGCTGGTGCAGGCCGACAAAACTATCTATCAGGTCCGGGCGGGCAACTACCTGGGACAGAACTTCGGGGTGGTCACCAAGATCACCGACGGTGAAATCACGCTCAGGGAATTGATCGAAGACTCCAACGGAGATTGGGTCGAGCGTGCCAGCACGATGCAGCTGCAAGAGCAAGAGGCTAAGAAATGAAAATCGGTACACGACTGTACGCACTCTGTCTGTCGGCGGGCGTCATTCTGCTTGCCGGGCCGGCGGCCTTCGCGCAGACAGCGCCGAACGCTCCGGCTGCCGCCACCAGCACGGCGGGCAACGCCATCGAATCGATCGGTGCCACCCAGCAAGGGGGCAACGTGATCGTCAAGGTGACGCTGCGCCAGGCATTCACGGGCCAGCTCGGCAGCTTCTCGGTATCCAACCCCTCGCGCGTGGCGATCGATTTCCCCGCCACCATCAACGCCATGGGGCGCAACGCGCAGACCCTCAACGAAGGGGACGTGCGCAGCGCCAATGTGGTGCAAGTGGCCGACCGCACGCGCCTGGTGCTCAATCTGAATCGCACCCTCGCCTATGACACACGGGTGGAAGGCCGCGACGTCTTCATCACCCTGTCGACGGCGGCGGCCAAGTCGGCCGAGGCGACCACCACGGCGCGCTTCGCCGAACAGAAAGGCGGCCCCGATCAGCACGCCATCCGCGATCTGAACTTCCGCCGCGGCACGGGCGGCGAGGCGCGCATCATCGTCGATCTGTCGGACGCCAACACGGGCATCGACATCCGCCAACAGGGCACCGACCTGATCGTCGACTTCCTCAAGACCAACCTGCCGGAAAAGCTGCGCCGTCGCCTCGACGTGACCGACTTCGCCACGCCGGTGACCACCGTCACCACGACCCAGCAAGGCGGCATGGTGCGTCTGGTGGTGAGCCCCAAGGGGCTGTGGGAGCACAACGCCTACCAGAGTGACAACCAGTTCGTGCTGGAAGTGAAGCCAGTGCAGGAGGATTCGCGCAAGCTGGTGCAGGGCGGCGACAATCGTCAGAAGTACGCCGGCGAAAAGCTCTCGCTCAATTTCCAGAACATCGATGTGCGTTCGGTGCTGCAGGTGATCGCCGACTTCACCAACTTCAACATCATCACCAGCGACAGCGTTACGGGCAATGTGACGCTGCGCCTGAAGGACGTGCCCTGGGATCAGGCGCTGGACATCATCCTGCAGGCCAAGGGCCTGGACATGCGCAAGAATGGCAATGTCATCTGGATCGCGCCGCGTGACGAGCTGGCCGCCCGCGAAAAGCTGGAGCTCGAATCCAAGTCGCAGATCCAGGAGCTCGAACCGCTGCGCACCGAGAGCTTCCAGATCAACTACCACAATGCCAAGACGGTGGCCGCCTTCCTCAAGGGCAAGGACCAGACCGTGCTGTCCAAGCGCGGCACGGTGGCGGTAGATGAGCGCTCCAACAAGATCTTCGTGACCGATGTGGCCAGCCAGCTCAACCAGTTGCGCGCGCTCATCGCCGAAATCGACGTGCCGGTGCGTCAAGTGCTGATCGAGGCCCAGATCGTCGAAGCGAGCGACACCTTCAGCCGTAACCTCGGTGTGCGTCTCGGCTTCGGTTCGGTCAGCGGCACCACCGCCGGCACGACGTCGTTCGGCACGGTCACGCCGCGCACCACCATCGGTGCCGGTCTGGGCTCGACGGCCTATCAGGCCGGCCTGACCGACACCCAGCCGAACCTGGCAACCGATGGCATGGCGGTGAATCTGCCGGCGTCCAGCATCGGCGGCGCGGCGGCGGGGGCCCTCTCGTTCGTGCTGTGGAACTCGGCGGCGACCCGCTACCTGGCGATGGAAGTCTCGGCGCTGGAAGCCGACGGCAAGGGCAAGGTGGTATCGCGTCCGCGTGTGATGACGGCCGATCAGGTCGAAGCCCTCATCGAACAGGGCACCGAAATCCCGTACCAGCAGGCCACCAGCTCCGGTGCCACCAGCGTGTCGTTCCGCAAGGCGAACCTGGCGCTCAAGGTGCGTCCGCAGATCACGCCGGATGGCCGGGTCTTCCTGTCGCTCGACGTCAACAAGGACACGCCCAACACCTCGCTGTCGACCGGCTCGGGTATCGCCATCGACACCAAGCACGTCAAGACCGACGTGCTGGTGGAAAACGGCGGCACGGTGGTCATCGGCGGTATCTACCAACAAACGGTGGGCAACACCACGACCAAGATCCCTGTGCTGGGCGACGTGCCTTACCTCGGCGCGTTCTTCCGCAACAACGAACGCTCCGACAACAAGACGGAATTGCTGGTTTTCATAACACCTAGAATCGTGACGGACCAGGCACTGGCACGCTGACACGGCAATGACAGAGGCATGACGCCACACGCGGGCTACCCAAATGGGTGCCCGCGTTTTTGTCGTTCAGGCTTCACACTTCTGTCCTGCTGTGCGCAGTGAATGGCTGGGCCTGTATTGGAGAGAAACTGAAAATGAACAAGTGGCAAAAATTGGCGTTGCTGGCCGCGACACCGCTGATCCTGGCGGCCTGTGGTGGCGGGGGCGGTGGGGGCAATGGCACCTGCGTGTCGATCGGTGGCTGCGGGGGCAGCTCATCGTCGTCATCGGCAGGGAGTTCCAGTTCGAGTTCGAGCGCGAACAGTTCCGAGGCCAATACGGCCGCCACCATTTCGATGGTGACCATCGACGCGGCGACGTCGCTGGAAGTCGATCCGGTCACGACTGCGTTGGCCTACGGTAAGCCTTTCAAGCTGTCCACGACCGTCAAGAATGCGAGCGGACAAGCCGTTGCTGGCGCCGTCGTGACGTTCAAGACGGATGACGCGGCGAATTCTCAGCTGACGCCGAGTTCCGGCAAGGCACTGACGGACGTCAATGGGGTAGCGTCGATCAGCCTGTCGTCCACGACGCCTTCGGCCAGCGGTGCCATTACCGTGACGGCTTCTACCGGCACCACATCAACCAGCACGAACTACGCCATCAATGCGACGAGTGCTTCCGGGAACTCGGGCGCACCATCCTACCTGCAGTATGTGGGCGCCTCGACGACGCGTCTGTTCATCGCGGGCTCGACCAAAGGCATCAACAATGCCGCCGAGCAGAGCATCGTGCAGTTCAAGGTGCTGGATGTCGCAAACAATCCGGTTGCCGGCGCACAAGTCGTTTTCACGGTGACCAAGCGCAATGGCGGCATTCTCACCAATGGCTCGTCGAGCGATGTCACGGTCACGTCCAACAGCGACGGCCTGGCAAGCGTCACGGTCAATTCGGGCAGCCAGCCGCTGACCTTCAATGTCATCGGCAAACTCTTTGTCGCACCGGCCAAGGAGTATTACTCCAACGACCAGATCGTCATCACCGGCAGCCGCCCCGATCAGTCCAAGTTCTTCCTGGCCTGGGATCCCAGCGCAACCTGCGGCAAGACGGGTGATCGCACCTATCCCTGCACGTTCAGCGTGATGGTGGGTGACATCAAGGGCAACCCGGTTGCCGATGGGACCGTTGTCAACTTCGTCAGCTACTCCGGCGTCGTGGTGGCCACGAATCTGGCGGGGCAGCCCAGCGGCGCATGCCTGACTGTGAATAGCCAGTGCTCCGCTCAATACACCGGCAAAACGGGATTGACCCACGGCACCCATCGAATCGTGGCCTACACCGTTGGTAACAACGCGCCGGTAGGGGAGGCGATCACTGACGGCTCTACCACGGTCATCGTCACGACGCCGGATAGCGATAACTATATTCGCGCCACGTTGGTCGATGCGCCCTGACGTGTCTTGATGTCGTTTTACCTGCAGCGGCATAGCCGCTGCAGGCTGCTAGAATCGCTGTCGTGAACGGACAGCGCAACAACATCTATCTCGTCGGCCTCATGGGCTCGGGCAAAACGACCATCGGTCGCGTACTTGCCCGGCGCATGGGGCGTCGTTTTGTCGACTCGGATCACGAGATCGAGGCACGCACGGGCGTGCGCATTCCCACCATCTTCGAACTCGAGGGCGAAGCCGGTTTCCGGCGCCGCGAGTCGCAGACCATCGCCGAGCTGTCCGGCGAGATCGGCATCGTGATGGCCACCGGCGGGGGCGCCGTGTTGCGGCCGGAGAACCGCGAGGTGCTGGCACGCACCGGCTGGGTGGTGTATCTGGACGTGCCGACGCACGTGCTGCTGGAACGGACCCGCCACGACACCAACCGTCCGTTGCTGCAAGTGCCCGATCCCCTGGGCAAGCTCAATGCCCTGCATGGCGAACGCGATCCTCTGTATCGCGAGATCGCTCACATCATCGTCGACGGCTCACGCAGCAATTCCCACGCAGCCGTCTCGCGCATCCTCAAAGAATGGGAGCAGTTGTGCGTACACTCAATGTAGCGCTGGGTGAGCGCGCCTATCCGATCCATATCGGGCGCGATCTGCTGGCTCATCCCGAACACGTGCTGGCCCATCTCAAGACCCGGCGCGTCGCCATCATCACCAACGAAACCGTGGCGCCGCTGTACCTGGCGCCTTTTGCCGGCGCCCTGCGCGAAGCGGGCGTGGCGGTGACGGAGATCGTGCTGCCGGATGGCGAGGCCCACAAGGATTGGCAGACGCTCAACCTCATCTTCGACGGCCTGCTGGGCGCGCGTTGCGAGCGTTCCACCACCCTCATCGCCCTGGGCGGCGGCGTGATCGGCGACATGGCCGGCTTTGCGGCCGCCACCTACCAGCGTGGCGTGCCCTTCATCCAGGTGCCGACGACGCTGTTGTCGCAGGTGGATTCGTCGGTGGGGGGCAAGACCGCCATCAACCATCCGCTCGGCAAGAACATGATCGGTGCCTTCTACCAGCCGCGGCTGGTGCTGGCCGACATCGGCACGCTCGATACCCTGCCGGATCGCGAACTCAAGGCCGGACTGGCGGAGGTCATCAAATATGGCCTGATCCGCGATCTGCCGTTCCTCGAATGGTGCGAATCGCACATCGACGCCCTGCTGGCACGCGACGCCGAAGCGCTGGCCTACGCCGTCGAGCGCAGTTGCCGCAACAAGGCCGAAGTGGTGGCGGTTGACGAGACCGAGCAGGGCGAGCGGGCCACGCTCAACCTGGGCCATACCTTCGGCCACGCCATCGAGACGGGCATGGGCTATGGCGTGTGGCTGCACGGCGAAGCCGTGGCGGCGGGCACCGTGATGGCGGCCGAACTGTCGGCGCGCATGGGTTTCATCGGTGCTGCCGACGTGGCCCGCGTACGGGCCGTATTCGTGGCGGCAGGCCTGCCGGTGGCAGGCCCCGATCTGGGCGTGGCGCGTTACGTCGAACTGATGCAGCACGACAAAAAGGTCGCCGACGGCAAGCTGCGCCTGGTGCTGCTCGAACGCATCGGCAAGGCGATCATCAGTGATCGTGCTGCCAGCGCCGACATCGAAGCGGCGATTGCCGCCTGCATCGCATGAACGCCGCCCTGACGCTGGCACCTTACGCGGTCAGCGAAGCCAACAGCCGCGGGCGCGCCCACGCCGAAGAGCGCCCCGCCTCGCGCGGTGAATTCCAGCGCGACCGCGATCGCATCATCCACTCGACCGCTTTCCGCCGCCTCGAATACAAGACGCAGGTCTTCGTCAATCATGAAGGCGACCTGTTCCGCACGCGTCTGACTCACAGCATCGAGGTCGCGCAGATCGGCCGTTCGCTGGCCCGTGCCTTGTCCCTCAATGAGGATCTCGTCGAAGCCATCGCGCTGGCGCACGATCTGGGCCATACGCCTTTTGGACACGCCGGGCAGGATGCCCTCAACGACTGCATGCGTGAATTCGGCGGGTTCGAGCACAACCTGCAGAGCTTGCGTACGGTCGAGCAGCTCGAAGATCACTACGCTCAGTTCGATGGTCTCAACCTGACCTACGAGACGCGCGAAGGCATCCTCAAGCACTGTTCGCCCAGGCATGCCGTGGAACTGGGCGAACTGGGCCGCCGCTTCATCGACAAGCAGCAGCCTTCGCTGGAAGCGCAACTGTGCAATCTGGCCGATGAGATCGCCTACAACAATCATGACGTCGACGATGGCCTGCGTGCGCAGATCATCTCGCTCGAACAGCTCGAGCAGGTCGACGTGTTTGCCCGCCACTGCCGCGAGGCACGCGATCAATACCCGGGCGTGACGGGCCGCAAGCTGATCCACGAGACCGTGCGGCGCATGATCAACGCGCTGGCGCTCGATCTCATCGCCACCACCGAGGACAACATTCGCCAGGGCGCCATCGCCACGCTCGACGACGTGCATCGCGCCGGCCCGCTGGTGGCCTTCTCCGAGCACATGCGCCGCGAGCAGCATCAGCTCAAGCAGTTCCTGCGCGAGAACCTCTACTGGCACTACCTGGTCCTGCGCGAAATGGCCAAGGCCAAGCGCATCATCGCCGAACTGTTCGGCGCCTTCATGAGCGATGTGCGTCTGTTGCCCCCCCAGCATCAGGCGCGGGCGCGCGAAGACAAGCCGCGCGCGGTGGCCGACTACATTGCCGGCATGACCGATCGGTATGCCATGAAGGAACACCAACGCCTGTTCGCCGTCGACTGAGGCGCCGCCGCGTGGACAGCGAGCGACGATCCCTCCCGCCGATGCGCCCGCGCCGCGGCGTAACCGTGGGGGGCGCGCCGTGAGCCGTCTGCCCCGCCTGTATGTGCCGGGCATGCCGCAGCTGATTCTGCAGCGTGGCAACAATCGCGCCGGCGTGTTTGCCGACGATACCGACTACGCGCAGTACTGCCAGCATCTGCGCGAATCGGCGCGCGAAGCCGCCGTGGCCATCCACGCCTATGTGCTGATGCCCAATCATGTGCATCTGCTCGTCACCCCCACGGGCGAGGGCGCGGCGGGCGCCATGATGCAGCGCCTGGGGCGGCGCTACGTGCGCTATTTCAATGACCGCCATGGCCGCAGCGGCACCCTGTGGGAGGGGCGCTATCGCTCGACCGTCGTCGATGCCAACCACTACCTGCTGCCCTGCTACAACTACATCGAATTGAATCCGGTGCGGGCCGGCTTCGTACAGGACGCCACGCATTATTCGTGGTCGAGCTGCCGCGCCCACGTCGGGCTCGGCGCCGACCCGCTGATCACCGATCACGCCCTGTACTGGGCGCTGGGCAACACCCCTTTCGAACGCCAGGCGGCGTATCGCGCGCAGCTCGAAGGCGGCCTGGCCGGGCGTCAGCTCGACGCCATCCGCTTCGCCGCCCATCATGGCTGGATGTTGGGCGAGCTGCCCGCCGGACCCGACAACGTGCCCAATCGCCGCGTTCAACCTTTGCCCAAGGGCCGGCCACGCAGGGTAACGACCCCCTAGAATGGCGCGATGTCCGCGCAGCCATTCAGGTTCACCTTAATCTCCCCCTATCCGACGCTCACCGCGATCGTCCGCACACTGGCCCCTGCTTATCGCTGCGAAGTCGTTGCGCTGCAGGCCGTCCTCGATGAAGCGCGTGAAGTCACCCGGCAAGCGCTCAAAAACAGCCCCGATCTGTTCTTGAGCCGTGGTGGCACCGCCGACTACGTTCGCGCCATGGCGGGGGAGGTCCCCGTCATCGCACTGCGTACCTCGGCACTGGATCTGCTGGCGGCCTTGCAGCCCTTTCGCGGGCATATCGGGCACGCCGCCTTCTTCAATTACGGCAGCCATCTGTGCGGCGTGGCGGATATCGCGCAGGCGCTCGACATGCGGATCGACGAATACGTCTTTCATTCGCAGGAGGAAATGTCCAGCCAGCTATGGGTGGCGCGCCAGCACGGAACCGAGCTGATCGTCGGCGGGCAATTGACGGTCCGCCTCGCCACGCGGGCCGACCTGGCCTGCGTGCTGCTCGAAACGGGGGAGCATTCGGTCCACGAAATGCTGCGCGAAGCGATCAACGTCGCGGAGGTCAGGCGCACCTTGGCCGGGCGCACAGCGCGTTTGCAGACGGTCCTCGACAACATTGCCGAGGGGGTCATCGTGTCGGACGAGAACGACCGCGTCGAAACCATCAACCGCGCGGCTGCAAGCCTGCTCAACACCCCGGCCGAGGCCGCCATCGGCCAGCCGATTGCGCACATCGTTCCAGGCACCCGCGCGCCCACCATCCGCGTCAAGCGCACGCCGGAATTCGGTGAGGTGCTCGATTTTGGCGGCCGTCAGTTGGTGGCCAATCGAGTGCCCATCCTGACGGGCGCGCGTTGCCTGGGGGTGGTGTGCACCTTCAGCGAGGCC
>JASGFB010000118.1:0-13494 GCA_047605765.1 Rhodocyclaceae bacterium
TTGCGAACAAAAAGGGCGAGTTGCGCAGCCGCCTGGCTGGCCGAGTAGCGCAGGGGACCGCCGAAGGCGGCGGGGATGCGGGGGCGGTTTCTTTGGTTAGCTTTCTTGTCCGTACAAGAAAGTAACTCGCCCGCCGGGGCGAGTCCCGGCCAACGCACCTCAGCAGAAACAAACACCCACGAACAACCCCCGCCCTAAGCCCTACCTCCAACAGCCGCAGCAGCTGTCTTCCGCCGCACCACATCCCCCACAAAACGCCCCACCCGCCGCATCAACGCGCGATCCACCCCCCACAGCAACGCCGGATACACCACCATCCCCGTCGCCACCATGGCCGGCAAGCGCTCAGCCGGCGGCCACGCCAGCAGCATGTGCTGCACCCCGTAAACCGCCGCGCCCATACCGACCGCACACAGCAGCACCCCCGGCACACCACGCCACTGATCGGCCAGACCAAGGCCCGTGGCACGCCGCAGAATGAACATATCCACCGGCGTACTCAGCATGACGCGCCCCGCCCAGGCCACCGCCGCCCACCACATCGAGAGGTGACCGAACAGCGACATACCTATCACGACGAAACTCAATTGCACCGTGATGCCCACCAGAGGCATCGAAGGACGCCCCACCGCATTCATCACCGGCATGGCGAACATGCGCGAAAAGAACTGGAACGTCAGCAGCGCCATCAATGCAAAGATCGGGCTGGCGATCAGCCAGCGCTCACCGAACGCCACCGTCACCACTTCGGTCGTGCATACCGCCAGGCCGGCGAACAGTGGGAACATCAACGCGCACGAAAACTGCACCGCGCTGGCGTAGGCCGACTTGAGCGCCTGGCGATCACCCTGCAGGCGCGAGAACAGGGGGAGCGACACCTGCGACACGGCATTGGCGAACAGATCGCGCAGCACGTCCACACTGCGGAAGGCCAGATTGAAGTAGCCGGCGATCTCGCTGCCCAAAAAGCCCCCGACCATCAGCGTGAAGACCCGCTGGATGCTGCCGGCGATGAGCATGTAGCTGGTCGTGAGCACCCCGAAGCTGAGCAGTTCGCGGCATTCGGTCCAGTGAAAACGCAGGCGCGGCCGATGCTGCGCCAACGCCCACAGGGCGATCGACGAGAACGCCACCATCAGCACCTGTTGCGCCACCAGACTCCACATGCCCGCACCGGCGATCGCCAGCACGATGCCGACCAGCCCGCCGAGCAGGCGGCCGCCCAGCGAGCGGATCGCCAGGGGGCGAAACTCCATGGCGCGCCGCTGCCAGGCAATGATGGCGCTGCCAAAGCCCATGAAGGGCAACGACAGCCCCATCCATTGCAGCACCGGCCCCATGCTCGGCTCGCCCAGCGCCGCCGCGACCGGCGCAGCCCCGAACCAGCACAGCGCTCCCAGCACCAAGCCCAGCGCCAGATAGCCGCAGAAGGCCGTATCGAAATGGCGCTGAGTGGCTTCCTTGCGTTGTACGAGCGCGTCGTGGAAGAGGATCTCCACCGGGATGTTAAGGATCTGGACGATGGACAGGGCCATCGCCGTGATGCCCAACTCGGACGGCGTCAGAAAGCGCGCATACACCACCAGCGAGATGAGCGACACGCCGCACAGGCCGAAGCTCTCCAGCGCGGTCCATACCAGCGATCGGGCCACCTTGCCGCGATGTTCGGACATGAGCGCCCCTTTCAGTGGGCCGGCGCGACGGTGCCCACGTCGCGCAGCCACAGGTCGTAATAGCGGCCCAGCTTGCCGTACGAGTTGTCGGCGAAGCGCACCGGCTTCTTCAGCAGCGCGGCGAAGATGCAACCGTGCATGCGGCTGGTGACCACTTCGCGATGCGCTTCGAAGACGTCCCGCATATCGCCCACCAGGGCGTCGCAGAAGCGGTACCAGGCGCGCCCCATGCCGAACTGCTGGCGCGTCACGCCTTCCAGGCGCATGCCCCGGCAGATCAGGCGATAGGAACTCTTGCGCGCATCGCTGATGAGATCCTCCCAGTCGAAGGTGCTCGACAGGCCGCCATCCTGGCCGTCGCCGCGCGCCTCGATGTCGCGGCGGATCAGATACAGGGTGTCCTTGCGGGCGGTCGGCGGTTCGTAGTGCTCATCCCACAACTGGTGCGCCATGTCGGGCATCAGCATGACGCGGCGGCAGAAGGCGCCGTACAGCTCTTCGAGCGAGGTTTCGTCGCGTACGAAGAGCGTCAGGTCGTCGTGCGCGCGGAAGATCGCCGCCGACTTCTGGCGCTCTTCCTCGGACTCGAACTGCACGTTCATGGGCAGCACGACGATCTTGTTGTGCGGGAAGTTGGAGATGATCGATTCGCGCATCTTCTGATGCGCCGGATAGAGATCGCCGAAATTGCCGCCGCCCTGCAGCACGATGGTGGCGTCGCGCGGGATACGGCGCGCGATGGCGGGCGAATAATTGACGCTGGACGCCCGCGTGACGACGTCATAGCCATGATCGGCAAAGAAGCGTTCGGTGCCCTGCATGATGAGCAGATCGCCCACGTTCAGGTACATCGGGTAGTCGAGGTACACCACCGGGTGATCCTGCGGGATGAAACGCGTGATCTCGCCCAGGCGCGACTTGAGGGCGCGCATGGCGGCGTCGCGGCTGGTGGTGTGCGGTGTCGAGAGCGTGCTGTGCATATGCGCTTACCCCTGGTGCGGCAGACGGATGAGTTGACGTTGCAGCTTCTGCACCATGCCATCACGGCGCCACGGCTCGCGCGCCTCGATGTATTGCAGAGCGCCTTCGTTCAGGCGGTAGTGGCGGCGCACCGACTCGGGATCGCGAGCAAAGGCGCGGCACATCGGGATGGCTGCGCGGATGCCGCGCACGGCTTCCCAGGCGATGCCGTTGGACCAGCCCTTCATGACGTACGCGCCGGCGGCGGCCATCAGCTTGACCAGCGGCGTGCCGTACTTGTACTTGGAATAGAGACTGTTGCGCACCGTGTAGAAGTAGCGCCCCTTGCCCCAGAACACGCGATGCTCGGGCGACACCTTATGGCGGATGGCCACCTCGGGCACGTATTCGATGCGCGTGTTCAGGTTGATCATGCGATAGGCCAGATCGATCTCTTCGCAGCAGAAGAACAGGCGCTCGTCGTAGCCGCCCACCGCCTCGAAGGCTGTGCGGCGGATGCAATGGCCGGCGCCGATGAAGCGCGTGGTCGAAAAGCGCTTGTCCGGCCGGTTGCCCGGACCGGGGTAATCCCACGACGTGTCGTCGTTCTTGCCGGTGAAGAAGTTGAGGATGCGAAAGCCGATGGCCGACAGGCGGGCGTCGCCCTGCATGGCCCTGACGGCTTCGGCGAGCTGGTGGCTGTCGGCGAATTCGGCATCGCTGTCGAGCGCCACGATATACGGCGCCGACCCCATCGCAGTGGCGGCATTGCGTCCGCCGGCCACCCCCAGGTTGCGGCCCAGCTTGTTGAGGGTGGCGCGCGGCACGTCGGCCAGAAAGGCTTCGAGGCGCGCCAGGTTGTCCGGCTCGCTGCCCTGATCGACGATCAGGATGCGCAGCGCTACCCCCTGCTGTTCATGGGCGCTGCGGATCGCGGCGATGGTGTCGTCGACGCGGTTCCACGACAGAATGATGACATCGACATCAGCTTGCTCGGCATGCATCGGGGGCTTCTCCGTAATCGGTTGCGGATCGGTCGTCGGAATCGTTGCGCGCGCCGGGCCACGTCCGGCACGCAGGCACAGCGCCAGGAACACGCCAATGTCCACCGTATAGCGGCGCATCAGGCGGCCCGGCTCCAGCGTCAGGCGGTAGAACCATTCGAGGTGCGCATCGCGTACCCATTGCGGCGCGCGCGCCTTGTCGCCGCACAGAAAATCGAACAGTGCGCCCACCCCCATCAGCAGGCGCGCGTCGACCTTGTCGGCATGTTCGAGAATCCACTGCTCCTGGATCGGATTGCCCAGGGCCAGCAGCAACACGTCAGGAGCGGCGGCGTTGATGCGTTCGATGAGGTCCGGCGCGCGCAGGTCGTCGTAGCCATCGAAGGTGGCCACCACCGCCTGACCGGTCTGGCGCGCCAGCACGGCACCGGCACGCGCCGCCACGCCGGGTTTGGCGCCGAGCAGCGCAACGCGCAGCGGACGCGGGCAGACGCGCAGAAAATGCGGCACGAAATCGGTGCCGTTCAGGTTGTCCGGAAAGCGCTGGCCGTGCACCAGCCTGGCGGCGATGTCCAGGCCAATGCCATCGTTGGTGATGACGATGTCGGGACGATCGAGCGCCTCTTTGAGCGGCTGGCACTTGACCACGAAATTGGTATTGGCGAACAACAGCACGCGGCGCTGGCCGGCGGCATCGGCCGCCATCAGCGCGTCGGTCAGGCTGTCACGGGTGTGCTCGGCCACCGGCAGGCCACCGAGCCAGACGGTACGGTTCATCAGGCGGCCCTCCCTTCGACACGGCTGAAAATGCCGTGGTACGACTGCGCGATGGACGACCACGACAGCGAGCGCGCGTAGGCCATGCCTGCTTCGCGTGCGGCGGCATAGACCTGCGGGCGATCCAGCGCGTCGAGGGTGGCAGCGGCCAGCGCCGCGATGTCCTGGCGCATTACGCACAGGCCCTCGAAGAAATCGGCCTCATGCTCGGGCCGCGTGGTCACCAGCAACGCGCCGTTACCCATCGCCGCCAGAGCCGAGCCGCGCCGGCGCGTGACGCCATCGGGGAACGGCAGCACCGCCACGTTGGCCGTCGACAGCAAGGCGGCCACCTCATCGCTGTCGCGGTTGAGGATCAGTTCCACGCCCAATGTGCGCAGCGCTTCGAAGGTCTCGTCGGTGAAGGCCTCGAAGCCGGGTACGGTCTGCCCGATGAGTGCGATCTTGAGGGTGGCGGCACGCCCGCCGATGGCACGCAGGACCTGCACGAATTCTTCCAGCCCCTTGCCGGGCCGGATGAGGCCGAAATAGGCGATGTCGATGCGCGATGCCTGGCGCTCGTGCACCGGGATGTTGCTGCCGATGGGCACCACGCTCGACTTGCGGCGGATCCACGGCGCCGCGCGGCAGGCATCGTCGCGCTCGGCGTCAGCCGTGAACACGATGTGATCGGCGAAGAAGAAAAACAGATAGGCCAGCAACTTGCCGGCGGCGCCCTTGCGCGAGTATTCGTGCAAGGTGACGATCTTGCGCGCGGCCAATGGCATGGCGCACAGGATGTAGGGCGACACGCGCCCGCTGTAGCCCTGCGTGGGATGCTGCATGACCAGCACGTCGGCGGCCCCGCGCAGACGCGAAAAATGCCCCGGCAGCGTGGCGGCATGCCAGTCGCGCCGATAGTAGCTGGCGGCTTCGACGCCCTCGTGCCTGAGCGCGCCGAGCAATTCGGCGGAATAATCGCCCACGCCGCAGACGTCCGGCGGGTAGGACCCGGTGACCAACAGCACTTTGCTCATCGTTTCTCCGTCTCGTCGGCATTGGCTGCCAGGTACTTGCGCAGCACGTCCATTTGCGCGGCGTCCTGCCCACCCAGGGGCTGGATGCTCAGCGGATAACCCGGCCCCCACCAGGCACCGGCCGCCCAATAAGCCCAACCGCGCCACACTGCGGCGTCGGTGGTCTGCGCCAGCAATGCATCGAGGGCGGCCAGGCAGGATTCGCTCGGCGGCGTGCCGAACTCGCCCAGGAACAGGCGCTGGCCGTTGTGGCGCGCCCAGGCCACCACCGGCGCCATGATCCCCGCCACACGGGCGGGGTCGATGCAGTTCTGGTGCGTGCCTGAAAAGTCGCCGTCCAGGTATTGATGCACTTCGATCGCCAGCGGCCCGCCGTTGGCGCGCAGGCCGGCGAATTCACGCGCGTTCGAGGTGCCGCCGAACTCGCGCATCCATTCATGCGCCCCGCTCCAGCGCCCGCCCGACACCAGCACCAGGTTGGTGGCGCCGGCCGCGCGGATGGCGCTGGCCGCCGCCTGGGCGGCCTGGGCCCAGGTCGCGATGGGGATCAGGTTGGGCTCGTTCATCAACCCGAAGGCGACGCGGTCGGCATCGGGAAAGGCGCGCGCCAGCCGGATCCATACATCGGTGAAGGCCGTGATCGGCACCTCGCGGCTGCCGATGCCCTGGCGCTGGTATACGCCGTAGTTATGCATGTCGAGTATCACGCACAGGCCCTGCGCGGCGGCGGCGTGCACGGTGGCGTCGATGCGCGCCAGCTCGGCGCTGTCCAGCGGCTGCAACAGCGCCGGCTGGATGCGCTCCCAGCGGATCGGCAGCCGGATCACGTTCATGCCTTTGCCGGCGAAATACGCCAGCTCGCTGGCCTGCGGGTACACATAGTCCTTGCCCGCCGTTGCCGGATGCTTGCCGGGGTTGAATTCGGCCCCGGCCATGTTCACCCCGCGCAGGGGCGCGGAACCCACGCAGGTCACCGCCTGCGCCTGCACGGCGCAGACCAGGCCAGCGATCGACAGCGCCAGCCGCCATGCGAAGGGTGCGCCCAGGCGCGCGGGGCTAACGCGCACCGGCCAGTTCCTCGTACACGTCGACGTAGCCGTCGGCCACTGCGCTCCAGCTATACCGTTCGACGAAGCGCTGCGCCTGCCGCTTGCGTTGCAGGTAATCCAGCTCGCCGGCGCTGTGCAGCGCCAGCAGCGGCGCCATGTGAGCCGGGCTGTTGATGAGCAGGCCCTGGCCGGCCTCGTCGACCAGCTTGCGAAACGGCGGGATGTCGGAGAGCACCGGTGTGAGGCCCGCGCTCATGGCTTCGATCGGCGCAATGCCGAAGCCTTCATGGCGCGACAGGCAGATGAAATAGCTGGCGCGGCCGATGAGCGCGGACAGATCGGCGTCCGAGGGATTCGGCACCAGTTCGACGCTGTCGGCCAGACCGCGATCGGCCACTGCCTCGCGCAGGGTCTGCGCGGTGTGGTCGTACTCGCGTCCGGCGATGATCAGCCGCCAGGCGCGATCCTGCGCGCGCAGCGCGAGCAGAAAGTCGAGCGCTTCGATCAGGCCCTTGTTGGCCGACCAGCGCCCGAAATAGATCAGCGTGGGCACCAGTTGGCGGCTGCCCTTGTCACGGTACTTTTCGACATTGACGCCGTTCTCGATCACCGCCAGGCGGTCGGACGACACGATCTGGCCGAAGATCTCACCATCGTTGGCGCTGGTGGCGACGATGCGGTCATAGGCCAGCGACGAAGTGCGCGTAACGGTGCGGAAGTACACCTGCTTGAGGCGCGAAGCGAAACGCGTGTGAAAGAAGCCGCCATGGGTGGAGGCCATCAGCGGGCGCCGGTGCAGCGGCTTGGTCACGGCCAGGTAATCGAAGAAGAAATCGATGCCATGCACATGCACCACGTCCGAATCGCGCACGTAGCGCAACACCTGCGGCGCCAGCGGATAGCGCTCGGACCCCATGTAGGGCAGACGGATCACCGGCACACCGTCGATCATCTCCTCGTGCGGCAGGCGCCGCTCGGCGTTGCGGAAGACGCGGTCGAGCGTGATGATCATCGGGCGCTGGTCGCGGGCGGCCGCGTAAGCGCTGATATTGCGCACCACGTCTTCCATGCCGCCGACGGATGGGTGGTATTGCCGGACCACGTGCGCGACTCTGATCGACATGCGGCGATTCTCCTTGATGAGGTCTAGTGCGCCTGCCAGGCGCGGCCATACGTGAAGGGCATGGCCGCCTGCTGCGGACGCGCTTCGGTCCTGGCCATGCAGCAGCCGAGCAGGAACCAGATGAGCCCTGCCGTCTTGAGGGCGAACAGCGACTGGCCGCTCACGCACAGGATCAACGACAGGTACAGCGACAGATAGGCCCGGTAACGCAGGCCGCGTTCGTCGGCCATCCTGATGAAGCAAAAACAGAACCACATGAACAGACACAGCAGGATGCCAAAACGCGAAATGACATACGCGTAGCCCATGTCGCCATAGAAGTTGGTCGGCGCCTCCCACCCGACCACCAGCCCGGCGCTGAATTCCAGCAGCGACTTGCCCGCCCACACCAGGCGGCCGAGGAAGTTGTCGCCTGACGAATCCGGCATGAACAAGGCACCGCCCACGTTGATGGCGATGGCGATGAACGGAAAGGTAAACGCCAGCGCGTGCTCGGGGCCCCGCACCATGAAGCGCAGCACCAGCAGCAGGGCCACCGTAACCAGGCCATAGCGCGAATCGGCCAGGGCGATCAGCAGGCAGGCGGCGGCGAAGAACAGCCCGCCGGTGCGACGCTCGTCGTGGCCCTTGCTCAACCCCCAGGCTGCCACGATCACCGAGAAATTGCCCAGCGACACCGGCTCCAGAAACACCGAAGAAACACGGTGGCTGCCGAAGATCATGGGCAGGATGGTGCGGCCGATTTCCTCCGGCCGCGTGCCATTCAGTTGCAGGCGCGATTCATTGACGTACTCGGTGCTTTCGACCAGGCGGCCCAGGCTCACGTAGTACGAATAGATATTGAAGTACTCGGTGTACAGATCGAGGAACAGCCATTCGAACACACCAACCGCCACCACCACCGCCACCATCCAGCCGAGGATACGATCGGCGTAGCGCATGCTGCCGGCATTGATGCCAGCCCACAGGAACAGGATCGGAATGGCCAGGTCGCGCACCGCCTTGAAGTCCGGCCCGCCACGCAGCAAGGCCAGCAGGCACATGTTGGCGGCGATGATCGACACCACCAGCACCATGCCGGCCGGCAGGCGCCGCAGGGCCACCGGCACACAGGCGGCGTAGATGACCAGTTCGGCGGCTGCGAACAACGTCGGCGTGACCGGGTGGATCTTGGTGTGCACCAGGCACAGCACGGCCTGGTACAGGATGCTGCCGAACAGCGCACCGGCCACCAGCACGTTCATCCAGCCGGCGTCGGCATCCTCGCGCGGCGTGACGGTTGCGCTCGGGGCGTCCATCACGCGCTCCTGCCCAGCATGGCCGGCACCGAACGGCGCAGCAGGTAAACCACGGGTACGCTCAGCAGCAGCGTGGTGGCCGTCACCGACAGTCCCCACAGCACTTCGTACTGTTGATTGACGGGCACCAGGCGGGTCGCGCTGGCGGCACCGTTGATGACGCTGAAGACCAGCATGTGCGTCGGGAAGATGATGAGCGTGTTGTCCGACAGCCAGCGCGTGATGCGCAACGCCGGCATCAGGTGCGCACCGATCAGCACCATGACGATGCCCAGGACCGCCACCGGGATGTACAGCAAGGGCTCGCTGCCGAAGCGCATCTCCGCCAGATCGGCATGACCATTGACGACCGACAGCAACACCCATCCCACCAGGATCGCCACCCATAGCGGCACGCCGGCCTTGATGAGGCGCGCCAAGGCCACCATGTGGTCACGCAGGTAATGGCCGGCGGCGTAGAAGGCCAGCGCCACCCACATCACATCAAGACCCCACGGCAGCCGATAGGCCGGGTCGTTGGCCCACAGGCAGACCAGCGCGGCGACCGCGGTCATGCCGACCACCGCGTTGCGCGCACTGAGCACGCTGCGCGACAAGTGATAGGCCAGCGCCGTCAGCAGCAGGCACGGAAAGAACCACAGCGGCGGATTCACATACAGGTCACCGCCCAGCCCGCTGATCAGCCCGGTGAACGGGTCGTACCAGGGGACGTGCTCGAACTTTTCGGCCTTGTAGCCGATGTCGCGGGTGATCAGCCAATACACGTACGACAGCACAAAGAAGAACACGTAGGGCACGCCGAGCGTGCGCAGCAGCCGCTCGCCGGCCTGGCGCGGCGAATCGGCCAGCCGTTCCGGCTTGAGCAGGTAGCCCGACAGGAAGAAGAACAACGGCATGTGAAATCCGTAGATCATGTTGAGCAGCCCGGCCGGCATGCCTTTGCTATGCCCCAGCAGCACGAGCACGATGCCCACCGCTTTGGCGTTGTCGACGAATTTGTATCGCAGTGAAGGGCTGGCTTTATGGCTTGCCCGGGTACGGACGAGGCTGTCGTCCGACTCCAGTAGTTCGCTGTGCATCGCGTTCTGGGCCCTCTCCCAAAAGAGACTTTTGGTCTGGGTCTGATCCGTGCAGCAAATAGGCCCCTGTTCGCCAGCCGATATGCGCTCCTGCTTCCGAGTCCTGCGCGCCCTGCGGGCGCTCTCCCCGGCGCGCGCCTGGCGCCGGTCCCTGTGCTCTCTCCGGTCCTCTGCCCATCGTTGGGGGCGCGTTCCCTTGTTGTCCGCTGCGGGGACTGCGCTCGTTCTTGTGCTGCGTGTCCGGCTCGGTAGCAAGCGGGCCGGTCCATGCGTCTGATCAGAAACCGTTCAGTACCGAACCCACCACCACCGCGCCCGACTGGCTGATACCGTTGGTCAGCGTACGCACGGCATTGACCGGCGTGGCGTTCTTGCGCGCCACCACCACCGCCGCGCCGGCGCGCAGGGCCGCCACGTAGGCGTCCGCAGAATGCGACGACGCCGGCGTATCGATGACGATCACATCGAATGCATCGCTCACGTCTTCGAGCACGCTACGGAACTGTTCGCGCTCGATCAGCTCCTGCGGGTTTGGCGGGATGGGGCCGGCCGGCAGCACCGACAAGCCGATCAGGTCATTGATGCGCACCACCGCGTCGTGCACTTCGGCGCGCCGCGCCAGCAGGCTCGACAGGCCGATGCGGTTTTCCAGCTTGAACAGCTTGTGCAGGCTGGGATTGCGCAGATCGGCGTCGAGCAGCAGCGTGCGTTCGCCAAGCTGCGAGAACACCACCGCCAGGTTGGCAGCAATGAAGCTGCGCCCCTCGTGGCGGCCGGCGCTGGTGATCGCCACAGCCTTGCGACCGCGCTCGGGATCGAGCCAGCGGATCATCAATTGGCTGCGCAGCGCGCGCATCTGCTCGACCACGCTCGAATTGGGCCGGAACGCCGCGATCAACTTTTCGGACAGGCGTGTGTCGCCCGGCAGCACGTACGGGTGGTCGAACTGGCGCGCCAGGGCATAGCGGATGTCTTCCGCCTTGAGCAGCCCCAACTTGAGGCCGGCCTCGCCGAAGCGCAGGTTGTGGGCGTGCTGTTCCTGCACGATGAGGTCGATCTCGCCGGCCGTCAGCCGGTCGGCTTCGAGCAGGATCGCCCCGATCGACCGCGTACGCGGCGCCAGCAACTGCGAATCTGGCACGTTCATGTCCATAGTGCTGTCCTCCCCGTCCGCGCTGCGCGCGGGACTGGCAATCTTCAATTTCGCCTGCGTCGGTTTCATGCGCGCGGTTCCCTTATCGAACATGGATAGCACCTCTTTCTTCCCGCTATGCGGGCCGCGGCCCGCGTTGGCGCATCGCTGGATATCAGGCTGGCGAATGGGCCAGCAGCCACTGGCGACGCCCGCTCGGCGCCGCCCCCACATTGGCCAGCACCGGCACATTGAGCACGTCGAGCAAGTCGTCGTCGCTGCGGATGCGGCGGTTGGTCAGTTCCAGCAACAGCGCCAGGGCGATGCCCAGGAAGCCTCCCAACGCCAGCCCCACCACGGCGTTGAGCAACAGCCGCGGGCTCGATGGCTTGAGCGGCACGGTGGCTGCCGTCAGCACCACAGCGTTCGACTGCTGGTTCTGGCTTTCGAGGTTGGTCTGCGCCAGGCGCTGCGTGACAGTGTCATAGGCACGCTGGGCAGCATCGACGTCGCGTTGCAGCACGGCGATCTCATCGCGCTGCTGCTTGAGCGACAGCACGCGCTGGCGTTGCGCTTCGAGGGCACCACGGATTTCCGATTCGCGCGCCAGATTCACCTGGTTGGCGGTGCCCAGCGAAGTGGCGATCTTGTTGGTCTCCTGGCCGATGCGTGCGCGCAGCGAAGCGATCTCGCCCTCCACACGGACCAGTTCGGGGTGGTTACTGCCCAGGCGCGTGGCCAGGTCTTCGCGCTGGGCCTCGGCTCGCGCCAGATCGCCCTTCAGGCTGCTGATGAGCGGGTTCTGCAGCACCTCCGGCAGGGTGTCACGATTGCCCGTAGTCTGGGCATGGCGCGACTGGCTGTCGGCACGCGCCGCCTGCACGGTCACCAGTTGCGAGGACAGCTCCGCCAGGCGCGCATTTTCGATGTCGTACTGGTCGTTGGAGCCGACGATGCCCTTGGCGCGCTGCAGATCGGAGAGCTTCTTCTGTGCCGCTTCGAGATTGCTGCGCAGCCCCCGCGTGCGCTCCTCGAACCAGCCGGCGTACTGGCGTGCCGGTTCGACCTTGAGCGCGATGTTCGTTTCGAGATAGGCCTGCGCCATGGCGTTGGCGAACTGCGCCGCCAGCTTGGGATCGGACCAGGTCACCGACACCGCCAGCACATTGCTGTTGCGCCCCGGCACCACGGTCACGCGCGAGAGCAAGGCCTTGGCCAGCCACTCCTCCATGTTGCCCTCGCCGTCGGTGGCGCTCTGCCACCAGCGCTGGAAGCGTTCGTCCTGCGCCAGTTTGAGATTCTGCACGGCGCGCAGGGCCACACGCTCGCTGGCGATGATGTCCACCTGGGTGGCGATGTAACTGGCCTGGGCCTGCGTCGGCATCAGCGCCCCCATGATGGGGTCCTGCTTGGCGTCGATGACCACCGAGGTCGACGCCGTGTATTGCTTCGTCATCATCAGCGTGGCGGCGGCCACGATCAGCGCGATCACCAGGGTGGAACCGAGGACGACGCCGCGCCGGGCCGAGAGGATGCGGAACAGTTGTTGAAGGCTCATGGCGTGCGCGCTCCTTAGAAGAGGCTTTCCTTAATGTAGAGAATGTCGTCGGCGCGCAGCCTGTCGGTCATCTGCGGCTGCACCACGGCCACCTTGCCGTCGGCCCCCTTGCGATGCAGTTGCATGCCGCGCATGGTGCCGCGCGGCGTCAGACCGCCGCCGGCGGCCAGCGCCTGCATGACGGTCATGTCACGTTCGAGCCGCAGCATGCCGGGGTGCTGCACTTCGCCGTAGATGTAGAAGGCGGCGGCGCGATGGACATAGACGGTGTCGCCATTGGCCAGGGTCATGTCCTCATCGGTGCGGCCATTGAGGAACATATTGGCGATGTCGATCTGGCGCGAGAACGGCTGGCCGTCGCGCACCCCGGTCACCACCACGATGTCGCCGCCGCTGGGCGCCACGCCACCGGCGGTGGCGATCATGTCGGTCAGGCGTGTATTGACGGTTTGCAGGGGGTAGCGTCCGGGCTTGTTCACCTGGCCGATGACGGCCACCTGATTGCCTTGCACCTGCGTCACCAACATCGCCACTTGGGGCTGTTTGACGAAGTTGCCGTCGCGCAACAGCGTGGCGATCTTCTTTTCGGCCTCCGGCACCGACAGGCCACCAAGTTGCACGTTGCCCACCAGCGGGAAGGTGATGGCGCCGACCTCCGAAACACGCGCTTCGGTGGTGAGATCCGGATTCTGGAACACCGTGATGCGCACGATGTCGCCAGCGCCAAGCACGTATTCGCGTGGCACGGCGGCGGTGGCCGGCGCCAGGGCGCTGGCCGGTTGCGCCAGGGCCTGCTGCTGCACGGGGGCCGGCACGGCGGCGGGC
>JASGFB010000119.1:0-13196 GCA_047605765.1 Rhodocyclaceae bacterium
AGCATACGGAAAGCCTCAAATCACTCCACGGATATCTGCGAAGAACCAAAAAAAACCGGGCTCGGCCCGGTTTTTTTGTGCGTTTCGCCAGTGGCCGATGCGCTAACGGCTGATCAGGATGATCGACAGGATCGCCAGCACGACGGCGATGCGGTTCAGCCAGTTCAGGCGCTCGCCAAAGCCGACCACGCCCACCACGGTGCCCAGCACCACCACGCCGATGTTCATGCTGGCGAACACCACCGCGGGCTGTCCCGGCAAGGCGCGGTGCGCGATGACGTAGAAGATGATGTTGCCGAAATTGATGAGGCCAAGCAGCAGGCCGGCCCACAGATCGCGCGCGCCCAGGCGCACCTCGCCTCGCCGCGCGCGCAGTCCCTGCCACAGCGCCATGCCGATGAATGCCAGCACGAAGGTCACCTGGAGCGAGGCGGCGAAGGGGGTGCCGGCGGCGGCGATGTGCTTGAGCATCACATCAACCAGGGCAAAACCGGCCCATACCGTCAGCAACGCCGGCCATGCGCGGCCGCCCCCCGCCGCCGGCGCATCGCCACGCGGGCGCACCGCGATGCCCACCATCGCCACCAGGCCCAGGGCCAGACCGATGAGCTTGGTATCCACCACCGGCTGGCCGAACAACCAGAACGCAGCGGCCAGCGACAGCAGCAGCGACATGCGCTGCGCGATATCGGTGCGTACGATGCCGGCCAGGCGCACGCTGGCGGCCTGGATCAGGAACAGGCAAGGCAGCACCAGCGCCAGGGCCAGTAGAGACACCCACGGCGCACCGGGGCCACGCAGGCTGTCCAGCGACGGATGCAAGAGCAGCGCGCACAGTACCGACGCCGCCAGGTAATTCCAGGTCACCGCACTGGCGACATCGACGCGATAGCGCCGCGCCACCTTGAGCAGAACCGACACCAACACGCTGCACAGCGCGGCGAGCAACACGTAGACCATAGGCGAACGAGCGGACAGAACGGCCCGCCATTGTGCCTGAGGCCGCGCCGCGCCACACCGTCCGAAAACTGTCACTCAAGAAGGCGCCACACACAGCCGATAGTATCGAAAGAGGGTTAGTGCCTAGGCATGCGTTGATGCATGCCAGAGGCATGGGTGAGCCTCGGCCTCGGCCTGGGCCGACGAATGGCCCATTTGCACAGTTCTTGCACCGTTACACTGATACAACACAATCATCCCGTCGGCATGGCACTGAACTTAGGGGCGGCTCCATCCAGCTCATGAGAGTGTTAATATTTCCAAAGCTGTAGGTTTTTTCTATTTTTCTCCCTGGAGTACGTGATGTCGATCAAGAATATTCTGGCTGTCGCGCTGGTTTGCCTGCCCCTGGCTGTTGGCGCACAAACGACTGGTGGTGAAGGCGCAGCGGCGGCCAGTGCTTCCGGCGCAGGTGCCGGCACCACGGCAGGTGCGGCAGGTACCACGGCAGGTGCTGCAGGTGCGGCAAGTGCGGCAGGCGCCGCAGGCCTCGGCATCTCAGGTGTGGCCTTGGCTGGCATTAGCGTGGCCGCTGCTGTCGCCGTCGGCGTGGCCGTATCTTCGAGCAACGACGACAACAACAGCACGCCCGCCACGGCCACCGCGACGGCAACCGGCACGCGCTAAGCGCCTGAGCGGCAACGCTCGCAGCGACACCGGCACGGGGCCTATGCCGTCCGCGGCATAGGCCCCGTGCCGCATCTTTGTTCAGCATTCCCAGCATGGCAGCGTGAGTATCAACGATTTCCCCCGGCGATGTGCCCGCCTGTCCGCAGGGACCCTGGCGCTATGCATATCCAGCCTGCTTCTCTCCGGCTGCACCTCTGTTTCGTCCGCTTGGTTCGATACCGCACGCGGCATCTGGAATCGCCGCAGCGCCACCCTCGACACCACCAGGCTGGACCCGTCTTTGCGCTACCTGCGGGCGACCGTCAATGGCACCCCGGTGGCATTGGTCCTGGGGTCGATCGATACGCAGACCGATCCGGACAGCCTGCGCACCACCTCCATCGAAAACTGGTATTCGGGCACAGGCGAATTGGTGCGCATCAAGGACGGACGCCTATTGAGCACCACCGGCATCGGCCCGGTCGATTGGCGTGCCACCCGCAGCAGCGGTGTGCCGTCCTGGACCACTGTACTCGGCGCACCCGGCCAGATGTGGACCTACACGCGCACCCGCGACGTGATGCCCGGCTACCACTATGGCCTGCGCGACGCCATCACGGTCGCCGCCAGCGCCCCCCCCGTCGCCACGCGGCTGGTGACTGTGCCGGCCGAGCGTTTGCAGTGGTTCCGCGAAAGCGGCAGCACCGAAGGCACGGACGATCCGCGTCTGGCGGCGCAACCAGCGCTGTACGGGGTGGACGTGAGCAAGACCGGCAATGACGCGGTGGTGTACCTGGAGCAGTGCCTGAGCACCGAGCTGTGCCTCACACTCCAGCGCATCGCCGTCCCGGCCGGCAAGAACTGAGTCGGCGACGCTTCGCCGTTTTTTTAACCGCCAGCGCGCTGGCACCTGAAGCACCGGCCGATGCATCCCGCGACGACGTTCCCACCCGCACCGAAACTGATCGCCAGAATACTGGCCGCCTCTATCGGCTCCGTTTTGTGGGCCACGGCCCCCGGCATGGCGCACGCCCAGGCGGCGCCCGACACCATCATCCCCGGCGAGCGCCTGAGCGCGTGGATTCTGCGCCAGCCGCGCCATGAAGAAGCCTACCTGCCGGGCCTCTTGTGGTCAGTGCCGGAAGAAGTCGCGCGCCAGGCACAACTGAAGCAGACCCTGGTCGACACGCTCGCCGCACAACCGGGCATGGCCGCCCTGTCGGCGTGGCTGAAGAGCCGCCCGGTTACCGGCCGCGCCGCCGTGTCTTCGCCCGAACCGCACTGGCTCGAAGGCCGGCCGGCGGAAGACCCGATCCTGCGGACCGGCCAACGCGTGAATCTGCCACCACGACCGAAAGCCGTCGCGGTGGTGCTGGAGAACGGCGATGTCTGCCAGGTGGCTTACCGCAGCGGCGGCCTGGTCGTCGAATACTTGCGCGCCTGCGTCGCCAGCGAGGACATCGCACGCCGCGAAGTCGCCTGGGTCGTGCAGCCGGACGGCCGTCAGCAGCACTTTGGCATCGCCCGCTGGAATCTCGAAGAACAAACGTCGCCGGCCCCGGGCGCCTGGATCTGGGCGCCGCGCACCGACAGCGATGTGGATGAGGATGTCTCCGAGCGTCTGGTCCGCTTTCTGGCGACCCAGGGTGCGGCCGACGAAGGCGTCGGCTATCAGGTCCCGAATCCGTCCGAGATCCGACCGTCGCCCCGTCCGCGCGCGCTGCCGCTGACCTCCAACGACTGGGGCGAGATCGGGCTGTTGCAGACCCCCACCGCGCGCATGCCATTGGCTGGCGACCTCCGCGTGCACATCAGCCACGTCGCGCCATACACACGTACCAGCGTGATCCTGCAGCCGCTCGACTGGCTGCAGGGGGCGTTCCGCTACACCAATATCAGCGGTGTGCCGTACGACCCCACGTTTACGATCAGCGACCAGACGTACAAGGACAAAAGCATCGACTTTCGCGTGCGCTTCTGGCAGGAATCGCACTACCTGCCGGAACTGGCCATCGGCGTACGCGACCTCGGCGGCACCGGTTTGTTCTCGGGCGAATACGTGGTTGCCAACAAACGCTTCGGCGATTTCGACTGGAGCCTGGGCCTGGGCTGGGGCTACCTCGGCGCGCGCGGCAATGCCCCCAATCCGTTCGGGCTGGTCAGCGACCGCTTCAAGACACGCGGAGCGGCATCTCGCGCCGGCGAAACCAACAGCCAGAACTACTTCCGTGGTCGTACCAGCCTGTTCGGCGGCGTGCAGTGGCATACCCCGTACGACCCGTTGATCCTCAAGCTCGAATACGACGGCAACGACTACCAGTCCGAACCGTTCAAGACCCAGTCGCAGCGCATCCCGTTCAATGTCGGCGCGACCTGGCAGGTGGCGTCGGCACTCGATCTGTCCTTCGGCGTGGAACGCGGCAAGAAATTGATGTTCGGCCTGACCTTGCATACCGACGTCTCGCGGGCCGCTTCGCCCAAGGCTTTCGACCCGCCCTACCCGCCGCTGCCCGCAGCGGCCGCGCCGCGCACCGATTGGAGCGCCGCCTCGGCCGAACTTGGCCGGCAGACCGGCTGGTATGTCGAACGCATCGAGCAGGTGGGCGGCACGTTGCACGTCAAGCTGGACGACGCCGGCTCGGCCTATCGCCAGGAACGCCTCGACCGTGCCGCCGCCGTGCTGAACGTGCACGCGCCGGCAACCGTGACGCGCTTCTCGATCGATTTCGTCAGCCGTGGTCTGGCGATCGATTCACAGATCATCGAACGTGCCGATTGGGTTGCCCGCAAGACTTCGGGCGATGCGCCGGCACGGCGCGGTTATCGCGGCCTGGCGTATGGCACGGCTGCGACACGGCTGGCCGAGCTGAATGGCCAGGCTGCGGACCTGCCCAGGGCGCCGACCGGCGATGCCGACGCCACGACAACGCCAGCGCAGGGATCTGCCGCGCCCCCCGCAACCGAAGTACTGTCCGACACGCCGCAGCGCCTGCGTGGCGGCCTGCAACCGAGCTTCTATCAGTCCTTTGGCGGGCCCGACGCCTTCATGCTCTATCAGATCGGCGTGCGCGGCTGGACCGAATTCCGCCTGACGCCCTCGACGCTGCTGAGCGCTTCGGCCAACCTGCGCCTGCTCGATAACTACGACAAGTACAAGTTCACCGCCGTCAGCGATCTGCCGCGCGTGCGTACGTATATCCGTGAATACGTCACCAGCTCGCGCTTCACGCTATCGAACCTGCAACTGACACACGTCGAGCAGCTCTCGACGAATCAGTTCGGCAGCGTCTATGGCGGCCTGCTCGAATCGATGTTCGCTGGCGTCGGCGCCGAGTACCTGTATCGACCGGTGGCCAGCCGCTGGGCCATCGGGGTGGACGTCAACCGCGTGCGTCAACGCGATTTCGACCAGGGCCTGGGCTTGCTCGATTACAGCGTCACCACCGGGCATGCGACCCTGTACTGGAACACCGGCTGGAACGGCGTCATGGCCAGGGTGGCGGCCGGCCGCTATCTGGCAGGCGACAAGGGCGTGACGCTCGACTTGAGCCGCCGCTTCGACAACGGCGTCATCATCGGCGCCTGGGCGACCAAGACCAACGTGTCGGCGGAGCAATTCGGCGAAGGCAGTTTCGACAAGGGGATTTATATCTCCCTGCCCTTCGACAGCATGCTGCCGCGTTCGAGCACGGTGACGGGTAATTTCGTGTGGCAGCCGCTGCTGCGCGATGGCGGCGCCATGCTGGCGCGCGCCCAACGCCTGTACAGCCTCACCGGCACACGCGACCGCGACGCCTTCACCCTGGCGCCGCCCAAGAACACGAAGAACGAGTCGCCGACGACCGGCGAAGATCTCTTCGCGCCGCCGGCGCCCTGAGCACAAAAAAGGCTGGCATACGCCAGCCTTTTTTTGCCCTGCCGCCCCTCAGTGGTGCGGGTACATGTAATCGCGCGTCATCGGCAGGGGCGTCGCCTCCGGTGTCGCCAGCTTGACCGCCACGATCTGATGCAGCGCCATCCAGTTCTGGTAGAAACCATAGGCGCAACCCGCCAGGTACGCACGCCAGACCCGATAGCGCTTCTCGCCGACCATCGCCAGCAACGTGTCGCCATGGGTTTCGAAACGGTCGGTCCAGTGATCGAGCGTGCGAGCGTAGTGCAGGCGCAGGTTTTCGACGTCGGTGGCTTCGAGCCCCCCCGCCGCCAATTCCCTCAGGGTCAGGCCGATGTGCGGCAACTCGCCATTGGGAAACACATAACGGTCGATGAAGCGGCCGCCGCCAAAAGGCGTTTCACCCGAATCCGGATCGCTCGAAGTGATGCCGTGATTCATCACCACGCCACCATCGCGCAACAGATCATGGATGCGCCTGAAGTACTGGCGCAGGTTGGCCAGGCCCACATGCTCGAACATGCCCACGCTGGTGATCTTGTCGAAGGTGCCCTGCGTGTCGCGGTAATCCTCCAGGCGGATCTGCACGCGATCCTGCAGGCCGGCATCCCTGATGCGCTGCGTGGCCAGCTCGAACTGCCGATGCGACAGGGTGATCCCCACGCAATGGGCGCCGTACTTCTGCGCCGCGCGCAGCACCAGGGCGCCCCAGCCACAGCCGATATCGAGGAGGCGCTCGCCCGGCTGCAGCCGGATCTTGGTCAGGATGTGGTCGAGCTTGTTCAACTGCGCCTGCTCAAGCGTGTCGTCCGGGTGGTGGAAATACGCGCATGAATACACCATCTGCTCGTCGAGCCAGGCGCGATAGAACTCGTTGGAAACGTCGTAGTGATGCGCGATCGATGCGGCATCGACTTTTCGGGAATGCTTGTGTTCGGCGACGCGGGGGCGCTTCAGTTCGCTGAAGTGTCCGACCAGGCGGGCCACCACCCGGAACACATCGCGAATATGCCCTTCGACGTCGATCAGGCCTTCGGCATAGGCTTCACCAAGGCTGTCCAGGCCGGGATGCTGGAGCTGGCTGAGGGTCTTGGCCGAATTGATGCGCAGGGTGACGGCCGGATCGTTGTTCAGTTCGAAGCGTTTGCCGTTCCATAGTTCGACGGCCAATGGCACGCCATCGAGCCCGCGCCACGATTCGATGAACGATTCGACCTTGCGCTCCAGCATGCTGGAAGGCAGGGCTGCTGAGAGGTGAAACATACAAGCCTCCATCCGCGTGAAGAATGAGCGAGCTTGCATCGCCACGCGAACGCGCGGCGGTGAAGTATGCCTACACCGGACGGACCGATTCAAATTTGTTCAAAAATGAATCATTACTTCCGGCATCAGTTGCACGAGATTAGCGCATCCGTGCCCGGCCCGGCAAGCAACCACACGCCGCCGCGCCTGCTACTGTCACGATCCGGCGCCCATCCCGGGGCGCCGATACCACCTTACTCCCAAGCCTTGCCGCTGCCTATGCGGGCCTCATTCGCTGCCTTCGGCGAGCTTCACGCGGCGCTGGCGCACGGCTTCGGCCAGCGTGTCGAGCACGCCCACGGTGTCGTCCCAGCCGATGCAGCCGTCGGTGATGCTCTTGCCGTATTCGAGCTTGGCACCCGGCACCAGATCCTGGCGGCCGGCGTTGATGTGCGATTCACACATGACGCCCATGATGCGATCGTCCCCGGCCGCCATCTGAGCGGCGATGTCGCGCGCCACTTCGATCTGGAGTTCGTATTTCTTGCGGCTGTTGGCGTGCGAGAAATCCACCATCAGGCGCGCCTGTACGCTGCCCGCGGCCAGTTCCTTGCACGCCTTGTCGACGCTCGCGCGGTCGTAGTTGGGATCCTTGCCGCCACGCAGGATCACATGGCAATCCTCGTTGCCCGCCGTCGACACGATGGCCGAGTGGCCGGCCTTGGTGACCGACAGGAAATGGTGCGGCGCCTGTGCCGCCTTGATGGCATCGATGGCGATGCGGATGTTGCCGTCGGTGCCATTCTTGAAGCCCATCGGGCAGGACATTCCCGAAGCCAGTTCGCGGTGCACCTGGCTTTCGGTGGTGCGCGCGCCGATGGCGCCCCAGGCGATGAAATCGGCGAAGTACTGCGGGGTGATCATGTCGAGGAATTCGGTCGCCGCCGGCAGGCCCATCTCGTTGATTTCCCACAGCAGCTTGCGGGCGATGCGCAGGCCTTCGTTGATCTTGTAGCTGTGGTCGAGGAACGGATCGTTGATCAGCCCCTTCCAGCCCACCGTGGTGCGCGGCTTTTCGAAATAGACGCGCATCACCACCAGCAGGTCGTCCTTCAGGCGCTCGGCCTCGGTCTTGAGACGCCGCGCGTATTCGAGCGCCGCCTCGGTGTCATGGATGGAACACGGACCGACGATGACGAGCAGGCGCTGGTCGGCGCCGAACAGGATGCGATGGATGCCCGCACGCGCATCGAACGTCGTCCGCGCCGAACGTTCGGTCACCGGAAACTCGCGCAGCACGTGCGCGGGCGGTGCCAGTTCCTTGATCTCGCGGATGCGTACGTCGTCGATATGCAGCTTGGTCGGGGCAATCATGTGCAACTTTCAGGCAATGGACGAAAGGCCGCTATTTTATCCCAACAGTGGCCTCGCCCCGCCGCCCATGCACGACAGGCGAGACACGCGGCCCCGGCCTGCCTTTCAGGGCAAGTGTTCAGTGCACCGACAGGAAGTGCTGCACCTGGCCGGGGTCGGCCAGCAGTTCGGCGCTGCTGGCGCGGTGCACGATGCGGCCGCGCTCGAGCACGATGGCCTGCCGCGTCAGTGCCAGTGCCAGACGCGCGTGCTGCTCGACCACGATGACCGCCATGCCGCTGTCGGCGATCATCCGCCGCACGGCGGCGGTGAGTTCCTGCACGATGACCGGCGCCAGCCCTTCCATCGGCTCATCGAGCAACAACAGGCTCGGATTGGTCATCAGCGCGCGGGCGATGGCCACCATCTGTTGCTCGCCACCGGACAGCTGATTGCCCATGTTGGCGCACCGCTCCTCCAGGCGCGGGAACAACGCGTACACCGAGCGCAGGTCCCAACGCCCGGGGCGCGCCACTGCGGTGAGGTGTTCCTCGACGGTAAGCGAGGGGAACATGTGCCGCTCCTGCGGCACCCAGCCCAGGCCCACGCGCGCGCGGCGGAAGATCGGCGCACGCGCGATGTCGGCCCCGCGCCACTGGATGCTGCCTCCGTGCAGGCGCGTCAGCCCCATCAAGGTGGTGATCAACGTGGTCTTGCCGACACCGTTGCGGCCCAACAGCGCCAGGCTGTCGCCCTCCCCCAGGCTGAGCGAAATATCGTCCAGCACCACGGCATCGCCGTAGCCGGCGCGCACGCCGTTCACTGACAGCAGTTCAGGCATAGTCGGCCTCCCCCAGGTAAACCTCCTTGACGCGTTCGTCGGCGGCGATCTCGGCAGGCGTGCCATCGGTGAGCACCTTGCCGCCCACCAGCACGGTGATGCGCTGGGCAAAGCGGAACACGATATCCATGTCATGTTCGATGAAAAGAATCGACACCTCCGCCGGCAGACCCGACAGCACTTCAAAGATCTCACGGCTCTCCCCCGCCGGGATCCCGGCCGCCGGTTCGTCCAGCAGCAGCACTTTCGGCCGCGTGGCCAGAGCGAGGGCGATTTCGACCAGCCGCTGGCGACCGTACGGCAGGCTGCGCGTGATGCGATGCGCATCCCGCTCCAGGTGCAACTGGCGCAGCAGCGCCGACGCTTCTTCGATCTCGGCGGCACGCTGCGACAACGGACGCCACCACGCCGTGGCAACGCCTTTGCGTTCGCAGACGGCGAGCAGCACCGATTCGAGCACCGTCAGCCCCCAGAACAGCGTGTTGATCTGGAAGGTACGGGTCAGACCGCGCTTGACGCGCGCGTGCTGCGGCAACGAGGTAATACGCGCTTCGTCCAGGTAGACCTGCCCCGCACTGGGTGGCAGCACACCGGTGAGCATGTTGATGAAGGTGGTCTTGCCGGCACCGTTGGGTCCGATCAAGGCGTGGCGCGCACCGGCCGGCAGCACCAGCGAGATATCGCTGTTGGCCTTGAAGGTGCCGAACTGCCGGCACAGGCCTTCGGTACGCAGGGCATAGGGGTTCATTGGTCGGCCCTCCCCGCCCAGACACGCAAGCGATGATGCAGCGCGGCCACGCCACCCAGGATGCCGCCGCGCGCAAACAGCACGATCACCACCAGCAGCAGACCGATCCAGAACTGCCAGTACACCGGGTTCATGTCCGACAGCCAGCTCTGCATCACCATGAATACCAGCGCGCCAACGAAGGCACCGTACAGACGCCCGGCGCCCCCCAGCACGAGGATGATGAGCAGTTCGGCCGAACGCGAGAACGACAGGCTGTCGAGCGCCACGAACTGGGTGGTCTGCGCCATCAGTCCCCCGGCCACGCCAGCCACCGCGGCCGCCAGGGTGAACACCGCCACCAGGCGCGCCCTGACTGGTGCGCCGATGGCCGGCATGCGCGCGCCGCCCTCACGGATGCCACGCAGGCTCAGTCCGAAAGGCGAGTGGATCACGCGCCGCACCAGCCAGAACATGACGAACACCACCGCCAAGCTGTAGAGATAGGCCACCTTGCCATCGAAGTTGAATTCGAAGCGATCGAACAGCGGTGGGATGACCACCCCCATGAGACCATCGACACCGCCGGTGATGAAGGCAGCCTTGTTGGCAGCCTCGTAGCAGACCATACCGATGGCCATGGTCACCATCAGGCGGGTGAGGTCGGTGCCACGCACGATGAGAAAGCTCACCACGAACCCCACCAAGCCCGCCGCAACAGCCGCCAAGGCCAACCCGCTCAATGGCTCGCCCATGCCGTGTTTGGCCAGCAGGCCGGCCGTGTAGGCGCCAATGCCGAAGAACGCGGCATGGCCAAGCGAAGCGATGCCGGCATAGCCAAGGATCAGATCCAGCGACAGGGCGAACAAGGCGGTGATGAGAATCTGGCTGCCCAGCACCAGACGCTCCGGAAACACGAAATAAGCCGCCAGCAAAACCGCCCAGAATACCCATTCGGTCGCACGCCAGCGGCCATCGGCCAGGGTATGAGAGGGGTTCATGGCGCTATGGCGAGGTAGGAACATGGCAGCCAACTGTGCGCTCGTCATGCGCGCCTCCCGTACAGACCACGCGGAAACAGCAGGAGCAGCACCACCATCAGCGCATAGATGATGAAGGCGCCCGTTTCGGGCACGTAGTATTTGCCGGCCACGTCGAACACGCCCAGCACCATGGCGGCCACCATGGCCCCCTTCATGGAGCCGGCGCCGCCGACCGACACCACCAGCAGGAAGTACACCATGTACTTGACCGGGAAAGTCGGATCGAGCCCCAGCACGTCGATGCCCAGGGCGCCCCCCAGACCGGCGAGGCCGGAACCGAGCGCGAAGGTCAGCCCGAACACGCGGCCGACATTGATGCCCAGCCCGGCAGCGGCTTCCTTGTTGTCGACAGCGGCGCGGATCTGCGCGCCGAAGCGGGTGCGCTCGACCATGTAGCCCAATGCCAGGGTGATGAGCAGGACCAGCGCGATGAGGAACAGGCGATAGGCGCCCAGATCCAGCCCCAGCACGTGCACCTGGCCGGTCAGGAAGGCCGGCAGTTGCACCGGTTGCTGGCCCGACCCCCACATGAACGTGGCCGCCGCTACCGCCATGAAAGTCAGCCCGATCGAAAACAGCACCTGATCGAGCGGACTGGCACCATGCAGACGGCGGTACAGCGCACGCTCCAGGACCCAGCCCACCGCCGCCGCCACGATGAAGGCGAGCGGCAGGCTGGCGAGGAAAGGCACGCCCACCCGCGTCATGGTCATGACGGTCACGTAGCCGCCCAGCATGGCGAATGCGCCGTGCGCGAGGTTGATGAAATTCATCAACCCCATGGTGACCGACAAGCCGATGCTGACGAGGAACAGCAAGCTGCCGTAGGCCACGCCGTCGAACAACACCCCCAGAAAACTGGCGATCATGGGTTCTCTCCATCGCGCCCGCACGGGCCGGCACACGGCCGGCCCGCGTGGCGATCACTCCTTGGTCGGATCCTTCACATCGGGGAAGGAATCGAACTCCACGTTGTAGAGCTTGCCGTCGCGGCGCTCCACGCGGCGCACGTATACCGTCTCGATGATTTCGCGGGTGGCCGGGTCGATGGCGACAGCGCCGCGCGGGCTGGTGGTCTTGAAGTTCTTGAGCACCTCCATGGCCTTGTCGCCTTCGATCTTGCCGTTGAGCTTGCGCACCGTCTCGTAGATCGCCGCCATGCCATCGAAGGCCGCCACCGCCATGAAGTTGGGGCGCATCCCGCTGCCGTTGGCATCGGCGAACGCCTTCAGGAAGGCTTTGTTCTCGGGTGAATCGTGGGCCACCGAGTAGTTGTGCGTGGTGATCACGCCGAGGATCGGATCGCCCATCGCTTCGAGGACGTTGTCATCGGTCAGGTCGCCCGGGGCGATGACCTTGATGCCGACCTGCGCCAGCCCGCGTTCGTTGAAGCTCTTCATGAACGCGATGCCCTGCTCGCCGGCCGGCAGGAACACGAATACAGCCTGGGGCTTGGCGTCCTTGACGCGTTGTACGAAGGGGGCGAATTCGGGGCTGCGCAGGGGCACGCGCACCGATCCGACGATGGTGCCGCCACTGCCCTTGAAGGCCTTGACGAAGGCTTCTTCGGCATCGATGCCGGGGCCGTAGTCGGAGGCGACGGTGTAGACCGATTTGATGCCGTTCCTGGAGGCCCAGGTCGACAGGGGCACCGTCATTTGCGGCAGGGTGAAGGAGAAGCGGACGATGTAGGGTGAGGCGGTGGTGATCGCTGCGGTGGCGGCGTTCATGACCACCATGGGCATTTTGGCTTGGGTGGCGATGGGCGCCACGGCCATGGCGTTGGGGGTGAGACCGAAGCCGGCGAGGAACTGCACTTTGTCCTGCACGATGAGTTCTTGTGCGGCGCGTTTGGCGATTTCCGGTGAGGGTCCGGTGGTGTCTTTGGTGATGATCTCGATCTTGTGGCCGGCGACGGTGTCGCCGTGGATCTTTTGGTAGGCCTTGATGCCGCCCATCATTTCTTTGCCGTAGTCGGCGAAGGGGCCGGAAAATTCGCCGACCAGCCCGACTTTGATGGTGTCCGCCAGGGCCGCCGGTGCGACCAGCAGGGTGGTCAGTGCGGCGGCCAGGGCGCCTAGTCTTGTTGTGATTGTCATGATGTCTCCTCCGTCAGGGTGTGTGCTGCTGAGTCGTGCGTCCTCGGTGGTTCTTGAAGCTCTTGCTGCTTGGATCTTGCTAGCGTGCGTTGGCCGGGGCTTGGTTGCCCGGCTTTTGTGCTGCTTGGATCGTTGTTGTTCTTTGCTGCTTCGTTTTTGCTTGCGTGCGTTGGCCGGGTCTCGCCCCGGCGGGCGAGTTACTTTCTTGTGCGGACAAGAAAGCTAACCAAAGAAACCGCCCCCACATCCCCGCCGGCCTACGGCCGGTCCCCTGCGCTGCTCGCTTGAGAAGGCGTCTGCGCAACTCGCCCTTTTTGTTCGCGATAAAACCGCGAACAAACGGAGCTCAGACAGTGCTCGCCGGCCCCTGCGGGGCGACCTTCTCAAGCTG
>JASGFB010000120.1:0-12671 GCA_047605765.1 Rhodocyclaceae bacterium
ACCCGCCGGCGCGGCGCCGGACGCGCCGGTGGCACTCGCCCTGGCCGGGGCGATGCGCCGCAGCTGGGCGCACTACGGGCCGGACTGCCTGCCGCTGTATGGCCTCGGCGCTGGCGACATGGCGCGCATCGCGCCCGCCTTGCGCGCCCTGCAGCGCGAGGACGGCGAATTCGGGCGGCCCTGGCAGCGCCTGCACCCGCCGCCGGCATTCGACGACGCGCTGGAGATGGACGACCTGGTCGCCCTGCTGCTCAGCCACCGCGCCGCCGACACCGAGGCCCTGACCTGGCTGGCGCATGCCGTCGCCACCAGTTGCCTGGGCGACAACCATCTGTGGCAGGACATGCGTCTGCCGGCGCGCGCCGTGCTGTCGTCCCTGCTCGGCACGTACTTTCCCACCCTGGCCGCTCGCAACGTCGCCAACATGAAGTGGAAGAAGTTCTTCTACCTGCAACTGTGCGAACGCGCCGACATCCGTATCTGCAAATCGCCCAGTTGCGGCGTGTGCTGCGACTACGGTTTGTGCTTCGGCAGCGAAGACACGGCCCTGGCCCACGCCTGACCCCGTTACGCGCTCAAGGCAGTGCGCGCGTAGCAAAACGCGGTGCCGGCCCCACCCAGCGCAGGCGGGCCTGCATGGCGGCGGTCAGTTCCAGCGAGCCGTCGGGTTTGACGCGCAACACGTGTTCGATGCCCATGCGCCGCGCCTGTGCCGGCCAGTCGTCGCCAGCCAGGAAGATCGGCTTGCTGGCCACGTCCGACAAGGTGCCGGCCGCCGCACGCGGCGTCACCAACACGGTGGCGGCCTGCGACACCTCGCTCGGCACGCCGCTGCGCGGATCGATGAGGTGGCTGTAGCGTCGGCCATCGAGTTCGAAATAACGCTGGTAGTCGCCGGAGGTTCCGATGGCTTCGCCGTCGTACAGCGAGATGGTCGCCAGCGGACCCGCCGCGCGTGGATTCTGGATGCCGACCTGCCACGCCGTGCCGCCCTTGCTGCCCAGCGCCATGATGTTGCCGCCGATGTTGATCAATGCATTGCGAATGCCATGCTCATGGAGGATGGCGACCGCGCGGTCGAGCGCATAGCCCTTGGCGAGCCCGCCGAAATCGAAGCGCACGCTGCGGTTGCGGCTGCTGGCGACGCCATCCTGTATGCGCACGTCGCCGGCCCGTGGATGGGCCGCCGTCAGCGAGCGCAGCAGGTCCGGCGCCGGGATGTGTGGCGTGTATTCATCGCGCTGGAAACCCCAGGCGGAGATGAGCGCGCCGATGGCCGGATCGAACAGCCCGCCGCTGTCAGCCTCGAAGCGCTGTGCGGTGGTGATGAGCCCGGCCATCTCGGGCGATACCGGGGCCGGCTCGCCCTGGGCCAGGTGGGCGTTCAGGGTGGTCAGCTCCGACGGCTGCCACGCGTGATAGGTGCGATGCAGGCGGTCGAACTCGCGCAGCACGGCGCTGAGCGCGTCCTGCGCGCGCGCCTCGTCGCTGTCCCAGGTGAGCACTTCGACGCGCGTGCCGAAGACGTAGGATTCCTGCTGCTCCAGGTGCCCCCGGCCACAGGCAGCCAACATCCATGCGAGACACAGGCACGACAGGATCGACAGAGGGCGCATGTCAGGATGGTAACGCAGCGGCGATTGCCGACGACGTATACACACCGGCGCCCTGTATGCGCCTGCGCGTATAGCACTGCCGCGCCCCCTCAATGCCAGCGTTTTTCCATTTCTTTGAAGACGACGTCCGGATCGAAGTTGTCCTCCACGGCGAAGCCATCGCCGACGCTGCGCTGCAGGCGCGCCAGCAGTGTTTCGATCTGGCTGTCCGACGGGTAGTGGGCGTTGGGGTCCTTTTTGCCGGTGCCGTCACGGGCATCGATGGCGACCCGGAGGTCGGCGAGCGCGGTCTTGAGCTGGCCGATCTGACGCGGCGTCGGGAGATGCGTCGCGTCGGCCGCTTCGACCGCGATCAGGGCATCGCTCATGCGCTTGTAGACGGCATCGCCTTCGACCGCCGCGCCGAGTCTGCCGGCGGCGGCGGTGAGCGCTTCGGTGTCCTTGTTGCTGACGGCATCGATGGCGTCGCGCAGCGCCTTGAACTTCTGCTGCTGCAGGTCGACGGCACGGTCGACCTGGTTGAGCTGGACGATGCCGTACGAGCGCTGGAACTCGTTGCCCTTGGCGCAGCGCGCATCGGTAAACAGCGTGCGCGTGGACGGCTTGTAGTAGAGCGAGCCGGCGTCGGTGGGTTGATCGCGACTTTCGTCGCGCACGATGACGTAGTCGCCATAACGCAGAAACAGGGCGGACAGCTCGGTGCGTGCCGCCATGGTGGAGCGTGCCATGGTGTCGTAACGCATCATCAGGTCGTCGCGATTGCCGGCGATGAGGCTGCTGCCCAGCGTCTCAAGCACGCCGAACACGGGCGACAGCGGCGTGGTCACGCGCTTGCCAAGCGCCGCCAGGGTGCCGAACAGGGCGTTGATCTTCTGGTTGTCGTCCTTGCTGTCCACTTCAATGGCGAACAGGCTGATCATCACCGGCCCACCGCCGTACTGCACCGGGCCGGCGATGACGATCTGGCCGAAGTTGAGGAATTGACCACGACGCACATCGTCGGAGTAATACACGACGCGGCCGGCATTGGCGCTGTCGGGGCCATACCAGTCGCCGAGGCCGGAGCCGCCCTGCTCGGTGATCTCGGTGGAGCGCACGACCAGCGCCAGTTGCAGGCGGGTGATGCCGAGCAGGGTCGCCTGGTTGTCGATGTGCACGCCCTTGAGCACCACTTCGTAGTATTCGCCCTTGGCGATGGCGCTGCCCTTGGCGCTGTCCGGCCTGGAGAACTTACCGCCAAGCGGGCGGCAATCCTCGGTGGCGGCATCGCCGGTGGCATCGCCCACCCTGAAGAAATCGACCGCACCGACATTCGTCGACGCGGCCGCCGGTATCGCGCCGAACAGCAGGCACAGCATGGCAAGACGGGCACGCATGGGAATCCCTCCGAACGGAAAACGGGAAGTAGGTGTTGCCGCCGATGGCGGACAGCGCCGGCCACGCACCCGACGAGGGTGCGGCATGGCGGTGCCGGGCTTGCAGCGGGCAGAGCGTGCGGACGCGCGCGGGCGGATCAGCCGGAACGGACGGACATGCGAGGCTCCCTGTCGATCGCGCGCGGCGCGCGCCTGTCGTGCTGCGCCGTCGCCTGATGGCGACATGGCTTTATGCATCCAAGTTAGCCGCGCGCGAGACCTTTGCAAGCGCAGCATGGAGGGCTTTCCCTTGCGGGCAGGTGGTGGTCGGGGGCGAGCCGGGCATCGATGGCCGCAAATGCATCAGGCGCCCGGCAACTATCTGTGACGGACTTGGCGGCCGCTGAGACGGAAACGTCCACTGGATGGGCTTTATTGATCTTGCGCAAGCAGCCGGATCGGCGCTGCGACGGCGTTTTGGAGTAGGATCGGCGCCATTTGTCTTTGAGCAGTGCCACACCGGCCCGCCACGGCGGGGACACATAACAACATCGCCGCGCCAGAACACGACGGATTCTTCATGCAGACATCCAGCACGACACACGACAACGCACCGACCGCGTCCACCTCCACACCACAACCGCACCTGAAGCGTGAGCTCAAGGCCCGCCACCTGACGATGATCGCCATCGGCGGCGCCATCGGCACGGGCCTGTTCGTCGCCTCCGGTGCGACGGTCGCCACGGCCGGCCCGGGCGGCGCGCTGCTGGCCTACCTGCTGGTCGGCGTGATGGTGTACTTCCTGATGACCAGCCTGGGCGAACTGGCGGCCTACATGCCGGTGCCCGGCTCGTTCGCCACCTATGGCACGCGCTACGTGGAACCGGGCTTTGGTTTCGCGCTGGGTTGGAACTACTGGTACAACTGGGCGGTGACGGTGGCGGTCGACCTGACCACGCTGCAGATCATCATGCGTTACTGGTTCCCCACCGTGCCGGGCTTCTGGTGGGCGGCGCTGTTCCTGGCCGTGATCTTCCTGCTCAACTACATCTCGGTGCGCGGCTTCGGCGAGGGCGAATACTGGTTCGCGCTCATCAAGGTGATCACCGTGATCTTCTTCATCGCCGTGGGTGTGCTGATGATCGTCGGCATCATGCATGGCGGCGAGCAAGCCGGCTGGCATAACCTGAAGATAGGCGATGCGCCCTTCGTGGGCGGCATGCCGGCCCTGATCGGCGTGGCCATCGTGGTGGGCTTCTCGTTCCAGGGCACCGAACTGATCGGCATCGCCGCCGGTGAATCGGAAAACCCGCGCAAGAACATCCCTCGAGCGGTCAAGCAGGTGTTCTGGCGCATTCTGCTGTTCTATGTGCTGTCGATCTTCATCATCGGCCTGCTCATTCCGTACACCGATCCGAACCTGCTCAGCAGCAGCGAAGAGAACATCGCCGTGAGCCCGTTCGCGCTGGTGTTCCAGCGCGCCGGCCTGGCCTTTGCGGCAGCGGTGCTCAATGCGGTCATCCTGACCTCGGTGCTGTCGGCCGGCAACTCGGGCATGTACGCGTCGACGCGCATGCTGTACGCCATGGCCTGCGACGGCAAGGCGCCCAGGATGTTCGCGCGCCTGTCCAAGAACGGCGTGCCGCGCAATGCGCTGTATGCCACCACCGTGGTGTCGATGCTGTGCTTCCTGACGGCCATCTTCAGCGAGAAGCTGGTGTTCTTCTGGCTGGTGGGCATGTCGGGCATGACCGGCTTCATCGCCTGGCTGGGCATCGCCATCAGCCACTACCGCTTCCGCAAGGGCTACGTGCGCCAGGGCAAGAAGCTGTCGGATCTGCCCTACCGCGCCACGCTATTCCCCTTTGGCCCGCTGTTCGCCTTCGCGCTGTGCCTGATCATCATGCTCGGCCAGCGCTACCAGGAAGCCTGGCGCATCATCAGCGGCGTGTTCGGCGCGGTGTTCCAGGGACAGCCCTTCACCATGGCACCGGAATTCGCCTGGGCCGATTTCATCGGCGCCTATGTGGGCATTCCGCTGTTCCTCATCATCTGGCTGGGTTATCGCATCAAGTACAGAACCAAGCTGATCCGCTACGAAGACATGGAATTCCACGACATGTCGCAGCAATGAGGGCATCTGCCTGAATAAAAAAACGGGGCCATTGGCCCCGTTTTTTTTGACTGGCCGCCGGGGCGATCAATCCACGCGTTCAGCCTGGGGAAAATACGCTTCGATGTAGCGCACCGCTTCGGCCATGCCGACGGCTTCATCGGGCGCCCAGGCGCGATACAGCATGATGGCGCCCACATCGGGGTTGGCGGCCTGGATGACCGTGACGGAGACATAGCATGTACGGTCGGCCCTGCTCTCGATGGCGAGTCGCAGGATCTCGTTTCCATTCCTGAAGACCATGACGATACTCCCGCTAAGAGTCGTTGCCATGATCGCGCCTTGCCTGCGGCCGGCTTATCCGTGCGGGACGTACAGACCGGTAGGAGAGATATCCCGCGCCGTCTGCCGTTGTCCTACATCTACTCATCATTAACCAACCATTGCATCCGTGTGTCGAGCATGATGATGGCATGCGGATGAAAAAATGGCGCGATCCCTGAAGGGCATCGCGCCATGCTCACCGAAAACTCATGCCAAACGCATGAGACTCACGGTTTTCCGATCAGAAGTTCAGCGTCGCGCTCACCGTGACCGTGCGCGGGTCGCTCGGCCGGATGTAATCGTCGTATTGGAATTCCCAGTAGCGCTTGTTGGCGAGGTTCTTGATGCCCACACGGAAGGTGGTGGCGTAGCGATAGATGCTGGTGTCGTAGCTGGCCCCCAGGTTGAAGACCGTGAAGCCGGACAGCTTGAGATCGTTCTTGGCCCGCATCATCGAACTGCCCGTGTACTTGGCGTCAGCGCGCAGCTTGAGGCCTGGCACGAAGGGCACGCGATAGGCCACCTGCGCGGTGCCGACGAACTTGGGCGCGCCGGCCACGCGATTGCCTTCGTACTGCTGGCCCTTCTGGTATTCGGTCTTCAGCAGCATGAGATTGCCGCCCACCGTCCAGTTGCTGCCCACCAAGGCGGTGGCTCCCATTTCAAGGCCCTGGTAGAGCGACATGCCATCCTGCACCATCGCATTGCCGCTGATGTATTCGGCACCGCGTTCGATGCGGAATACGGCGGCAGTGGCGGCCCAGCCATCACGATCGATCTTGACGCCCAGTTCGTATTGCTTGCTTTCCAGCGGATCGAGCGTGGCACCGTAGTTGTCGAGGGTCGTCTGGGACACGGTCTTGCCCTGCTCCAGCGATTCGACGTAGCTGGCGTACACCATGGCGCGCGGCAGGAAGTTGTACATCAGCGCCAGCGTCGGCGTGACCGGCTTCTTGTCGTACTGGCTGGACTGCGCGCCCGTCACACCGAACCCCTTCTGCTGGTAGTCGGTGTAGCGCAGCCCGGCCAGCAGCGACCAGTCGGACCACTTGAGCGTATCGCTGGCAAACAGCGCCTGTTGCGTGATGCGCGTGGCCTGATAGAGCCCGAGGTCGGCTGCGTGATCGCTGTAGTACACCGTGGTGTTCTGCTCGCCCAGGGTGCCGGAACCAATGCCAGACTTGTATTCACCGCCGGCACCGTAATAGTTGGTCTGATCCTGCCAGGACAGCCCGGCCACCACCTGGTGGCTGACCGGCCCGGTGGTCAGACGCCCTTCGGCCATGACCTGTGCCTGGTCGAATTCGTAGTGTTCGCCGTAGTCGGAACGATCCTCGCTGTAGTCCCCGTTGCTGTTTTGCAAAGCGAACACCGCCTCATCGCGGCGCGTGCGCGTCGAACTGTGGCCGTAGTTGGCCGACAGCGTCCAGTCGCGCGAGGCGCGATAGTTCAGCCCGGTGGCCAGGAAGCTGAACTCGTTGTCGATGTAGGTGCCCTGCCCGACCAGGGTGCGGTCGTCATTGCGCATGGGCGAGGGCAGGCTGGTGAGCGGGTAGGTCGTGATGGACGGTTCCTGCCCATCGATATGACGCTTTTGGTAGAGCGACTGCAGATCCCAGGTGAGGCGATCGGTCAGGCGCACATCAAGTGCCAGCGCGGCGGCATCGCGGCGCAGCGCACCGCCGTTGGTGACGGCGCCTTCTTCGTGGGTGGCGTTGAGACGGTAGCCAAAACGGTCGTCCTCGCCGGCGCGGCCGCCCAGGTCGACATGCTCACGCATCACGCTGTCCGAAGTGTAGCCGATGTCGATCGAGCGCAGCGGCTCATCGGTGGGGCGCTTGCTCACATAGTTCACCAGCCCGCCCGGCGTGCCGAATCCATACATGAAACCCGATGCGCCCTTGAGGAGGTCGACCTGCTCGAACATTTCGTACGGCAGCGTGGTGACGTACGACACGAAGGGCTTGCCATCGATGCGATAAGAGTTCTGCCAGTCGAGCGGCAGACCCCGCACCGACATGTAGCTCGCCCAGGCGCTGTTGGCGCCGCTGTTGTCGACGACCGACGCATCGGTGGCGAACAGCTCGCCCAGCTTGGTCGGTTGCTGTTCTTCCAGATCGTTGCGGTTGACCACCGTGGTGGAGAACGGCGTTTCGAGCTGGCTGCGCGACCCCAGCGCACCGCTGCTGACCGGCGCTGTCAGATGCTGGGTAGTGTCGTCTTCGCGCGTGGCGCTCACGCTGACCGCCGGCAAAGCACCGGCCTGCGTGCCCACGCCATCGGCCGGCTGAGCCTGCGCCAGGGCCAGCCCTGGCAAGGCCAGCCCGACGGCCAGGCTGAGAGTGGATCGGATGAACCGGTGCGGCGGGACGGCCGGAGCGAAATGCAGAGGTGTGCGCATGGTCGGGATTGGGGTGTTGGAGCGTGTCACGGGAGGTGACTTTCTCATTGGTCGCGCATGATAACCATTCGCATTCTGTCATCCAAGCTCTTTTGCAACGCCCCTGGCGCCGTCAAGGTCAATGCGCTGTGCTCAAGGGACGCCGGGCCGCGCTATGCCATGCGCAACCGGGCGCACAGATTTACCTGGAATGACACAGCATGCTGACGCATGCATGGCGGCTCGCCCGATCCAGGCAAAGTGATGGCCGCAGCCACAAAAAAAGGCGTTCCATGGAACGCCCTTTTTTGCAGCCCCGCGACACGCGCTCAGGCTTTGACGCGGAAGAACTGCGCCGCGCGCTGCAGGGATTCGGCCGTCGAACGCAGTTGGCCGACCTCCTGCGAGATGCGCACCAGCGCCTCGCGCGAGTGATTTGCGCGCGCGGCGGACCGATCCACCCGCAGCGTTACCTGCGTCACCGTCGCCTGTTGCATATCGAGCTGCTGCACCAGTTCGGCGAAAGACGTCCCCACCTGCGTGCTGATGCCGGCCATGCGGTCGATGGCTTCGCCGGCTTCGTTGGCCGACTGCACACTGGTGCGAATGGTGGCGTCCACCGCGCCGAACGCGCTGGCCATGTCGTCCTTGCTTTGCACGATGCGGCCGATGCTCGAACTGATGGTGGCCGTCGCCTCCTGCGTACGGTAGGCCAACTTGCGCACTTCATCGGCAACCACCGCGAAGCCACGGCCCGTCTCACCTGCCCGCGCGGCTTCGATGGCCGCATTGAGTGCCAGCAGATTGGTCTGTTCGGCGATCTCTTTGATGACGCGGATGATGTCCATCGCCTCGTTCGAACTGGATACCAAGCCGGAAAGGCTGTCCTGGGCGGATGCCATTTCATGGCTGACACCGTTCAGCGCCGCCGACGCGGCATCCACCGCCTGCTTGCCGGCCTGCGCCAGCGCGGCCGAATCGTGCGACAGCGCATCGGTATCGTGCGCACGCGAGGCCACGTGCGACATATCGCGGCTGATGGCATTGAGGTCGTCCGCCATGCCGGCGCTGTCCTCGGCCTGGCCGTGGACGTCATCCTTGACGCCGTCGGCGCGAATGTCGAGCTGGGCGCTGATGGCGTTCAGCTCGCCTGCGCTGCCCTTGAGGATCGCCAGCGTATTGAGCAGCTCGCGCTGCATGGCGGCGCTGGCCTGCAGCATCGGGCTATTGGCCACCAGGTCGGCGGGGAACTCATGCGTGAGATCGCCCTGCCCCGCCTTGCCGGCGAAGATCACGATCTCGTCCACCGCCCACAGCATGCGTTCGATGCGCCAGGCAATGAAAACCAGGATGGCCGTTTCGACCACCACGTAGGTCGCGTGAACCAACACCCGCGCCAACGAAGGGCCGCTGGCGAAAAGCGTGACGGGCATGCCCGCCGACTGCGCGAAGTTCATGCCCAGGTGATGCACGGCGATCAGACCGGCCGCTGCCGCGATGGGACGCCAGTCGCAATACATCAACAGCACGCCGAGCAGCACGAAAATACCGAAGTGGGCTTCGATGGCGGCGCCGGAGGCATTGATCGAAACGGCCGCGAAGAGCATCAGCGCGCACGCCAATACCATGCGCGAGGCCAGCGTGCCGCGCGCCGTGATGGTCACGAACAACGATGCCAGCACGGCCGGCCCGGCCACCGCCAGGGTGCTCAGCAAACTGCCATTGAACATCGACTGCCCGACGCTGATGAGGGCATACACGATGCCGATGCCGCACATCAGCAAGTCGGCCTTGCGGCGCACGTCGGCCAGCACGCCACTGCCTTGCGAAGCCACAGCGGCGCTCACGAGTGGCCTCCCGCCGTCGTGCACAGGACACCCCGCAAGGCGGCTCGCGCTTCGGTATGCCACAGCATGCCCAGCGAGCCCGCCACCCACGCCACGGCCAGCGCGCTGGCCCAATATCTCTTCATCGTCACGACGTACCTCGTGTTTCACGCATTCTGGCGGCGTCAACGGCAGGGGGCACGTCGCACTTGATGGCAGGAAAAGCCCGTATGCCCTTTTGCAACAGTCGTTTATGTAGAGAAGTGTGGCACTTGCGCAGCGTGCGGCGCGGCGTGCCTTGTCGCCGCTTGCCGACGGACGGCCGCGCCCGACGCAAAGACAAAAAAAGAGCCCCACGAGGGGGCCCATCAACGTTGGCGCCGGGCGGCGCCACACGGGGGATATCAATCGTAAATGCGGTAATCCGCGATGCTGCCGGCGTCGATCTGCACGCGCGCTTCGGTCCAATTGGGCTCTTGGCGCATTTGCAGATTCAATTCCACCAGGCGGTCTTCATGTCCTGTCTCCACCGGCAACACACGGCCAGCGTACTCTTTGTTGCACGGCGCCAGTCGCACCCAAACCAAGGCGCCTGCGCGTGCATTGATCGTCTGTGCAATCTTCGACACGGGTCTCTCTCTCTTGATGACAAAGGGGTTGGGGCGTAAGCCGTGAGTGATTTATACGCAAGCGAAAGAAGCGGGTCACGTCAACGACTGTCACAGGAGCCGGTCGTAACACAATGGCGCAAACGGTATGCCCTGAACAATCCGCCAGTTGTGCGGCGACAGCACAGGAACGGTCATGGCACTCAAGCGCGTGGACGGCCTATCAAGGCACGGTGATCACTCAGGGGGTATGCGTCGCCACATCTCATGCATAGGGAATGCGGCGGTTACGCACGACATCGACCCGGCCAGACAATGCCAACAGCATTGACGCTGCTGGACACCACCACGCTGACGTTTCGATGCACTCATCAAAGACCCCGGATCGATGTGTCGCAACTTGTCACAGACCCCAGGAGTCTTCCGCAGTACCCTGTCGGGTTCGAATAGAAAATCGGGCCACGGCCCTGGCGAGGACGACAAGATGAAAGGATGGGCAGGCCTGTGCATGGCCGTCTGCGTGCTGCTATCCGGCTGCGCGACCAACGGGTACAAACAGTATTACAGAGCCGAAGCGGGCTCGACGCCCGACGTCATTGCGCGAACACGCGCCGCTGCCCCCGCTGCCGAACCGATCGTCGAACGCGGCCCGTTCGCGCCACCGCCGGCCATCCTCTACGCATACGCCAAACGCGGTTACCAGGCGATTGGCTACTCGGCATTCACCCTGGCCGAACGCCAATCGGACGGCGCCGCGATCCAGCAAGCCAAGGACGTCGGTGCCGATCTGGTGCTGATCTTCATCCCCGCAGCGGCAGGATCGCGCACCACGGTCATGCCCATCACGACGCCGACCACCAGCACCACCTACTCCAATGGCATGGCCATCGTGAATACGCCGCAAGGCCCGGTGACTGCCTATGGATCAGGGCAGACGACCACCTACGGCAGCCAGACCAACTTTGTTCCCATCACCGAGAACTTCGCTCACTTCGGCGCGATCTATTTCGTGCGCGCGCGTGTGCAGTTTGGCGCCTATTTCAGAGACCTCAACGACGCTGAGCGCCAACGCACCGAAACCAACAAAGGCGCCGTCGTCCAGGTGGTGGTCGACAACTCGCCGGCCTTCGACGCCGACGTCCTGCCCGGCGACGTCGTGCTGACGGTGAATGGCGAACCGGTGACCAACGCCGCCGCCCTGACCACGCTGGTCTCGCAGAAGGCGGGGCAGCAACTGGCCCTGTCCATCGACCGCAACGGCAAGAGCGTAGACAAGACGATCCAGACCCTGCCCTAGCTCACCACGCAGCGGTCATGGACGTAAAAGAGCCCGCCCGTGCGGGCTTTTTTACGTCGGCAGCCCCCTCACCCGCGACGCCTTACCGATTCGGTGCCGGGCATGGCGCCCCATCGGCAGAGCCCTGCCTGCACTCAGTGCAGCAAGTCGTCGATGTGCGCCTTGGCGAATTCCTCGCCCTGACGCAACGCGTCGTGCGGACTCAACTGGTTTTTGGGGGCGAGCGGACAACTGCTCTCACCGGACTGCGGATCGATCAGCGATATCGCGAACGAAAAGGTCGTCGGCTTCAAATCGGTCCAGGGACGCCCGTCCTGCGCCGAGTTCGCCAGGACCATCACGGTCACGTCGAAATCGCGATACTTGAATGAGTTCTGCATGGCGCCCTCAGGCCCTAGCGCCGGGCGGCTTGCGGATCGCGGTCATCACGCCGGGGCACCCAGTTGCGCATCGATGTGGCGCCGGGCGAGATCCTCGGCTTCACGCTGCGCCTCGAACTGGCTGCCGAACCTGCCATCGACAGGCAATGCCTCACACAGACCGGAGCGCGGATCGACCATGGTGATGCCGGCAAGGTACTGAGGGATATGTCGCTGACCGAGGCCTTCGACACTGCTGGTGACGTGCACGTGAACTTCGACGTTGAATCCGCTGTGCGAGAAAACGTAGTCCATGGCTTCCTCCAACTTCTAAGTCGCCAACTGGTTAGGGAACAAACAGTGCGCGTGCCGACGCTTTATCGCAGGGGAGTACGTGCAATTGCCATGGTGTTCTTCGTCTCACCGAAGAGCAAGGATGATGTCCCCTATGGCGGCGCAGAGACAGCCCCGCGAAGGCGCGATCAAGTCACCCAATTTGGCATGCACGCGTCGAATTCTCCGATCGCTGACGACGCCTACGGTATGCGTGGGGGCGGCTGAGCATATCCAATCCGCTTCAGCATCCGCGCTTGTGCCAGCAACTTGCCGGAAATGCCTGAACCGGATCTCCCAAGGAAGCCCTCACCTCCAGGGGCAACAGCAAGACAACACGCCGTCTGCCGATATCCTCACGCATCTCCGGTGGACCACATGCAGGAAGGCGCCCGTCAGCGACGAGGGTAATGCCCCCATTCTTACTGGGTCGCAGAAGTAGAAACTGATGCGGCCATGG
>JASGFB010000121.1:0-12469 GCA_047605765.1 Rhodocyclaceae bacterium
TCGCCGTCGCAAGTGGGCTCATCCGATATGTTGAATGCATGGCTGGTGCTGGCGATTCTGGTTTGCGCGGCAACCGCGATAGGGGCGGCGATGCTCATCGTGCGCCAGCGTCGAGACGCGCTCGAACTCCTGGCGGGACTGGAAGACGCCGTTCTCATCGTGGGTGCCAATGGCCGCATCCGCGTCCGCAATCCGGCGTTTCTGGCCTGGTTTGGCGACGCGGCGCGCGTGGGCGCCGATCTGCGCGAAGTCGTCGGCGATCGCGTGACGCACGGCGCCCTGACCGACGACGATGCCAATCATCTGTTGTCGTGGGCCACACGCGTCCCGCAGGAGCCGATCCGCATCGTGGTGGACGGTTATGTCCTGCAAGTGCGGGTGATGCCCCTTTCATGCAATCGCCACGCACTCATCCTGCAGGACCAGACCCGCATCGAGCGCCTGACGCATGCCATCAAGCGCGTCGAGCGTGAGCGCACGACCCTGCTCGATCTGGTGCCGGTCGGGCTGACCATTACCGCGTCCGGCTCCGGCGAGGTGCGCTATGCCAACAGCCAGGCGGCGTCCTATCTGGGTTTCGAAGAGGCCGGCGATCTGATTGGCCGCAGCGGACTGGAATTCTGCACCGACAGCGAACAGCGTGATCATTTGCAGCTTCGCCTGCGCGAGGACGGTTACGTCGACCGTGCCGAACTCGAACTGCGCACGCGTACCGGTGCGCCGTTGTGGGTGCTGGTGTCGGCACGCGCCATCGAACTGGATCACGAGCGGCAGATCTTCATCAGCGTCAGCAATATCACGCACAACAAGCAGACCGAACTCGAACTGCGCGACAGCGAACAGAAGCTGCGCAATCTGCTCGATGCTGCGCCCTGTGCGATCTTCATGATCGACGCCGAGGACAACAGCCTGTTGTTCTTCAACCGCCACGCCGACGACACCTTTGGCCTGCGCGTGCGCATGAGCCAGCACGCCAGGCCCGATTTCATGCCGCCGGCAGATCTGGCCGCGCTGCTCGGCGCGCTGCGCCAGGATGGCTCGGTCAGCGAGCGCGAAGTGCAGTGCGAAGTGCTGCCCAGCAGCGCGCTGCACTGGTTCCATGCTTCGGTGGCCCGCGTGTACTACGAAGGGCGTCGGGCCATGTTCTGCGCCTTGCTCGATATCGATGCGCGCCGGCAGGCCGAGGTGCAATTGCGCCTGGCGCGCGCCGAGGCCGAAACGGCCAATCGCGAATTGCGTCTGCTGAACATGGAACTGGAGCAGATTGCCTCGACCGATCGCCTGACCTCGGTGTTCAATCGGCGCCATTTCGAGGAAGTGGCCTTGCGTGAAATGAGCCGCGCCCGCCGCTACAACCTGCCACTGGCGCTGATCATCATCGACCTCGATCACTTTAAGCACATCAACGATGATTTCGGCCATGCGGCCGGCGATCGCGTACTGATCGAATTCACGCAACTGGCGCGCACCCACTTGCGTTCTTCGGATGTCCTGGCGCGCTGGGGCGGCGAGGAGTTCGTGATCCTCGCCACGTCGACGGCACTGGATGAGGCCGTCGTGCTGGCCGACAAGATCCGCGAATTGCTGGCCGGGCACGACTTTGAAGGTCTGCGGCCGGTGACCCTGTCAGCGGGCGTCACCAGCCTGAGCATGCGCGACACCTTCGATGCCTTCGTGCGGCGCGCCGATACCGCGCTGTATCAGGCCAAGTCGGCCGGGCGCAATCGTGTGATGTCGATGGAGCAAAGCCAGGCCGCTTGATGTCTGCGGCCGGCGCCAAAGAAAAAGCCGCGCATGGCGCGGCTTTTCGTTGCCGGGCAGCCGTCCTCAGAACGGCAGTTGCACGCCTGGCCAGGCCTGCACCAGCGCGCGACGGAAGTCTGCCTGGATGCGGGCGATGGCCGCTTCGTTGTCGGCTTCGAAGCGCAGGACCACCACCGGGGTCGTGTTGGACGAACGCGCCAGACCGAAACCGTCGGCATATTCGACGCGCAGGCCGTCGATGGTGATGCGCTCGACCTCGCCTTCGAACTTCTCGTTCTTGAGCTTTTCCACCAGCTTGACCGGTTCGCCTTCGGCCATCTTGATGTTCAGTTCCGGCGTGCTGGTGGCATTGGGCAACGCCTTGAGCACGGCCGACGGATCGTTGCTGCGCGACAGGATTTCGAGCAGGCGGATGCCGGTATACAGCCCGTCGTCGAACCCGTACCAGCGTTCCTTGAAGAACATGTGGCCGCTCATCTCGCCAGCCAGCGGTGCGCCGGTCTCCTTCAGCTTGGCCTTGACCAGGGCATGGCCGGTGTTCCACATGACCGGCTCGCCGCCATGATCGCGCACCCACTTGGCCAGATTGCGCGTGCACTTCACGTCGTAGATCACCTGCCCGCCCGGCACGCGCGAGAGTACGTCGGCGGCGAACAGCATCAACTGGCGATCGGGGTAGATGATCTCGCCGTCCTTGGTCACCACGCCCAGGCGATCGCCGTCGCCATCGAAGGCCAGTCCCAGTTCGGCGTCACTGGTCTTGAGCGCGTGAATGACGTCTTCGAGGTTTTCCGGCTTGGACGGATCCGGGTGATGGTTGGGGAAGGTGCCGTCGACATCCGTGAAGAGCTCGACCAGCGAGCAGCCGAACTTCTTGTAGAGCTCCGGTGCGGTATTGCCGGCGACGCCATTGCCGCAGTCCAGCACGATCTTCATCGGACGGGCGAGCTGGGTGTCGGACAGGATGCGTTCGATGTAGGCCTGACGCACATCGGTGTGCGTGACCGTGCCATGGCCGGCGACCAGATCGCCTTCGACGATGCGACGGCGCAGATCCTGGATGAGCGTGCCGTACAGCGTTTCGCCGCCAAGCACCATTTTCAGGCCGTTGTATTCGGGCGGATTGTGGCTGCCGGTGATCGATACGCAGCTGTTGGCGCCCAGGTGATAGGCGGCGAAATACGTGATCGGGGTGGCGACGCAGCCGATATCGATGACGTCGATGCCTGCCGAGGTGATGCCCTGTGCCAGGGCCTCGGCGAATTCCGCGCCGGACAGGCGGCCGTCACGTCCGACGACGATGCTCTTCTGCTGGCGTGCGCGCGCCTCGGAGCCCAGTGCATGACCAATGGCACGCACGACATCGGCGGTGAGCGTTTTGCCCACGATGCCGCGAATGTCATAGGCTTTGAAGATTTCTTGTGCAGGGTTCAGCATGTTTGGCTCCAGTCGTCGTTATAGGGGGCAGCGCTTGTGGCGCCGGTCTTGCCGCGTCTTACAGGAATAGTGTGAGCGCGCCAGTCATCCCGAACAGGCGCGTACCGACGATCTCGCCTGCCGAGAAAAATCCGGTCAGGGGCATGTCGCCGAAGACGTCAGCGATCATGTCGATTTCGGTTTCATCATGTTCGAACAGGGCGCCGCCGCGCGACAGGCAACTGACATAAATGCCCGCCTGCGGAGGCGACGGGCAGGCGTCGCGCAATTCTCTCAGCATATTGGCCAGGTCGTCACGTGCGCTGGAGTCGTCCTGGCGCACGAACAGAATGTGCTGACCCTGTTCGATGTTATCGGCGAGCGCCAGGCGGCCGGTACGCACGTCCACCCCGATGATGCGGCGCACGGCGAACAGGCGCCGGTCTTCCGGGCCGTCGGTCAACCCCACTTGCAGGTTGCGGACGGCGCGGCGCAGATCCGCGCCCAGTGCCGGCCCCGCGGCCTGCCTGAAGACTTCGAGCGCGCTGCGCGCATCGATTGCTTCGATCAGGTTCTCGCGTGAGCGTGTCACCCGCCAATGGCCGGGCAGCGGCACGCACCCCTGGCTCACACCGGTAATCAGTTGTATCTGTTCGTCGAAGACGGCGCCGGACATGCCGCCGGCGAGCACGTCACCGGCCACCAGCAAGGCCGTGGCACGGGCGCTGGCCAGCCCGCCGGCGAGGGCGTCGCCGCGCAGCTTGGTGGTCATGTCCTGGACGAGTTCGGCCATGTCGGCAGTGTGGGGGTCGCCGTGCACCAGTCCGGCCCAGGGCACGAAATCGCGCGCCAGAGGGCGGCGGCCGGAGAACACCCGGAAGCTGTCCTCGGGCAGTTGCGCCACCATCAGGCTGATGCCACCCGCATCGAGCGCGGCACCGCCGTTGCCGAGCACGCCAACGGCGCTGGCGCCGATCCACTCGTCCACGCCGGTGGCGCGGCGCAGGCGGCCGAGGAGGGCGTCGGCCGCATGGGAGAACTGATCGGAGAAATAAACGAAACCCAGGTTGGCTTCACGTGTGGCGCCGCGCGGCAGCTGTCGCAGTGCCTGTTCGAGCGCATCGCTCCAGTCGGCGCCGGCGGCGTAAGCGGAGTGGAAGCAGCCTGCATTCATTGTCGTGTGGTCATTTACTGCGCGAGCGGGGGCGGGTGGAGGTGGCCGCATCGTCGGTCGGCGCGCTGCTGGCGGGCGCTTCGTTCGGTTCGGCCGCGGCGTCCTGGGCTGGCGGGGTGAACGGCCAGGCCCACAGTGCCGCGTTGGCAAACGGGTTATGGCTGTCGTCCTGGCTGCCCGCCTCATGGGCCTGGCCCATGGCACGTACGGCGGCGAGGGTGGCACGCTGCAATTCGAGCCCCTGGATGGTCATCTGGAGCATGCCCAGATTCATCTTGAGCCAGCCTTCGACCGCTTTGAGGTCGGCGATGCGGCGTTCGAGTTCGTCGGTGTCGAGGGTCGGCGTGATCATGCCGGGCATGCCGAAGCCCATGTTGCCCCACATCTTGCGTAGGAAGTCGAGACCGTCGTCGTGTGGAATGGATGAACCGGACATGGCGCGCCCCTTGGCCGTGCAATGGAGCAGCCATGATACAGGCGCGCGTGTCCCTGCGGGACGTGTGCCGTGTCAGACAGGCACTTAGGCTTCGCCGCCGATGATTTCGAGCGCAGTGCCGCTGATCAGGCGCGTGACCGCTGCCCGCAGTCGGGCCGGGCGCACGGGTTTGTGCAGTAGTGGGACGTTGTCTTCGGTGGCGCGGCGCAGTGTGTCGGGCCCCGTATCGCCCGACAGCAGCAAGCCGGGCAGGGTGGCGCCGTAACGCCGGCGTACGGCCTCCACCACCTGCAGGCCGTCGAGTGGCCCCGGCAAACGGAAGTCACTGATGATGATTTCGGGCTTGACGCCGGCTTCGTCGAGGTCGGCGAACAGTTGCTCGACGTTATCCGTGGCCACCACGTAGCAGCCCCAGGCGCGCAGCAGCCCGGCCAGGCTTTGCTGCGCGAGGCTGTCGTCGTCGATGGCTGCGACCACCAGGCCGGTCAGGTCCAGATGCATCGGCGCGGCGGCGTCGCGCAGTTCGACGGGGCGCGCGGCGTGCACCTCCACGGCGAAGGCCGACCCACGGCCGGGGGCGGAGCGTAGCGACACGCTGTGGCCGAGCAATTCGACCATGCGTCGTACGATGGCCAGACCAAGGCCCAGGCCCTTGCTGCGGTCACGCGCCGGGTTATCGAGCTGGACGAATTCCTGGAAGATGGCGTCCTGCTGTTCCATCGGGATACCCAGGCCGCTGTCGCGGACCTCGATGCGAACGTGCTGGCCGCGCCGGCGCGCCGCCAGCATGATGGTGCCGCGTTCGGTGTAGCGCAGGGCGTTGCTGACGAGATTGACGATGATGCGTTCGAACAGCAGCGGATCGGACTCGACCCATGCCGTGGTCGGGCGTACCCGCAGCCGCAGGCCGCGTTCATGGGCGGCGGGGGTGTATTCGCTGGCGATGCGCTCGAACAATGGCCCCAGTGCGAAGGGGCGCGGGTTGGCAGTCACCACGCCAGCGTCGAGCTTGGAAATGTCCAACAGGCTGTCGAGCAGGTTTTCCATGGCTTCGGACGAAGCCGAGATGCGATCGATCAGCAGGCGGTCGGCGGCAGGGTGCTCTTTGCGTGCCAGATCGGCGATGAACAGGCCGAGCGCGTGCATGGGCTGGCGCAGATCATGGCTGGCGGCGGCCAGGAACCGCGACTTGGCGAGGTTGGCCAGTTCGGCTTCCTCTTTGCGAGCACGCAATTCGACGGTGGCATCATCGACGCGCTGTTGCAGGTCATCGCGCGCGACGGCCAGACGCGCCGCCATGTCGTTGACCCCTTCGGCCAGCCTGCGCAGCGTACCACCACCGGTGACCGGCACGCGCGTGCTCAACTGTCCGCGGCCGATTTCGGTCACCGCATGGGCCACGCGCCGCACTGGTTGCGTCACCGAGCGGCTCATGAACACTGCCAGCCCCGTGCTGGCGCCCAGTACGATGACCAGGGTGAGCAGTGCTGCGCCGATCTGTGATCGCTTGCGCGCCTGCAGCGGCTCCAGCGATACCAGCACGATGATCTCGCCGAGCCGGGTGGGACGTTTGACGGTGCGTCCGCTGGTCAGTGAATACGGGTCTTCTTCTGTCACCGAGGTGTAACGCACGGGTTCGGTGATGCGCAGCATGCCGCCGCCGATTTCCTCGACCTGGGCGACACCGGGCTGGGTTCGTGAGGCATGCGCCTGCAGACCCGCCACGGCCATCAGCTCGCCGTCGCGGTCGAGAATGGTGACGCCCTGGAGGTCGCTGTTGGACATGGCCGAATTGGCCAACTGGGCCAGGGCGTCGCGGTTGCCGGCAAAGAGTCCGTACTCGGATGTCGCCGCCAATTGCTTGGCCAATGCTTGGCCGCGCTGAATCAGCGCCTCTTCGAGATCGGACAGCCGCGAGAAGGTCAGCAGCGCCGTCAGCAACAAGCCGAGGATGGCCGTCGGCACCAGGGCCACCACGAGAACGCGCGCGCGAATGTCCCAGGCGACGTTCATGGCCGCTCCAGCTTTTCGAGCTTCTCGCGGACCACGCCTTCACTTTCGATCTGCAGTCCGAGGGAGCGGGCAACGTGTGTATTGACGCCCACCGTGAACAGGCGGGGGTATTGCGGTGCTGGCAGCGCGCCGCCGCTCATGACGGCGCGGGCGATATCCGCCGACTGCTGGCCGATCTGCGCCGGCGTCGAATACAGCGCGACCAATGCCCCTGCCCGCACGTAGGCTTGCGAGAAACCGATCACCGGCACCCGGAAGCGGTAGGTCGACAGCAGGATGTTGGGGATGGTCTGCGAGTTGAAGATGGTCATGTCCGGCACGGCCAGCAGCACGCCACCATCGCCGAACATGCGCTGCAGGGCAGGGAAGATATCCGCCTCCGACGCGACCGACTCCTGCACCGGGCGCAGCTTGCGCTCGCGTGCCGCCTGCGCCAGGCGGGTCACGGTGTCGCGGCTGTCCGGCCCGGCCAACATGCCGACGCGCTCGGCGTCCGGCAAGGCTGTGCGGACGAGGTCGATGTAGCGCTGCGGCGGTTGATCGATGAACAAACCGGTTATGTGTTTGTCATCACGCCGGCCGGCTGCGATGCGATCGTAGGCGCTCTTGGGCAGCAGGGCGAGAAGTATCGGCGCCTTGACGTCGCGCCCCATGATGATCTGCGCGGCGCGGTTGCCCACGCCGATGACGAACTGCGCGTCGGGCAGCGGGCGCGCGGCCAATTGCTCGCCGTCGATGAGCTGGACATCGATGTTGGGATTGTCGCGCCGCAGCTCGGTACGTAGCGCGTTGGCATATTCCTGGTAGACCGGCGAGGGCTCGGACAGCACCACGGCAATGCTCGCCGCGTGTGCGGACGCACACAAGGATACGAGCAGTGACAATCCGAGGAGCCGGGCCAGGTGACGCATCGCGAGCGCTCAGTACTCCCATCGGATGCCGGCGAAATAGCGGGCATCGATCTGGTAGATGGGTTTGTATTCGGCGTTCGACTGTCCCAGATTCTGGGCGACGACGTAGGCTTCGGCTCGACTGCGTCCGATGGCAAACGCATAGGCTGCGCGCAGATCGGTGCGGTGGTAGGGCGCGATGGTTTCCTGCTCGGTCTGCTGCCAATTCATGCGGCCGTAACGATAGTGGCTGATGCTCAGGCTCACGCCGCTATCGAATCGATGTGCCGCTGTGACGACGGTGGCGACATGTGGTGCAGACATCAGGCTCTTCGGGTTATCGCTGCGGATGTTCATAAAAGTCTGTGCAAGCGAAATCCAGCTTGTCTGCAAAGGGCGCCACGTCAGTTGATATTCCAGGCCGGTCATGCGGGCCCACGACCCGTTGACCGATGAGCGTACCTCCGTGCGCGTCGGATCCAGTTGATCCTGCGGGACATTGAGCTGAACCTTGATGTCCTGAATCAGGTCCTCTACCTTCTCGTTGAACAAGCGCGTGTCCAGTGACAGGTCGGTGGCCTGCCACTGCGCCAGGTAGCCCAACTCGATGGCGGTGATTTTCTCGGGTTTCAGCGTGTCGGCCGGCTTGTCCGTCCAACGCAGTACCGTGCCGTTATACGTATATTGGGTATCCGACCATTGCTCGTAAGGTGTCGGTGCGCGCCAGGCGCGGCTCCATGCGGCACGCACGGTCTGCTGCGCGTCCACATGGTAATTGACGCCGACGCGGGGTGCGGCTTTTGTGCCCGAAAGAGAAGTATTCTCGGCCATGGCGCCTGCATTGACCGTCCAGTGCGCGGTGGGTCGCCATTCAAAGTTTCCGAATCCCTGCACGTCCTGCACCGCCACTGTCTGCCGCTGGTTGAAGTGCAGCGGCGCATGCAGGCGATCCTCGCGCCAGGCGGCGCCCCATACAACCCGCAGGGTGTCGGTCAGCGCCTGGATGCGTTCGAATTCAATGTCGTCACGGCGCGTGTCGTAGGCCGCGTCGACGGTCAAGGTCAGCACGTCGGGCAGGCCATGGCGGTTACGGATCGAGGGGCTGAGAATCTTGTTCAAGGGGTAGGTCTGCGTAAACGCATCGCTCTGCTGTTCTTGCTGGTGATAGTACGTGACAGACCATTCGTCGCCTGCATCCAGCGCCTGCCGGAATCGCAACAATGCGTAAGATGTCTGCATAGAGGTGGTACGCGGTGGATCGCCGGCTTCGGCCGGGTAGCCGTGGCGGATGTCGGCATGCGTTCCGCCGACATGGAATTCCACGCTTTGCGCGTTGCTGAGACGGTAATCGCCGCGCAGATCGGCCAACCGGATATGGCGCCCGTCGTAGGCGTTTTCGAAGCCGTCGTCACGTTGCTCGCGCCCACGGATGCGCATGGACAGATCGCCCGCCGCCAGCGTGGCCGCTGCCGAGGTGTCGCGAATGCCATCGTCGCCACGTTGGGCGTTCAGCGACAGTTTTTCACTGTCATGGGCGCTGCGCGTGGTGATGCTGACGACGCCGAGAAAGGCGTTGGCGCCATAGGAGGCAGAGTTGGATCCGCGAAACACTTCGATACGTTCCACGTCATCGATGTCGACGCCCAGCTGATTCCATTCGATCCCGCCGAGAAAGTAAGGCGAATAGGCCGAGCGGCCGTCGATCAGCACCTGCATGCGCGACGATCGCTCGCGCGTGAGCCCGTGGTAGCCCACGGCCGGATAGCTGCCGTATGCCAATGTCGTGACGAAGCCCGGCACGAGCTTGAGGACGTCGGCGATGTCGCGGGCCCCCGAGGCGCGGATCTGGTCGCGGTCGATCACTGTCACGGCGCCCGGCGCGTCTTGCAATGGTTGCGCCAGGCGCGAGGCGGACAGCACGACGGGCAGGTCTCCCAGGTAGGTCGATTCATCCGTGGCAGCGCCGGCGTGCGCGGCGAGCAGGCTGGTCGTGCAGGCGGCGGCCCAGCGTGGGGCGCGCTTCTTATGCGGTCGTTTCATGTGCTCTCTGCTGATGGGGCCGGCGCCGTTCTGGTGGGCACCTGGCGAATATCTGCGTAAACGTTTGCCAATCGGCGTCCTGAAGACTTGCCGCGCTCGACAAGCTTGCCTTTGCCCGTAAGGGCCGGCAAACCATCCCTCGCCGCTTGACGGCTTCGGTCTAGCGCGCCCGGGGCGCGTGCTATTCTTTGCCCGCATTGGGTTGTCACAGTGCATGGGCAGTCCCGCAAGGCGTCAGTTATGGATCAGTACCGGATTCTCGTCATCGAAGACCATGTTCTCGTGCGCCAGGCACTCATTGGTGCACTCGGGCATATGGTGCCCAACATGGGGTTTGTGGAGGCGTCCAGCGCGCAGGAGGCACTGGCTCGCCTGGAAGCCGAACCGTCAGCCTTCGATCTTGTGCTGGCCGACCTGATGCTGCCCGACATGAGTGGTTTCACACTGCTGTCTATGCTGACGGGGCGTTTCCCTGATTTGCCCATCCTTGTTGTCTCCGGCATCGAGGACGATGTGTCGATCCGCCGGGCTTACCGCGCCGGCGTCGCGGGGTTTCTGCCCAAGACCGTGTCGACCGAAGTCCTGGCAAACGCCATTCAGACCGTGTTGGCCGGTGGTGTGCTGGCATCGGCCGCCAAGCGTCCGGTTCAGGTGCGCAGCCCGCGGCGCCATGCCGACGCGGTGGCGTCGCATTACGGCCTGACCGCAGCGCAGATGCGCGTCCTCGAGCTGATGATCGAAGGGCGTACCAATCGCGAGATCGCGCATGCGCTCGGTATTACCGAGGGCACGGTCAAACTGCACTGTTCCGCCATCCTCAAAGCGCTGGAAGTCTCCAATCGCGCCCAGGTGCTGGTCATGATGGCGCGCCAGGGCTTTACCGGCTGATCTCAGGCCGCCGCTTCACGCAGGCTGGCTTCCACGCTGGCGGCGTCGTCTCCGAGCAGATCCAGTACCTGTTGCGCGGCACCGCGCGCCGCCGCGTTGAGCGCGGTCGGCAGGGTGTCGGGCGGCGTGCTCTGCAGCAATAGCTTTGATGCCGCCACCGCATGCACGGGCGACAGCACGCGGCTTTGCATGTCGGCGGGCAGGCCGTCGATCAGTTTCTGGGCCGCTTCCTGCTGCCACTTGTTGCGCGGCCATTGCGAGGGCAGGGCGAATGCACGCGGGAATAGTTCGAGGTCGTGCATGACCGTGCGGACATCCTCCGGCGAATCGCGGAAGGGCAGCAGCACGAGGTCGGACATTTCATAGAGCGAGATGTCGGTATCGGTGCGGTTCGCCCCGCCGTCCAGCACGCCCATCCAGCCGGTGAGGCTGCGCAGTTTGTCGACCACCTTGGTGCGCGCCACCGGTGAGCGGGCGTCGGCCATCACGTAGCGGCGCCCTTGGGGCGGCAGTGGGTCGCGATATTCGTCAGTCATGATGCAGGCCGTGCGGCGGCCGAGCAGGCTCAGGCCATGGCACAGCAGGTGGGAGAGCGTCGTTTTGCCGGTGCCGCCCTTGGTTCCAATGATGCAGATGATTTCGGCCATGCTTGTGTGTGCGCCGCGGCGTCCTTGTTCTCGGCTGGCTCGTCGAGCCAGCGCCCCCGTGGCGGGCGGACGGGTGGGGCGAGTTCACCGCTCCGTCATGTGCCCGCAGGTATTTGGTAGCAATACAGGCGTTTCGCCTTCTCCTCATTCACGGCCAGAGATAGATCAGGCTTGAGACCCGGGACAGGAAATTCGTTGCTGACCAGCCAGGCGCCCGGCTTCATCTCTTTGCGCGCCTTGCGCCAGAGGTCGGGCATGGGGGCCGGGGAGAGGTACGCATAGACGATGTCGTAGTCGCCCAGCGACTGGCGCCAGATGTCGTCGCGCCGGATGTGTACGTTATTGGCGTGGCGAGATCGCCAGCGCGCCCACAGAAACGGAGCCGGCGCCATTTCGACCCCTTCGATGTGCCAGTCGGGGCGCAGCTTGGCGAGATAGCGTGCGAAAGAGCCCGTGCCACTGCCCAGGTCGATGACGCGCAGTCCGCCGGGGGTGCCGAACTGGTTGGCCAGTACGTGCACGGCCTTGCGGCTGGACAGGAAGAGTGGCACCTGAGTGCGGAAGGTGCTCCAGTACACCAACAGCAGGATCAGGAACACCCCCAGATAGAGCGCGGGCGGCAGTTGCAGTGCAAGCGCTCCGAGCACGGCCGGGGCAAAGGCGATGTGCAGTGGAATCCACCAGCGCGCCGACTGCATGAGAATCGATGCCGCCGCTGCAATGACGCCCTGGGTGAGGGCGAGGCCCCATAACGGCCATTGGCCGGGTTGGATCTGCTGGGCCAGCAGAAATGTCAGGACCAGGCCCGTCAATTGGGCCAGCAGGGCTTTGAGTGCGGGCATGGGTCAGGAAAAAGGGCGTGTTCGTGAGTGCCTGCCAGTGTAGAGCGGTCGGTCAAAAACCTTGCGGCGAAAAGCGCTTGTTCTTTTTCGCATAAAGATGCTTGACTTGTTCTTTTACGATCTCTATAGTGCTGCGTCTCACGTGGAGGGATTCCCGAGCGGTCAAAGGGATCAGACTGTAAATCTGACGGCTCTGCCTTCGAAGGTTCGAATCCTTCTCCCTCCACCAGGTTTTCAAGGTTGCATTTTTCGTGATGCGGCCTGTGGGTAGTAAGTACGAACCGTCTGCTTTGCGGCTTGTTGTTTGCGGGTGTAGCTCAATGGTAGAGCAGAAGCCTTCCAAGCTTACGACGAGGGTT
>JASGFB010000122.1:0-12367 GCA_047605765.1 Rhodocyclaceae bacterium
GCAGCGCCTCGGCGCGGGCGCGGCGGGCGGCCGGCGCCAGGCCGGCGTAGACCGCCGGCATTTCGACGTTCTCGCGCGCCGAATCGGTGGCGATGAGGTGATAGCCCTGAAAAACGAAGCCGAAGGCCTCGCGCCGCAGCCACGCCAGTTGCTCGGCGTCGAGCGTGGCCACGTCGTGGCCGTTGAAGCAGTAGCGCCCTTCGCTGGGCCGGTCGAGACAACCGAGCAGATTCATCAGCGTGGACTTGCCCGAACCGGATGCCCCGACGATGGCGATGAATTCGCCGGCCTGGATCTCCAGCGTGATGCCGCGCAGCACCTCGACCACCGGTGCCGCGCCGCCGCCATAGCGCTTGCGCAAACCCTGCAGTGCGATCAGCGGGGTGGCACGCGGGCCGTCGACGTGCGGCGTGCTCACAGGCGGAACCTCGCCGGACGATCCTCGGCGGCGTGCTCGCCGGTGACGACCCGCTCGCCTTCGCTGACGCCTTCCAACACCTCGGCCATCAAGCGGTTGCGCACCCCCAGGCGCACCTCGCGCGGTACCGCTGCGCCCTCGGGCGACAGCACGCGCACACGCGTCTGCCCCGGCGCGGCGGCATCGGTCCGCACCGCCGCCAGCGGAACCATCAACGCACCACGCGCGGCGGCCGTCACGAACGACACTTGCGCCGTCATCTGCGGCATCAGTTCGCTGTCGTCATTGGCGACGTCGAACAACACCGTATAGAGAATCACCTTGCTGGTGGACGGTGCCAGCGCAGTGCCGGCACTGCGCCCTTCGGCCGTGGGGGGCGCCGGCAGCACCTGGCGCACCTGGCCCTGCCAGCGGCGTGCGTCGCCGCCCAGGGTGGTGAAGTACACCGCCATGCCGGCCTTGACGCGGCGCACGTCGGCCTCTGCCACTTCGGTCCACACCGTCATGGTGCCCAGGTCGGCGATGCGCAGGATATTCGGTGTCTGGTAGGTGGCATTGAGGGTCTGCCCCTCGCGCGCATCGACCGACACCACGGTGCCGGCCATCGGCGCATAGATGCGCGTGTAGCCCAGGCGCGCCTCGTCGGCCTTGAGCGTGGCCTGGGTCTGGTCGATCTGAGCCTTGAGCTGATCGATGCGGGCGGCCGCCACGGCCAGGTTCGACTCGGCCGTCTGCACGTCTTCGTCGCGCGTGGCCTGCACGTCGCTCAAGGCACGCTGGCGCCGATGCTGCAGCACGGCCAGGCGGTGCACGGCCTGGCGCTCGTCCAGTTCGGCCTGCAGGCCGGCCAGCGCGGCACGGCTGGCATCCACGGTGGCCTGCTGGACACTGGGGTCGATCTCCACCAGCAATTGCCCTTTGCTGACGGGACTGCCGGGCTGCACATGCAGGGTGGTGACCTGGCCGGAGACCTGGGCGCCGACATCCACAAAACGGCGCGGCTGCAAGGTGCCCAGCGCGCTGACGCTGGATTCGACGTCGCCGCGGCTGACCACGGCGCTGTCGTAGCGCACGCCCTCGCCGCGCCAGCCGGCATAGCCCAGCGTGGCGCCGAGCGCCGCCAGCACCAGCACGCCCCCTGCGACGCGGGCCCGCATCAGGGCACACGGGCCGGTGCGGCCGGCACGTCGAAGCTCAGGGTGGCGGTGTGGCGAACGTCTTCGTAGCGCCGGCCTTCCAGGGTGACCTCGCCATCGATGCGCGCCGAGACCTCCAGCACGTAGGTGCCGGGGAACGGCGTGGCGAGCGTCACGGTGCCATCCTCGGCGGCTTTGAGCGTGCGTTGCCAGCCGGCGGAGGTGTCGACGTTGACGCGCGTCGGCGCCACCGCGCGGCCCTTCCACATGAGCTGGAAGGTATTGCCGTCGGGGGTGGTCGGCACCAGTTCGAGCGCGTTGAAGGCACGCGTCTCGCTGCGCCCATAGCGCGCCTGATAGTAGGTGATCACCCGTTGTCCATCGCGATCGCTGATGCGATAGGCGGAGGCGCGCATGTCGCCCTGGCCCGCCGCCGGCAGCGTGGCAGTGGCGCCCTCCGGCACCACCGTCACTGCGGGGGCGTCGCCGCGTCCGGCGCGCGCATCGCGCAGATCGGTCAGCGCCTGCGGCTGCGCCAGCTCACCGCCGCGCAGCTGCATGCCGTCGGCCGCGCGCTCGATCCACAGGTAGTCGGCCCGCGCCGTCGATGCCGTCAGCATAACGAGTGTCGTGACCAGAGCATGCCGCAAGGATGCGGCGACAACGTTCATAGGCATGGGGATGTCTCGCGGATGAATCGGAAGGGGCACCGGGCGGCGCATGGCCGCCCGGCAGTACGAGGATCAGAACTTCACGTCGAGCCCGGCGCGCACGTAACGCGGCGCACCGTAGTAGGCGCTGGAAGTGCTGGTGTAGTACTTTTTATCGAACAGGTTGTAGACGTTCAGGCTCACCGCCACCTTTTGGGTGATCGGATAGCGCGCCATGACGTCGACCACGGTGTAGCTGCCCTGCTCGAAGCGGACGTTATTGGGGCGGATGTTGTCCGAATAGGTCATGCCCTGCCAGGTGAGGCCGCCCCCCACCGTCAGCCCATTGCCGATGGCCGCGATGCGATAGCTGGTGAACAGCTTGGCGGTGTTGCGCGGGATCTGGGTGTTGAGTGCCAGGCCCTGGCTGTCCTGCACCAGGTTGCGCGCGAACCCTGCCGACACCTGCCAGTCGCGCATGATTTCACCCGATGCTTCCAGCTCGAAGCCGCGCGTCTTGGTGCCCGATTCGGCGCGGTAGGCCTGCGAGCCGTCCGGTGCATACAGGCCCGGCTCGGCCACGGCGAAGTTGTCCTGCTCGACCTGGTAGATGGCTGCCCCCACGTTGAGGCGCCCACCCATGAACGCGCCCTTGGCGCCCAGCTCATAGTTGTTGCCGAGCAGCGGATCGAGGTAGTTGCCCTCGACATCCATGTTCGACTGCGGCTTGAAGATATTGGTGTAGCTACCATAGACCGACCAGTTGCGGTCGATGTCGTACACCACGCCGAAGAACGGCGACACCTGACCCGACTCACCGCGATCCGACGAAGACGCACTGTTGCTGGCGTAGTCGTTCGACCAGCTTTGGTTGCGCCAGGTGGTGGTACGTGCCCCGCCGATGAACGACAGCTTGTCGGTGGGGCGCAGGCGAGCGGCCGCGAACGCGCTGGTGACCCGTTCGCTGGTGCGCGAATCGCCCGACTGCGGGTTGTACGGCTCGGCGGGCGTATTGCCGTCCCACGAGAAGATATCGGGAATATCGCTCGACCAACCGCTGAACGACCACAGACCGTAAGTCGGCGTCAGATCATGCGTGCGGCTCGCGCTCATGCCGATGACGGCCTCGTGCTTGCGGCCGAACAGCGAGAACGGGCCGTTTACGGCCAGGTTCACGTTGTCCTGCATCGGCTGGCCTTCCCAACGGCCCGCCCACAGGCCCATGCCGGCGCCGGTGGCAGGATCGGCAAAGCCCTTGGCGGCATAGCCGATCTTTTCGTCGTACTTGCTCTGCGCGCGCGTCAGGGTCAGCTTGGCGTGCCAGTCGCCGCCCAGGTTCTGATCGACGGCGGCGAACACGGTGGTGTTGCTGCGCTTGGAGTAGGCCCAGTTGGCAGCGGCCGAATCGGAGCGCGCCCAATGGGCGGGCGTACCGTCGGCATAGAACAGCGGCCGCCCGGAACGCGCATGCCCGGTGATGTCGTCGCTCTGCCACGAGAAGCCGACGGTGGCCAGCGTGCGCTCGGTCAGATCGGCTTCGACGATGCCGTAGAACAGATCCTTGCGCTCGCGGCGGCGATCGATGTACGAGTCGCTGTCCTGGCTGGCGGCCACCATACGGCCGCGCACCGAGCCGCTCTGGTTGAGCTTGCTCGACAGATCTGCATCGACGCGGAAGTAATTCCACGAGCCCGTTTCGATCTTGGCGCTGGCCTGGAAATCCTCCGTCGGACGCTTGCGCACCAAGTTGATGGTGGCGCCCGGCGCCCCCACCCCACTCATCAGGCCATTGGCCCCGCGCACCACTTCGACGCGATCGTAGATCGCCATGTCGGTGCTTTGGAAGATGCTCGAATAATTGCTGTAAGTCTGCGTGACGCCATCGATCTGGTAGTTCTCCACGGCGAAGCCGCGCGAGTAGATCGTGCTCGAATCCGAGCCGACATCGCCCGTCTGCGACAGGGTCAGGCCGGGCACCTGCTTGATGACGTCGGTCAGTTGCGTCAGCCCCTGGTCATCCATGCGCTGGCGCGTCACCACGCTGATCGATTGCGGCGTCTCGCGCAGCGACAGCGCCAGGCCCGTCGACGTGCTGGCCGAGTTGCCGGTATACGAACCGGTACCTTCGGTAGAGCCGTCGTTGGTGGCGGCGGCCGTCACCTTGACGGCGGCCAGCGCAGCGCCTTTGCCGTCATCGGCGGCGCCGGCGTCGACCACGCGCAGGGCAAAGGTGCCCGGGCTGCGCTCCACCGCCAGCAGGTTGGTGCCGGCCAGCAGGGCCTGCAGACCGGCAGCCGGTACATAGCGGCCATGCAGGCCGGGGCTGGTCTTGCCCTGCGTCTGGTCGGCGGTCACCGCCAGGAAGACACCGGATTCCTGCGCAAAGCGGTTGAGGGTGGCGGCCAGCGGGCCAGCCGGAATGTCATAGGCGCGCTCGGCGGCGGCCTGCTGGGCGAAGGCGACAGGCATGGCCACGGGCGCACCCCACAAGGCACCGGCGCAGGCCAGATGCACAGCCACGGCCATCGGGCGGGGCGAAAAACGAATCAGGGATCGGCGGCTCGAATGAGACAACATGGATGCTTTTTCCTCGGCAATGATTCACAGTCAGTCAGCGCGTCTGTGCGCGCGCTTACTGGATGAACCGGACGAGGCGAAAAAAAGGGAACCGGCGCGCGGAAAAAATCAGCCCGGCAGATTGGATTCGACCGTCACCCACCAGGGCAAGGGGCGAGCCAGGCGCACCGGCAAGGCGGCGGTGAGCATGTCAAGGGCCCGCTCGCTGTCGGTCAGCGGGAAGACACCCGCCACCCGCAGCCGGGCCACCTCGGGCGCTACGGCCAGATGCCCATGACGGTAGCGTGCCAGTTCGGCCACCAGCTCGGAGAGCGGCATGTCCTCGGCCACCAGCAGGCCGCGCGACCAGGCCTGCGCGTGGGGTGAGATCGCCTGCGACGGCTCGATGCGCCGCGCCGAAAAACGTGCCTGCTCGCCCGCCCGCAGCACGCGCATATGGCCGCTGCCGGCCGTATGGATGCGCACGGCGCCGTCGAACACGGCGAGGTGGCTGACACGTTCGCCGCTGGCGTCATCTTCGCCTTCGCGCACCGAAAAACGCGTACCGAGGGCCTGTAGGCGGCCGCAGGCGCAATCGACCACGAACGCGCGTGCCGCATCGGCGGCGGTCTGGATGAGGCATTCGCCGGCCACCAGGGTGAGGCGCCGCACGCCCGCGGTGTACTCGACGTCGCAAGCACTGCGCGTGGCGAGCCATAACTCGCTGCCGTCTTCGAGCACCACGTGGCGCACCTCGCCCACGCCGCTGCGGTATTGCGCCGCCCAGGCCATGACCGAAGCCGGCAAGGCACCGCTGCGCCACGCCCCCCAACCGACAATGCCGCCGCCCATCATGAGCGCCAGCGCATTGAGCGCCTGCCGGCGCGTACGGTTGGCGCCGCCACGTGGCGCCCGCAAGGCAGCGCTGGCGGCATGACGCTCGCCGGCCCCCTGCAAGGGCGCGAAGCGGCGGCTAACGGCTTCGATATAACGCCAGGCATGCTGATGCTCGGCACGCTCGGCCAGCCATGCCTGCCAGGCGGCGCGGTCGCTGTCGCTCACCGGCTCGTCCATGAGGGTGGCATACCACTGGGCAGCGCGTTGCAGCGCGGCGTGGTCGGGCAAGGCGGCGGAATGCGAGGCGTTCATGAGGTCGGCAGGCCCGCCTCGATGAGCGCGCAATGGAGCATGGCCTGGGCCATGTACTTTTTGACCATGCGCTCCGATACACCGAGTTGCTCACCGATCTCGCGGTAGCCCATGCCATGCACCTGAGCCATGACGAACGCATTGGCGGCACGCGGCGGCAATTGCCGCAGCATGGCGTCCACCGCGCACAGGGCCTCGATGATGATCGCGCGATGCTCGGCCGAAGGCGTGAATGCTTCGGGCTGGGCAGCCAGCGCGTCGAGCCAGGCGGCCTCGATTTCGCGGCGACGCCACAGATCGGTGCACAACCCCTTGGCGATGGTGGACAGGTAGGCCCGCGCGCCCTCGAAGCTGTCGAAGTGGCGCGGCGCCCTGAGCAGGCGCATGAACGTGTCCTGGGCCAGGTCCTCGGCGTCGAAAACGCTGCCCAGGCGGCGACGCAGCCAGGTCTTGAGCCATCCGTGATGATCGCAGTAGAGCGTGCCCGCATCCTGAGGCAATGCGGCGGCGTCGGCAGACATGGAAAAGGGGTGTCGGACAAATGAGAATTGTTCGCAATTATGCAGTGCCCGCCCGGCCGCCGTAAACCCTGGGCATGACAAGGGCTTGTGCGCGGCGGTTTGCCCGCTACGGCGCGGGCCTCACCTGTTCATCCTCACTTGATCTACGTAATACTAAGGATCGCCACCGAACGCGACACCCTCGGACGCGTCCGCGCGCGCCTGGCGGCGGGCTCGGTGGCACACGCGCGGCGCACGCCCGAGCTGCAGTGCGCCATGCAGAACTTCAAGACGGCGCTGCACCTGCGACGGGGCCGCGGCGAACTCACACCCGAAGCCACGCGCCGCACCGCCGACGCCATCGACCGCGCCGCCGTCGACATCGAACGCCATTGATTCCATAGCGCCCACGCGGCGCAAGAAAGGACCCGCATGAAAAAGAAGCATCACTATCAGGTCACGGTACAACCCGTCGGCCCCGAGGGCGAAGCCCTGGACACCGCTCCGCTCGTCTTTGGCGCCCGTTGCCACGACGACATCCTGGCCATTGTCGAGCGCTCGCGCCAGCGCGGCATGCTGCCCGCCGACGATGCCGCTGCCATGGCCGTGGGCCTCAAGCTGCTGGGAGAGATCGCCCTGGAGCGCCGGCACGAACCCTTGTTCACCGACCTGTCGCAAAACCTGGGCGCCTTCATCGCGAAGCTCAAGTCCGGCAGCGCATGACGGCGATCGGCTCGCTTTCACGCGGGCCACGTCCGATCATCGCGCTGCTTTGCAGCAAAAACATCCCTCGCCCCCCTGGCTGCGCAGGTGCACCGCACAATCAACAATGTGATGCGATCGATCAGGCAAGAAGCCGCTAAATGTCGTCTTCGTGCTGATAGTGATCGGTAGCAGACCGTTGGTGACATTTTTGGTCGCGTCCCCAATCAATCTCCGTAGAATGCGCCTGAACGGCGATTTACGTTCGTCGTGTTTACCGGTCACAGACTGCTCATAGAAGGCAGCAGACCGTTCACACCAGGAGGAGACATGAAATTCAACATACAGCGCCTCGGCGCCGTAGGACTGCTGTCACTCGCGCTCGGCGCGTGCGGCGGCGGCGGGGATGATTCGAGCGGAGCAGGCCCGGCCGGCGGCGGTAGCAGCAGTGCCTCAAGTGCATCGTCGTCAGTGGCAACCAGCACCAGTTCGTCATCGCAATCGAGCGAGGCCCAATCCAGCGCGGCGCAATCGTCGTCACAGTCGTCCGTCAGTGTCTGTGCAGGCAACAACTACGCGCTGAACGGGCCGGCGTATACGGTGCCGGCCGGCTATATCGACGCCCTGTCGCTCACCACGCCGGCGGCCAGCCTGTACTGGTCCGGCTTCGCCAACATGGGGGTGCGTTCCTATCTGGCGGCGAGCGATCCGAAGAACACGGCCGACCACGTCGCCACCGCCACGCCGGCGCCCGGCACGCCGACCGCCTACCCGGTCATCGCCGCCGACCCGACCTGCGAAACGCTGAGCTTCGAGCGCCAGGTCGCGCCGCTCGACGGCTGGCACAGCTACTACCGCAAGGACGGCACGGTGGGCAACCACCAGCCGGTGCTGGTGACCGGTGGCGCATCGGCCGCCCCCAACCGCATCTATACCTGCGGCACCAAGAAGTGCATTTTCGATGCCATCCGCGAAGCCAAGAACGAGCCGAAGATCATCCGCATCTACGGCAACATCGACATGCGTGTCGATGACGATGGCGTGTTCCGCGACTTCACCAGTTGGGACGATCAAAAGGGTTCGGCAATCGTGCTGCCCTCCAACACCACCCTGGTGGGCCTGAACGCGCCGGATGGCTCGCCCGCGCGCCTGATCTCGGTGCAGCTCGAGATCGGCAAGGAATTCCCCAGCACGGTAAACAGCAGCCTGGCCGATTACGAGTACTGGATCAAGACGCTGAAGAAGCCGCAGGAAGACTACCCCGGCTGGACGCGCAACGTGATCGTGCGCAACCTGTGGTTGCAGACCAACTGGGACGTGCAGCCGGAGGGCAGTTCGGACGCCTTCTATGACGGCGTCGTGCTGGCCATGGCACAGCAGGTGTGGATCGACCACGTCACCGTCACCGACGGCCAATACAACGACGTGTTCGTCAAGGCCAACGGCGGCGGTACGCGTCACGACGGCGCGCTCGACATCGTGCGCGGCTCCGACTACGTGACGGTCTCCAACAGCGCCTTCATCGACCACGGCAAGACCACGCTGGTCTCCAACAGCGATTCGGGCCGCCAGTGGAGCGATGAGAACCGCTTCCATGTCACCTTTGCGTCCAACTTCTACAAGGACACCGGCCAGCGCATTCCGCGCGTGCGCTGGGGCCAGGTGCACATCTTCAACAATTACATCGAAGGCGATCGCGAAGCCAAGACGGTGACGGCCTTTGAAGGTGGCGTCGGCGTGGGCTACAAGGGCGACGTGCTGATGGAAAACACGCTGTGGTTCATCGAACCGACCAAGATCGGCGAAGAGTGCAAGAAGGTGGTGGTCGACCATGGCAGCGGCATCAGCTTCCGTCAGGCCAACACCTGGCTCAAGAGCACCAAGTATCTGCCGGCCGGCCAGGACGTTTCCAGCAACCTGGAAAACTGCGGCCTGCCCAGCGTGGTGGCGTGGACTCCGCCGTATGTCTATGTCGTGGAGCCTACTCCGCTCAACCTGGAGAAGAACATCAAGACCACGGCCGGCGCCTCGCGTCTGGGGTACTTCGCTTATGAAGGCCCGCTGACCGGCGGCTCGTCGTCGAGCAGCAGTTCGTCGAGCAGTTCGTCGGCGACCAGTTCGACGTCGTCGTCGGCTTCTTCGTCGAGCGCCAGCGGCTGGACGCAACCGGCGGGCGTAACGGCCAACTGGACGGAGGATTTTGGCGCCACCAATACGGCCACCTTCTATCTGGCCAGCTATGCCGCGCTGCCCAATGATGCCAACACCGCCATGTATGTGAAGACCAGCGGCACCGACGTTGCCAGCGGCGCCATGACACTGTCGGGCGCGCGCTTCACCGTCGGCGCCCTAGCCAGCACGGCGACCACCGCGTCGACCACGCCAGGCGGCATCTTCACGATCGTCGGCAAGACGTGCACGCTGAACGTGGTGGTGGCCTCCACGCCGGTGGGCACGGGCAAGTTCCAGGTGACGGTCGACAACAACACCACGTCGACCAGCGCCTCGCCGCACGGCGCCAAATCGCGCGTCGTCGATGTCGCCGCCAGCACGCTGACGGTCGGCACCAACACCTTCAGCTTCAACCTGACCACGGCCGGCTACACGCCGGGCTCGTTCCTGATGTTCCGGACCGAGTCGAGCACCACGGTGGTCATCGACAGCGCCAACATGAGCTGTTCGTAACACCTGGCTGCTGCATCATCGAGCCCCGGCCGCCTTGCGCGGACGGGGCTTTTTTTCGCGCCGGCGATGCGGCCGGGCACACGTAGAGCGATTCGCCGCGCTCAGCCTTCGCGCTGGACGAGGGTGCTGCGCACGCCGCTGATCTGGCCCCGCACGACCCGCCAGAAATTGGTCGTGCCGTCGATCTTGCGCCAGGCTTGCGAGCGCGGAGCAAGCTCGCCCAATTCGGGGAGCACGTCGCGCAGGCTGCGCAATCCGAGCACCCTGACGTACTTGCGGACGGTGCTCGGGCTATGGATGAGCAGCACCACGCGCCAGCCGTAGCGGCGGCCCAGCACCAGCATGCCGATGGCACTGCCCAGGTCATTCAGGTTTCCCGCATACCCGTCGATCGCGTGATCGATGCGGTCCAGGATTTCCTGATCGTTCAATGCGGCCAAGCCTCTCTCCCGAATAACGATTCCCACACAACGCGGCGGTTGTGTGTAGGAATTATGAGGTAGGCATGCGCCAAGTTTTGTAAAGACCCTCCCCTTTTATGGCCTTTTCGGCATCACATAACCGTTGTTGACAACAGCAATCTCGCCGCTCTACATTGCCGCCTCAAAGCATAATGTCCCGCGCACACAAATAGCGCGCAGCCCCGCCAGTGACGCCGCCAGCCAGCTCCATGCCAGCCGCATTCATCAACCTGCCTGGAGTTCCGAACACATGTCCCCGTATCTCCCCAAGATCGCACGCGGCGCGCTGCTGATCTCGATGCTCTCTGTCGCTGGCCTGGCCGGCGCCGCCACCGACATCACCATCTACAACGCGCAACACGTCAGCCTGACCAAGGAATGGGCGGAGCAATTCACGCGCGACACCGGCATCACGGTCACCCTGCGTAACGGCAAGGACACCGAACTGGCCAATCAGATCGTGCAGGAAGGCGCTGCCTCGCCCGCCGACGTGTTCCTGACCGAAAATTCGCCGGCCATGGTCATCGTGGACAAGGCCAAGCTCTTCGCACGCCTGGACGCCGCCACGCTGGCCCAGGTGCCGGCCGAATTCCGCCCCGGTCATGGGCGCTGGACCGGCATCGCCGCACGCTCGACGGTGTTCGTCTACAACAAGGACAAGCTGCCCGCCGCCGGTCTGCCCAAATCCCTGATGGATCTGTCCGCCCCCGTCTGGAAGGGCCGCTGGTCCGCCTCGCCGTCGGGCGCCGACTTCCAGGCCATCGTCAGCGCCGTGCTGGAAATGAAAGGCGAAGCCGCCACGCTCGCCTGGCTCAAGGGCATGAAAGACAACGCGGTGATCCATCGCGGCAATCGCAACGTACTCAAGGCGGTGAATGCCGGTGAAGTCGAAAGCGGCGTGATCTACCACTACTACTATTTCGGCGATCAGGCCAAGACCGGCGAGAACAGCAACAACGTCGGCCAGCATTACTTCAAGCAGCAAGACCCCGGCGCCTTCGTGAGCATCTCCGGCGGTGGCGTACTGGCGTCGAGCAAGCAAAAAGATGCGGCCCAGCGCTTCATGAAATGGCTGACCGGCAAGCAAGGTCAGGAGATCCTGCGCACCGGCAGTTCGCATGAATACGCCGTGGGCGCCGGCGTGCCCTCCAACGCCCGCCTGGTCCCCCTCAAGGACCTGGACGCGCCGAAGATCGATGCGACCCGCCTGGACAGCGGCAAGGTCGTCGACCTGATGACCCAGGCAGGCCTGTTGTGACCGTCGCCCTCCGGCGCGTCTGATGTCCGCCATCGCGCCGTCGCCCGCCACCTCACCACGTGGGATGGCGGGCGCATTGCGCCGCCGCCTCACGGCGCCCTGGCTGTCGGCGCTGGCTATCGTGGTCGCGCTGCTGGCGCTCATGCCGTTGGGATTCGTCGCATGGGCCACGGTGACCGCCGGCTGGGCGCAGGCGGTGAGCCTGCTGATCCGCCCGCGCGTCGCCCTGCTGTTCGTCAACACACTGCTGCTGGTCGCCCTGACCGTCCCCGCCTGCGCCGCCCTGGGCATCGCCCTGGCCTGGCTGACCGAACGCACCGCCTTGCCCGGCCGCCGCCTGTGGCGCCTGCTGGTCACCGCCCCGCTGGCCGTGCCGGCATTCATGCACAGCTATGCCTGGATCAGCCTGGCACCCGGCATGCATGGTTTGCTGGCGGCCGTGCTGGTGTCGACGCTGGCGTATTTTCCGCTCGTCTACCTGCCGGTGGCGGCCACCCTGTGCCGCATGGACCCGGCACTCGAAGACGTGGCCGCCTCGCTCGGCACGCCGCCGCGCCGCATCTTCGTGCGCGTGGTACTGCCGCAACTGAAACTGCCCGTGTGGGGCGGCGCCTTGCTCATCGGCCTGCACTTGCTGGCCGAATACGGGCTGTACGCAATGCTGCGCTTCGATACCTTCACCACCGCCATTTTCGACCGGTTCGAGGCCAGCTTCAGCGGCGTGGCCGCCAACATGCTGGCCAGCGTACTGGTCATCTGTTGCCTCGGGCTGCTGGCGCTGGAAGCCGTCACGCGGGGTCGCGCGCGCTATGCACGCCTGGGCTCAGGCAGCGCGCGCGCCACGCAGCCGGC
>JASGFB010000123.1:0-12031 GCA_047605765.1 Rhodocyclaceae bacterium
CAATAGCCTTGGTCAGATTGCGGCCCTTGGCCGGGATGTCGCCAGCGGCCATTGAAATGGCTGCACTGTTGATCGAAAGGAGGGCACCATCGAACAGCATCAACACCAACTTGTGCGGATCGGCCGACGTGACGCCGGTTTCAACGCCCACTCGGGCGTAAGCGGCGGCAGGAGATTGGGGTGCAAACATGTCGGGATCCGTTCTTACGATGAGGTGCCGCTGTAGTTGGTCTGCAGCGTGGCCAATTGCTGAGTGAGGTAAGTGCTGGTGCTGTTCAGGCTGGACAGGGTCGTGTCCAGTGCCGTGAATTGCGCGCGATAGCGAGCTTCGACCGCTTCCAGGCGGACGTTCATCGCTTCGATGCGCTTGTCGATGTTCTTGATGGTTTCGTTGATGCCATCGGTGCGCGCCTTGATCGAGCCTTTGTCGGCGATGGCCGCTTCCATGGCCGCATCGATCTTGGCGGCAATACCGTTGTTGTCGCCCACCTTGGCAAACATCGACGCCACGTCCTGCGTGGGGTCGGACAGCGCCTTGGTCAGCTTGGCGTTGTCGATCGACAGCGTGCCGTCCACATTGCTGGTGATGCCGATGTCGGAGAGGTACTTGGACGTGCCGTTGGTGCTGATCGGCGTGCTGATGATCGAGCGCAACTGCTGTGTGATGCCCCGCACCGTGCTGTCGCCGTTGAGGGTGCCGGCGGACTTGGTGTCGGCGTTGTACGAGGTCTGCGAGCGCATGACCTGGATCGCCGTGTTGTAGGCCTGCACGAACGAACTGATCTTGTCCGACATGGCCGAGGTGTCACGGGTGACCGTCATCGTGGTGCTCGACCCCGAATTGGTCTTGGTCAGGTTCAGCGTCACGCCATCGATGGCGTCGCTCACCGAGTTCGACGACTTGACGAAATTGATGCCGTCGATCGAGAACTTGGCATCTTCCGCCCCCTGGATCTGCGTCAGCGAAGAGCCGGCGGTATTCGAGGGGTCGAAGTCCAGGCCATTGATGCCGGACATCTTGAAGGTGTTGGCCGTGCCGGTGTTCTGCGAAGTCAGCACCAGGCGGTACGGCGTCGAGCCGCCATCGTTCACCAGTGTGGCGGTGACGCCGGCGCCGGACGAATTGATCGCGTCGCGTACGCCTTGCAGCGTGTTGTTCGACGAGTTGATCGTGATGTCCACCGTCTTGGTGCCGGTCTGGATGCTCAGCGTGCCGGTGTCGACCGTGCTGGTGGTGCTCGCGAAGCTGCCGGTCTTGACCTTCTGCGCTTGCGCCAGATGGTCCACCGTCAGCGAATACGTACCGGCGGCAGCCGAACCGTTGGCAGAGGCAGAAGCTACCGACGTATCGGCAACAGTTGCCGCGAAGGCGGCAAATTTCGCCGTCGTATTGATCGACTGGGCGGCCGTCTGCAGGGACGACAGCGTGCTCTTCAGCGTGCTGAATGCCGACAGTTGCGTCTTGTAGCTGGCTTCCTTGGTCTGCAAGGAGGTGACCGGCTTCTGCTCGACTGCCATCAGCTTGGTGACGAGCGTGTCGATGTCGAGGTTCATGCCCCCGAGCGTCAGTCCGCTAGTGCTCGATGTCGCCATGGTATGTGCGCTCTACGGTTCTTGAATCGGCGAAGACCGGCTACGTCAGGCCTTCTGCTTTACGAAAAGCCCGGAGTACTTCTGGTCCATGGAATGGGCCAGCTCCAGCAGCTCTTCGCTGGGAATCTGCCGGATGACTTCGCGCGTGTCGGAGTCGATGACCTTCACAACGGTCTGTCCGGTTTCATCGTCGATCGAGAATTGCAGGTTCCGTGCCACCATCTCTAGATTCTTCCGTACGTCGCTGACGGCCTGGGTCAGGGCTTCGCGCGAAGCCGGCTTGGTGCCGTTGGCCACGGCGACCTCGCTGGCCTCGGCCGCCGTGGCGCCGCGCGCTTCCTGGTTGACCGTACTCGGGGCGGCCACGTCGGACGCCGCTGTCAGCTGTCGGGTTAAGGGTGCGATACTCATGTTCGTCTACGCCTCCAAGAGCGTTTGCATCGTTCAAAGGAGCGTTGTCCATTTGGCCCGTGCCTCTATGTGCATTCGGGCTTGATCACAGCCAGTTGGGCGGCTCTATGGCCGCTTCGCCAGCGGTTGCGTTTCTCACCGGCGATATCTCGTCAGGCTTGTGACTGCTTACGGCGCGCTGGCAAAAATCTTTACATCCAACTCACCGTGCATCATGTGCCTGTACAAGGGTTTACGGCAGATGGACGGCGTTCCGCAGGGCACGACGGACTGCAGGGGAGGTGGGCCGGACAGCCAATGGTGGCGCGGCTTTGCGGGCGATGCCGGAGACGCTGGTGTGTCCGGGGCGGACACAAACGAAGGGCGAAGGACACTGCCCACAAGGGCGGTGTCCATTTGTCACGGATGAACGGCGCGGTGTGAGCGCCGAAAGGCCTGTGCGCTACTCGGCCTTGGGATCGCGCGCCATCAGTTGCTCGACGGCGCTGCGCGGTGCCATGCGGCCGCCAAGGACTTCATGGACGGCACGGGTGATGGGCATATCGACACCGAGATCGGCGGCGTGGCGTGCGGCAACTTGAGTGGTCAGCACGCCTTCGGCGACGTGGCCCAGGTTGCGCAGGATGTCGGGCAGGCTGCGACCCTCGGCCAATGCCAGGCCGACCTGTCGATTGCGCGACAGATCGCCGGTGCAGGTGAGGATCAAGTCACCCATGCCGGCCAGGCCCATGAGGGTTTCGCGCTTGCCGCCCAGCGCTTCGGCCAGGCGGGCGATTTCGGCCAGGCCGCGGGTCATCAGCGCGGCGCGCGCGTTGAGCCCGAAACCCAGGCCGTCCGAAATACCGGCGGCGATGGCCAGCACGTTTTTCACCGCCCCGCCTACTTCGGCGCCGATCACGTCGTCGTTGGCATACAAGCGCAGTCGCGAATGGTGCAGTTGGCGCGCCCATTCGCGGGCAAACGCCATGTCGGGCGACGCCAGCGTGATGGCGCATGGCAGGCCACGGGCGACTTCCTGGGCAAAGCTGGGCCCGGTCAGCGCGCCGTAACCGGCCTCCGGCAGGACCTCGGCCACCACCTGGTGGGGCAGTTTGCCGGTCGCCGACTCGAAGCCCTTGCAGGCCCACAGCACGGGTACATGGGGCGCCCGTTCGTAAAGACGCTGGAGCGTTTCGCGCAGGCCCGCCACCGGGGTGGCGATGATGGCCAGGTCGATGGCCTCGCAGGCGGCGCTCAGGTCGGCTTCGACACGGACTTCGTCGGGAATGGCGATCGACGGCAGATAGCGTTCGTTCTGGCGGCTGCCGCGCAGCAGGCCAGCGTGAACGGCGTCGTTCGACCACAGCGCCACGTCATGGGCGCCGGAATAGGTGATGGCCAGCGCGGTACCCCATGCGCCGGCGCCGAATACGGTAATACGGCTCAAATCAGAGTCCCCACACGGAGCGCATCAGCACGAAGCCGCTCTGGCCGTCGCTGTGGCGGACCTTGATCCATCCTGCCACCGGTTTGCCGTCAGCGACTTCGAGCAAAACGTCGCGGCGCGCCGTGAAAACGATCGCCGCGTTGGCGTCGGCTGCCTGGCGGATCTCCGCCACTGCCGCCGTGACAATGAGGTGTTTGCGTTCGGACAGTTGGGTGCGTTCGATCCAGCCCATGCCCCCGCCGGCTTCGCGGATCTTGACCCACTTGTCGGTGGTGACGATCTGCTCGACCGGTGTGCCGCGCAGCAGGATGAACTGCGGAGCGGCCTGCTTGGAGCCGCCGTCATAGACGACCGCGTTGTCGGCCAGTTCGTGGATGTCGAGCGCGCTGGCCGCCAGCGGGGCGGTCAGCGTGATCGCCAATGCCAGGCGTGCCAGCATAGTGCGCATGGTCGGACGCTTACTGAACCTGTTGCGCCGCGCCGGCTTCGGCGGCTTCCTGGCGCGCGTTGAACATGGCTTCGAAGTTGACCGGCGCCAGCAGCACCGGCTGGAAGCCGGCGCGCGTGACGGCGTCGGACACCGCTTCGCGGGCATAGGGGAACAGGATGTTAGCGCAACCGACCATCAGCAGTGCTTCCATGGTGTCCTGCGGCACGTTGCGGATCTGGAACACGCCACCCTGGGTCACTTCGACCAGGAAGACCGTTTTGTCTTCGCCAACCTTGGCGGTGACGGTGACGGTGACGGTCACTTCGTAGAAACCTTCATCCAACGGCTTGCCACCGGTCGACAGGTCGACGCTGATGTTGGGGTTTTCACGTTCCAGGAAAATCTGCGGTGCGCCCGGCACTTCGACCGACAAGTCCTTGATATAGAGCTTTTCGATGGTGAACAGGGCCTGATCGTTTTGTTCCATGAGTGTGGTTCTTTGCTTTTTGTTGATGAATGGTGTGGTTCAACCGCCGGCCAGCAGGCTGTCCAGCTCGCCCGCCTGGTCAAGGGCATATAGATCGTCGCAACCGCCCACGTGGCGTTCGCCGATGAAAATCTGCGGTACGGTACGGCGCCCGGTGCGCTGCATCATGAGATCGCGCTGTTGCGAATCCATGTCGACGCGGATCTTTTCGATCTCCGACACGCCCTTGCGGCGAAGCAATTGCTCCGCGCGCACGCAGTACGGGCAGACGCCCGTCGCATACATGAGGATTTTAGGTTGCATGGTCGTTTTTGCCCGTCCAGGAAGGGCACGCCGGCATTTAGGCCTTGGTGCTCAAGGGAAAGCCTGCTTGCAGCCAGGCGGCGACGCCGCCGTCCAGGGTGAAAGCCTGCTCATAGCCAGCCTTGCGCAAGGTTGATACCGCACCGTTGGCGCGCGTGCCGCTCTGGCAGACCACCACGATGGGACGGTTCTTGAAGCGGGCAAGTTCCCCGGTACGCTCCGCCAGCTCGCCGGCGGGAATATGTCGTGCGTTCGGAAGGTGACCAGCCTCAAATTCTTTTTGCTCGCGAACATCCACAATCACTGCGTCGTTGCGATTGATCAAAGTGACTGCTTGGGTCGGCGCGACGCCAAAACGGCTGCCGCCGCGAATCATCGGTCCCAGGAGCAGACCACCGCTCACGAGGGCCAGCGCAATCCAGATGTAGTTGTGCAGAACGAATTCCATGGTGGGAGATATGTGAAGGCCTGATTCCGGGCACGCCGGTCAGCGCCGTTTCTACTGTGGAAAAAGTACATCCGATACAATACCACTTTTCACCTGTGCTCGCGCCGAGCTGGCGCTAGACAGCGTTTGCCTGTGCGGCAGACGCGCGCAGGCGGCCTGTGTTGCGCGGAGCCGGCCGGTAGCCCTGTTTCCTCCGAGTTTTTTAGTGTGTTTATAACGAATAGGCGAATGTCATGTACAAGATCGTTTTGATGCGTCACGGCGAGTCCACCTGGAACAAAGAAAACCGTTTCACGGGCTGGACCGACGTTGACCTGACCGAGCAGGGCGTGCAGGAAGCGGTCGCGGCCGGCCGTCTGCTCAAGAAGGAAGGCTATTCCTTCGACGTCGCCTTTACCTCGGTGCTCAAGCGCGCCAACAAGACGCTCAACGCCGTGCTGGAAGAGCTGGACCAACTGTGGGTGCCCGTCGAGCACAGCTGGCGCCTGAACGAGCGCCACTACGGCGCCCTGCAGGGCCTGAACAAGGCCGAAACGGCCGCCAAGTTCGGTGACGACCAGGTGCTGGTGTGGCGCCGTTCGTACGATGTGCCGCCGCCCGCGCTGGAAGAAGGCGATGAGCGCCTGAACCCGCAGGATCCGCGCTACGCCGGCATGAAGAACGATGAGTTCCCGCGCACCGAATGCCTGAAGGACACGGTCGCCCGCTTCGTGCCGTACTGGCTGGAGACCATCGCGCCGGTTGTCAAGAGCGGCAAGCGCGTGGTCATCGCCGCCCACGGCAACAGCCTGCGCGCCCTGATCAAGTACCTGGACAAGATGTCGGACGACGACATCGTGGCGCTGAACATCCCGACGGCGCAGCCGCTGGTGTACGAACTGGACGCCGACCTCAAGCCCATCAAGCATTACTACCTGGGCGATGCCGAGGCGATTGCCGCAGCGATGAACGCCGTGGCCAACCAGGGCAAAGCCAAAGCGTGACAGGCCGCCTGTCGCGTCTGACCCTGAGGCTCGTGCCGCGCGCTCTGTGCGCGGGCGCGAGCCTTTTCTTTCTTGTGGCTGCCGCTCAGGGCGCGTCCGCGGACGACACGCGCGATGAACTGAAGACCCTGCGCGATCAGATCCGCCAACTCCAGAACGACATCTCGCGGAGCGAAGAGACGCGCGCCGAAGCGGCTGACGATCTGGCGGGCGCCGAAAAAGCGGTTTCCGACGCGCAGCGCCGGTTGCGCGAACTGACCCAGGCCAAGGCCGAACGCGAGGCCGAGCTGTCGCGCCTGCAGGCCGAGCAGGTGCGCATGGAAGCCGAGGTTGCGTCCCAGCGCAAGCAATTGGGCGAAACCATTTACCGCATGTACGTGGAAGGCGGCCAGGCCGGTGCACGCCGCTTGCTGTCGGGCGATGATCCGAACCAATTGTCGCGCGATGCCTATTATTTGGAGCAGATCGCGCGTCAGCGTGCCCAGGCGGTGGAAGAAGCCCGTCTGGCCATGCAGAATCTGCAGCAGGTGATCGCCCTGGTCGAGGCCGAACGCTCGCAGGTCGTCGAACTCGAAGGCCAGCGCAAGAGCGAGCAGGAACGCCTGGTGGCCGAACGGCAGCGCCACAAAGAAATGCTGGCGCAGGTCAGCGACGAATTGCGCGCCAAGCGCCGCACCATGACCTCGCTGATGAAGGACCAGGGGCGGCTTGAAAAGCTCATCAAGGGGCTGGACGAGATTGCCCGCAAGGCCGCTGCCGCCCGTGCCAGGGCCGCCGCCGCGGCTGCCGCGGCTTCCAGCCGGGCCGCCCAGGCCGAAGCCGGCCGTTCATCGGCGGCGACCGGGGCTGTCGCGCCGCCGCCCAGCCGTGCATCATCCGGCTCCACGACCGAGCCGGTGACGGGCAAGGCCGATCGCGTCGCCCAGGCCGGCGTACCGGAGGTCGATTTCGCCCGTCTCCGGGGGCGTTTGCATTGGCCGGTGAAGGGCGAACTAACCGGTCGCTTCGGTGCTCCAAGAGCGGGAGGCGGTACGTCCTGGCGCGGCGTCTTCATCCGCGCCAGCCAGGGCAGCGAGGTCCACGCCGTCGCGGGTGGCACGATTGCTTACGCCGATTGGTTGCGCGGTTTTGGCAATCTGATCATCATCGACCACGGCGACGGGTATATGACGATTTACGGCAACAACGAATCGCTCTACAAAACACCCGGCCAGGCAGTGAAGACCGGTGAGACGATCGCTGCGGTCGGCGCCAGCGGTGGGGCCGAGGAATCCGGTTTATACTTTGAAATCAGATATCGCGGGGAGCCGTCCGACCCCGTGAAATGGGTCGCCGGGCGTTGAGGGGCAACGTTGCCCCGTCCGGCAATCTTTGCATCGTGCAGTGATATGGCATGGAGCCAAAATGAGCGGCAAGTGGAAACAAGTAGGTCTGGTACTGAGCGGTGTGTGCGTCGGCGTGCTGATCAGCCTTCAGTTATCGGCCAATGCACAGCGCGATGTCGCCACCTCGTTGCCGGTCGAAGAACTGCGCAACCTGGCGGATGTATTTAATTCGATCAAACAGAATTACGTCGAACCGGTCGACGATAAAAAGCTGATCGGTAGCGCCATCAGCGGCATGGTCGCCGGGCTCGATCCCCATTCGAGCTACCTGGACGTCGACGCCTTCAAGGATCTCGAAGTCAGCACCAAGGGCGAGTTCGGCGGTCTGGGCATCGAAGTCGGCATGGAAGACGGCTTCGTCAAGGTCGTCTCGCCGATCGAAGACACCCCGGCCTTCCGCGCCGGCATCAAGGCTGGCGACCTGATCGTCAAGCTCGACGACACCCCGGTCAAGGGCATGTCCCTGAGCGACGCCGTCAAGCGCATGCGTGGCAAGCCCAAGACGGCGATCACCCTGACCGTGGTGCGCAAGGGCGAATCCAAGCCGCTTGAGGTGACCCTGCAGCGTGAAGTGATCCGCGTACAGAGCGTGCGTTCCAAGTACGTGGACGGTTACGCCTACGTGCGCCTGGCGCAGTTCCAGGAAAACACCACGGGCGACATGGTCAAGCAGCTCGAAAAGATCTACAAACAAGGTCCGGTGAAGGGCATCGTGCTGGATCTGCGCAACGACCCGGGCGGCCTGCTCAACAGCGCCGTGGGTGTGTCGGCGGCGTTCCTGCCGGGCAAGTCGCTGGTGGTGTACACCGATGGCCGCACCGAAGATTCGCGTCGCAAGTATTTCGCTTCGCCGGACGACTACGCACGCGGTGATCGCGACGACGTTCTCAAGGGCCTGCCGGTGGCCGTGAAGACGGCACCGATGGTGGTGCTGGTCAATGGCGGTTCGGCGTCGGCCTCCGAGATCGTGGCCGGCGCGCTGCAAGACTACAAGCGCGCCACCGTGATCGGTACGCAGTCCTTCGGCAAGGGTTCGGTGCAGACCATCATCCCGCTGTCGAGTACGACGGGGGTCAAGCTCACCACGGCGCGTTATTTCACGCCGAAGGGGCGCTCGATCCAGGCGCTGGGCATTACGCCGGACGTGGTGGTGGAAGAAACCGCCGAGGGCAACCGCATCAAGTACCTGCGTGAAGCCGATCTGGACCATCACCTGTCCAACACGCTGAACCCGGATGCGGGCGTGCGCAAGGAAGACGCCGGCAACGCCGCGCGTTCCGATGCCAAACCTGAGGCCAAGCCCGACGCCAAGACGGAAGACAAGTCCAAGTCGACCGAAGAGGGCATCGAAGCGCCCAAGTTCGAGTTCGGCGGCAAGGGCGACTTCCAGTTCGAGCAGGCGCTCAATTACCTCAAGGGCGCTCCGGTTGCGCAGAGCAAGCTGGCTCAGTCGGATGTGTCGGCACCTGCGGCAGCACCCGCCCCGGCGGCCAAGAAGTAACGGCCGGCGCGGCAGTCGTCAAACTCAATCGGGGCAGCGTGGCTGCCCCGATTGCTTTGTGGTCACGGAGGACGTCATGTTGCCGCGCGAGACTGCCTACCGGCTTGCCGGACGCCACCATCGGTCACCCCTGGGCAGTGCGCCGGATACCCTGCGCATACGCCATCTGCGCCTGGCGCACGACGACGATGCACGCATCGAACAGGCAGCGCGTCTGCTCAACGATGAACCCGGTATGGCAGCCGACCATCTGGGGCAGGGGGCCTTCGTGGTGCGCTATGACTTGGTTTTTCACTCGCTGCAGGCCATCGAGCAGCGCCTGCACGAGGCCGGCCTGACTCTGGCCGATTCGCTCTACATGCGTGCCTGGCGAGCGGTGGTTTACTTCGCCGAAGACACGCAGCGCCGTAATCTGGCTGCGCCGCAGCGCCTGATCAAGCGCTCGGATGAGGTGTACGTGAAAGCCCACGCCTTGCATCCGCACGGCGATCATGACGATACGCCGCCGGATTTGCGCGAAGAACGCTAGGCAGGCATGCGCGCCGGTGGCGCGCATGGGGTAGGGCCGCTTCAGTGCAGCGTGGGCTTGTCCGCGTCGAACAGCGCGCGCGCCTGTTCCGCTTCGAATCGGTATTCGAGGTTCGACAGATCGTCGCGGATGATGATTTCGCCATGTTCGGCCAGCATGTGTTCGACTTCGTCGCGACCGAGGGCGCGCAGCATGTCGCGCACCTTGTCCCAGTCGGGTGGGAAGTTGTGATCCACTGGGCGCGGTTCGAATACCCGCACGGTTTCTTCATGAAAGAGGCGATGCAGGAGCTCGGTGCCGTCGCAGGCCAGTAGTTCTGCCTCTTTTACGGTGTGCACCAGTTGCACCACACGATTCCATCCGTCGGCATCCTTTAGATCGGCACCGGGGAGCTTCTGCAGGAAGAGCCCCGCCACCTGATCACCATCGGCGCTCAATACCAGCACCGCCGGTTGCTGTTCCGATTGGGCGAGATAGTGTTCGAACACGTCGGCGATGGTGGCACCTTCGATCGGCACGTAGCTCTGGTACGGCTGGCGCGCCGATTCGGTGTCCAGCGTCATCATCAGGTTGCCGTCACCGAGCAGATCGGTCAGGCCGGCATCCGCCGACACATTGCCATTGACCTGCGCGAAGCCGCGCAGATTGAGCGCCTGGGAGCAATCGATGACCATCAGGGGTACGATGCCGTGGCCACGTAGCTGAAAGGTCAGGCGTCCAGCCTGTTTGAGGTTGGCACTGATGATTGCCGTGACGGCACACATCTGGCCGAGCAGGTCGCGTACCGGGCCTGGATAATCACGATGCGCCAGCATCTGGCGCCAGCTATCGGAGAGCTTTACCACCGCGCCGCGGATGTCGAGTTCTTCGAGCAGAAAGCGTTGGACGACGTCTTGCATGGGTCAGGCTCCAAAGGCCGTGGCATAGGCCGCTTCGTCGAAGCCGACCAGGAGATTGCCCGCGTGTTCGATCACCGGGCGCTTGATGAGACTGGGCTTGGCGCACATCAGCGCGATGGCGCGCGTTTCGTCGACGCCGCTGCGCTCTTCGTCGGACAGGCCCCGCCAAGTGGTGCCGCGTGTGTTCAGGATCTGTTGCCAGCCAGTCTGCTGGCACCACGCCGCCACGTGCGGGGCGTCGATGTCGGCTTTCTTGTAGTCATGGAAAACATAGTCCACGCCGTGTGCATCGAGCCAGTCGAAGGCCTTTTTCATCGTGCTGCAGTTCTTGATGCCAAATACCGTGACCATCGGAATATATGCAAATGATTGCCTTGGATTGAACGATTACATATTGTCTCACTCCCACCGGCGTTGCTTCACCGAATGATGAGAAAATGCAGGACGTGCTCCGCTCAGCGTGCGCGCGTCCTGCGTGCACAAGTAAAGCCCATGACATTCCAGCTTCGATTCAAAACGCTGTTCGTGCACGTCGCCATGGCGATGTGCGGTGCGGCGTTCGTGGCGCCGCAGCCGGCCGATGCGGCGACGTCCAAGAACAGCAAATCGGCGGCGCCGGCCAAGAAGCCTGCCGCACCCAAGAGCAAATCCGCCCAGGCCGGCACGCCGAAGAGCAAGAGCGCGCCATCCAAGGCGACCGGCAAGTCCACCAAGGCCACGTCGGCCAAATCGGCCACGCCGTCGAGTGCCAAGGCCGGCCAATGCCGGACGGTTCGCGTCAAGACATCCAAAGGCATGCGTAATCAGCGCGTGTGCAATACCCCGGCACCCGAACCTGCCGCGTTGCAGAAAAGCCCCATCAAGGAAAACGCATTGAGCGCAGTGCCGGCCGCCGCAACGGCGGCGGGGGCCACTGAACTCAAGGCCCGTACGGTGCCCGATCGCGCCTATGCGGTCGATGGTGAAACCTTCTTCCATCAGGGCCGCAAGTACCGCCTGCAGGGCATTCCGCCCGGCGCGCTGGCGGTGGGTGGCGAGCATGCCAAGCAAAAGCTGCAGATGATGCTCGACAGCGGCAACATGACCGTCGAACCGGTCGACGTGGACGCCTCTGGTGTGGCCACGGCCGTGGTGCGCATCAATGGCCGCGACGTTGTCGATACGTTGGGTCGTGATGTGCCGCGCAGCATGCGCGCCAACGCCGCCAGTTCTGCGCCGGGACCGGCACGCACTGCCGCGCAGGTGCGCGCAACGCCCGCTGCATCGGCGCCGGCGGCTGCCGAGCCCGCGCGTGCGGCGGTCGAGCAGGCACCGGTGGCGGCCGAAACGGCGTCCTCGTCGTCGAGCAGTGAATGGCCGCGTGGGCCGGTATTCGAATTCGAGCCCGGCGACGGCATGTCACCTGGCGCCATGGGCGACTGAGTCTGGTCGTTCCAAATGAACAGCGCCCGTGACGGGCGCTGTTCGATGCCTGATGTTGCCCCACGCTGGCGCGGGCCCCGGTTTTTATTCCGGCAACTGATCGGCGCGCACCAGAAAGACCTTGTCCTCCTGCGATTCGGTGCTCAGCCACACGAGTTCCAATTCGGGGAAGGCCGCGTCGACCAGATCGCGATTGTGGCCTACTTCCACCACC
>JASGFB010000124.1:0-11672 GCA_047605765.1 Rhodocyclaceae bacterium
GTTGGTGGTGCGCGGGTACACGTAGTCGGTGCCCAGCAGCACGAAGCGCTTGGCTTCGCCGCCGTCCTTGCTCATCAGGTACTCGACGGCCGGGATCGCTTGCTGGTTGGGCGCGGCGCCCGTATAGAACACGTTCTTGGAGAGTTCTTCACCTTCGTACTGCACCGGATAGAACAGCAAGCCGTTGAGTTCCTCGAACACCGGCAGCACCGACTTGCGCGACACCGAGGTCCAGCAACCCAGGGTCACCGCCACCTTGTCCTGCGAAATCAGCTGCTTGGCCTTTTCGGCGAACAGCGGCCAGTTCGATGCCGGGTCGACCACCACCGGTTCGAGCTTCTTGCCCAGCACGCCACCCTTGGCATTGATCTCGTCGATGGTCATCAGCGCCACATCCTTGAGCACCGTCTCGGAGATCGCCATCGTGCCCGACAGCGAATGCAGCACGCCCACCTTGATGGTGTCGGCGGCCTGGACAGCGAAGGAAGACAGGCCGGCAACGGCCAGTGCGGCGGACATCGCCGACATCTTGATGAAGCTGCGACGTGATTGCATGAGTAGCTCTCCCTGAAAAATTTGGTGTGCGCCGCGTTGGCGCCTGGCCGGATCGACCGGACAGGTGCAATGTTGGGCAAGGAGGGCGGGGCGAGAAATACGCTAGATTGCGTAGGTGGGCGCGTTCCATGCTGGCCGGCACCACGGTCCGGCCAGGCCGCTAGAATGGAGCCCTGGAGGCAGCGCGCGGGTATCGCGTGGCGGCCGGAGGAGTGGCAGTCGATGGCAAGTTTGGTGAAAAGCGGGCGCTGGCGCGCAGGGGCGTTGGTGTTGGCCCTGCTGGTGCAGGGCGCGGGGGCGGCGACCTATGTGGGCGTCGGTATTGGCGCGGGCAATTACGGCGGCCCTTATCCGTATGGCGGCTGGGGTGGCCCGTATCCGTACCGTGGGCCGTACTGGGGCCCTGGCTGGGGGCCGGGACCGGCCTGGGGCCCCTATTGGGACCCCTGGTGGGATGGCCCGTATTTCCCGCCTGATCCGCCCGTGATCACGCCGCCGGTGGTGGTGGCGCCGACCGAGGGCACCATCGTGCCGTACCTGCCGCAGCGCTTCGAAGCCCAGGTCATCGGCGGCACCACCTACTTCATCGCCGATGGCGTCTACTACAAGGCGGTGCCGGAAGGCTATCTGGTGACTTCGTCGCCAGCGGGGCCAGGGCGGGGGGCCAGCGGCGCGGCCGATGGCGCGGGGCGCATCATCGCCTATCCCAAGCTGGGACAGCGGCCGCCCGAGCAGCAGCGCGACCGTGAAGAATGCGAAGCCGACGCGCGCGCCCGCATGGGGCGCGACGGCAGCGGTTTTCGCGCGGCCATCGAAGACTGTCTGCGCGGGCGCGGCTACGTCGTCAAGTAAGCGTCAATCGCTGCGGCCATCGGCGCGCGGGCGTACCAGCATCGGCAGGTAGCGCCAGATGTACAGGCCGAACGCCGCGCACCAGGCCAATACCGCCAGCCACAGGCCGGGCACGTACACCGCCGGCCACAGCAGCGGCGGCAGCACTCGCGCCAGCAGCGCCAGGGCCAGCAGCACGTAAGCGGCGGTTTCGATCCTGCCGCCTTTCAGCATGCGGCCGGTGTGGCCGAGGGCGGTACGCGTGATCATGCCCAGGATCAGCCCGGCCATGGCGCCCACCGTCAGCACGTGGGTGACCACGTGCAGCGTATTCCAGCCCAGCCCATGCAAGGCGATCAGCAGCAGAGCCACCACGATCCAGGCATGCGCCAGATGCAGCACCCACAGCAGCGGCACGCGCAGGGTGGCCAAGGGCCGCCACAGCCAACTGCGCCAGGCCTGGGCAATGGCCGCCGCCGCCGCCACCGGGGCGACCAGCTGCATCGGAATCTGCCAGGCCCAACCGAATAGCGCCAGCAGGGTCAGCACGATCGCTGCCTGGTCCAGCGGCACGTGGCGCACCGTCTGCACGCGCGCGGCGTTGGCTGTGAAACCCGGCACGATGCGGCCGGCAATGACGGTTTCGAGCACGGTGATCAGCGCCACGGCCAGATCCAGCGCGCGCAGGGGCGGGAAATCGGTGAGCCCGGCCGCGCTGGCGTAGACCAGGGCGTTGGCCGCGGTCAGCGCCAGCAGTAGCACCATCAGGAAGTAATTGCGCCGTGTCCGCGCCCGCAGCAGCAATCGTCCGATCACCACCGCCGCCCACGGCAGAAAGGCCAGGTCGAGCAGCGCCGCCAGCCACAGCGGCCCGGTGACGAGGGCGATGCGTGCGGCCAGCCACAGCAGGGCGATGGCGGCCAGGTGCGCGCCTTTCGGCGTGGCCAGGCCGGTCCAGTTGCGCACCGCCGTGAACAGGAATCCGACGATGACGGCGGTGGCAAAGCCGAACAGCATTTCATGGCCGTGCCACAGTATCGGTGGCAGGGGGCCCTGCCAGGCCAGGTGCCCGGTCAGGGTGGCGATCCAGGCGGGGATGGCGACCACGGCCCACAGCGCCGCCAGCAGGTAGAACGGCCGGAATCCGAGCGAGAACAGGGCAAAGCCGCCTTGTGGCGTGGGCGGTCGGCGACGGGGTTCTTCTAAAATGATGACGGCCATGGTGGGGCAGAAAAATCCTTAAAGCGCGAGTGTGCCGTGCCAGGCAGCCTCTGCCAATTGCCCGTCGTCAACGGGGCATGGGCTTTCTGGTCTCATGCCTCATTTATTACATCCAAACAATGCTCAATGACTACGTTGCCAGGAGGGTTTTCTGACCCTGCACGCCTAACATGCCTGGTAACAGGGGTGTTTTCTGTCAGTGCTTAAGCGGTTTGGGCGCTCGCTACGCCGGGATGTTTGCGGTACTGCATGGGCGTGACGCCAATTTCTTGCCGGAAGCGGCTGGAAAAATAATTGCTGTCGTTGAAACCGCAGGCGAAGGCGATGTCGGTGACGGAGGATTCACCCTGCGACAGCATGCGCATGGCATGACACAGACGCACCCGGCACAAATAATTGTTGAGTGACAGACCGGTGACCTCGACGATGCGTCGCGCCAGGGTCCGCTCGGGAATGCCGTAGGTATCGGCCAGCTCGGCGGCATCCATGGATTCGGCCATGTGTTCGTGGATGTGCCGGATGAGCGCGGCCAGACGGCTGTCGCCATCGCACAGATCGAGCAGGCGGCGGCCTTCGCGCCACAGCAGGATCACCAGTTGCGTGAACAGCGCCTCGCCCATCTGCCGCGAGGCCGGGTCGTCGCGCATCCCTTCGGCGCGGAGGGCGGCGAACAGCCGCTCGCATTCTTCGAGGGCGCACGAACTCAGGTTCAGGGGGCGTCCGCCGGCTTCCGGAGAATCCGGCAGGAAGCGCGAGAACATGGCGTTCTGCAGGCTCTCGGGCGCGAACAGCACGTTGGTCAGGCAGAGCGCGTCCATCTGCTCGAAGCAATGCGCATGGCCGGCGGCCAGGTAGAACACCGACCCCTTGCCCACCGGGTAAGGCTGGCCGTCGATGTAGTGGACGCCGCAGCCGGAGCGCACCATCACCAGTTCGTGAAAGTCGTGGGTGTGCTCAGGGAAGTGCGGCTGTGGTGCGCGGGGCAGGACGGCGATCGGATTGCCGTTCTCGAAGTATTCGTGCCGACTCAGGATGTTCATCGTGTCTCCTCGCCCGGCATGCGTGTCGGCTGCCGGCCCTGCGATGTGCCTTTCTTCGTGAAGGCTGGATGTGCGGATGGATAGCGATCATTACAATCAAAATCGCGCCACCTGAAAAGAGGCCCGTCCTCACAGGGGCGCTCCGCCGGATGTAAGAAAAACCAAAGCCGCACCGGGGCCGGGTGCGGCTTTGGCATGCAGGCCGGCGCGGCCGGCGGTGGCGGGTTCAGTGGCCGCGGTCGGCCACCGGGTTGTTGCCCTCTGGCATATCATGACGTCGGCATGGTGCATGGTCGAACGCCGGCGCGCCCGGAATATGTTCTTTTTGCAGGCAAAAAAACGGCGCCCGTGGCGCCGTTCGTCGATCAGATGTAGTGGTTCAGGTATTCGGTCAATGCCAGGATGGCCATCGACTGCCCATACGGCATCGATGTCAGCTTGATGTTGCGATAGAACTGCAGGTCATTGCCCATGGCGGTGCCGAAGGACACCTGGGTCAGTTCGCCGCGCCCGTCGATCTTGCCGATCACGCCTTCCACCGCCTTGACCGCCACCGGCAGGTAGTCGGCCGGCAGATAGCGCTTGCGGATCGCCTTGAGCATGCCGAAGGCGAAGCCGGCGGTGGCCGAGGCTTCCAGGTAGGCGTCCGGATCGTCGAGCAGGGTGTGCCACAGGCCGGTTTCCTTGTCCTGCAGGCGGGCCAGGGCAGCTACCTGGGCGCGGAAAGTGTCGAGCAGGAATTCGCGCAGGAAATCGCCCGGCTTGAGGTTCAGGAGTTCGATGAACTCGGGGATCACGATGGTGATCCAGCTGTTGCCGCGCGCCCACAGAGCACGGGCGAAGTTGTGGCGGCCTTCGAAGGTCCAGCCATGAAACCACAGCCCGCTGCGGGTATCGAACAGGTACTTGATGTGGATGAGAAACTGGCGCTTGGCTTCTTCGACGTATTCGGGGCGGTCCAGTAGCAGGCCGATCTTGGCCAGCGGCAGCACGCTCATCATCAGCGTGTCGTCCCACAGTTGCTGGCGGTTGTCGTTGTTGAACACGATGTGCTGGAAGCCGGCGTCCTCGGTGCGCGGCATGTCGTGCATCACCCAGTCGGCCCATACCTCCAGGTACGGCCGGTAGCTGCTGTTGCCGGTGCGTTCGTACAGGTAGGCCAGCGTCAGCATGGCCGCCATGGTGTTGATGTTCTTGGTCGGCGTGCCGGCGGCGAAGCGGTTCTTGAACCAGTCGGTGACGATGCGGATGCAGTTCTCGTCGAGGGTCTGGTCGTAATAGCGGTACAGCCCGTACAGCCCGACGCCGTGGGTCCATTCCCAGTCGTTCCAGCCCTTGGTGTCGATGACGCGGCCATCGTCGAGCTTGAGGAGGAACTCGCCGGTGGTGTCCTTGATGTTGACCAGGTTGTCCATGAGACGGGCGATCAGCCCATGCACCTCGGCGGGTTTGAAGCGGGCGGGGTGGTTTGCTGCCATTGTCTGACTCCTGTTCGACTCCGTAGATACCGGCCGCGCCTGGCGGCGCGCTCCTCCATGGCCGACACGCTATCGCGTCGCGGCTTCGCGCACCTTCGATTTCCTGCCACATTGGCCGGCCGCTGGCCGATAAACAAAGGTCGGACGCGCGGCCGGTTTGTATGCTCCGCCCATCGTTCAACGGAGCATCAACGTGCATCACATTTCTGCCGCGGTGGCCTCATGCAACTGAGCCTGATCGAAATGCTGGGCTATTTTGCCGCCTTCCTCACGACCGTGTCCTTCGCGCCGCAGGCGTGGCTGATCTGGAAGAACCGCTCGGCCGAGGGCGTTTCGCTGGGCATGTACAGCGTGTTCGTCAGCGGCATTGGTTGCTGGCTGATCTACGGGCTGTTCATCGACGCCTGGCCGCTGGTGGTCGCCAACGCCGTCACCTTCGTGCTGTCGGGCATGATCCTGCTGATGAAGCTGCGCTTCGGTTGAGTCGTTGCGATGGGCGCGGCGTGTGCTGCCGGGTGGGCGGCGTCGACACGGCGTGCCGAAGCCTTGCATGCAAGGGTGAGGGTGCCCGCCTGCCAGGCCGCGCACCAAAAGAAAAACCCCGCCGAAGCGGGGTTTTTCTTTGCGACGACTGCGTGCCGATCAGCTCAGGAGCTTGAGCACTTGCTGCGGCAGGGCGTTGGCTTGCGCCAGCATCGCCGTACCCGCTTGTTGCAGGATCTGCGAACGCGACAGGTTGGCGGTTTCCGCCGCGAAGTCGGCGTCGGTCACACGGCCACGAGCGGCGGACAGGTTTTCGTTCATCGAGGCCAGGTTGGCGACCGTCGAGGTGAAGCGGTTCTGCACGGCACCCAGGTTGGCGCGGGCGGTGTTGATGTCCTTCAGCGCGTTGTCGATCTGGGTGATCGTCTGCTGGGCGTTGGTGTAGCTGGACACCGTCAGCGCGGCGATACCGGTGGTGCTGGTCGAGGTACCCACCGCACCGTTGGCGAAGCCACCGATCGTCGCATCGTTGACCGTACCGGCCACGGTCACCGCGGCGTTCGAGGTCAGCGTGATCTGACCCGTGGTCTTGTCGTACGAGGCGCCCACGTTGGTTTGCGAGGACACGCGGTTGATCGCTTCGGTCAGTTGCGCAGCACGTTCTTGCGCGTTGCCGGCGGCGTCGATCTTGCCGATGTCGGTACCGTTGATGGTGATGCCCGCGGCAGCGATCGCCGTGCCGTAGCCGGTCAGCGTGGAGGCGCCGACGGTGGCCGTGTAGCGGGTCAGCGTGCCGCCGAGCGAAGCGGTCTGGGCGTTCATGATGGAGCTCACGCCAATCGTTTCACCCGCGTTCGCACCGATCTGGAATTGCACACCGGCGAACGAACCGTCCAGCAGCTTGTTGCCGTTGAAGCTGGTCTGTTCGGCAACGCGCTGGATTTCAGCTTGCAGTTGCGTCACTTCAGCTTGCAGCGCGTCGCGGTCACTTTGCGTGTTGGTGCCGTTGGAAGCTTGCACCGCCAGTTCGCGGATACGTTGCAGGTTGTTGCTGATTTCACCCAGCGCGCCTTCAGCCGTTTGCGCCAGCGAAATGCCGTCGTTGGCGTTACGGGCAGCTTGCGTCAGACCCTTGATCTGCGCGGTCATGCGATCGGAAATCGCGAGGCCGGCGGCGTCGTCCTTGGCGCTGTTGATACGCAGGCCGGAGGACAGACGTTGCAGCGAGGTCGACAGCGAGTTTTGCGTGCCGGTGATGTTGCGTTGTGCATTCAACGATTGAACGTTGGTGTTGATAGTCATTGCCATGTTGGCTACTCCTGGTTTTTTGCGTTTCTCACTTCAGGCCGTTGGCGACCCGCTTATTTGCCGAGTGTTTTTGTCACTCTTGCCACCTACATCGGCCTGCCGCTTCAAAACTTGAATAAGCGCTGTTTTGTAGCGTTATTTCCAATGTATGAAGCCATTAACGACGGCTCTGGCGCAGGCTTTAGCGAATTTGAACGTGTTTGGACAAACGCCATGTGAACGGGATGAGCGGCGGAAATAATCGGACGAGCGGCATTCAGAGCCGTGCGGCGGGGCCGACAGGCGGGGGTCGGCAGAGGGGGGCGAACGGGTGGCTACGCACAAAAGCAACAGGCCGGACAATGGCCGGCCTGTTGCAATGTGTGTCAGGGGTGCAACGGGTGCGCCCCTCTATATATAGCGTGGTGCTTCAGTCGGACAGCGCCACATTGACGAGCCAGGTCAGCACTGCGTACACGATGGCGCCCCACATGGCTGGCCAGAAGCCTGGCACATGAAAGCCGCTCACCAGTTGCGACACCAGCCAGAACATCAGCGCGTTAATGACAAGTGCAAAGATGCCGAGCGTGAGCAGCGTGATCGGCAATGTCAGGATCAGCAGCACCGGCCGGATCAGCGCGTTGACCAGCCCGATGAGCAGGGCGGCCGCCAGCGCGGCCATGAAGCTTGCTACCGAGATCGCGGGCACGATCTGCGGCACCAGCATCAGCGCGACGGCGTTCAGCGCCCAGCGCAGCAACAGTTTCATCCAGAGTCCTTTGTGTGTTTGCATTTGTCATGACGCCGGCGGCGCCATGACGTTTGGTTATTCGCTGTCTTCGAACCAGGTACGCCCATCGCGCTCGATCAGTGCGATCGATGCCGATGGCCCCCAACTGCCCGAGCTGTACGGGCTGGGGCGCTGGCCGGTGGTGCTCCAGGCGGCGATGATCGGATCGATCCAGCGCCAGGCGGCGGCCACCTCGTTGCGGCTCATGAACAGCGTCTGATTGCCGCGGATGACATCCATCAGCAGGCGTTCGTAGGCGTCCGGGTTGGCCACCCCGAAGGTCTCGGCAAAACTCATGTCGAGCGGGATGCGGCGCAGGCGCATGCCGCCGGGGCCGGGGTCCTTGATCATCACTTCGAGCGTGACGCCCTCATCCGGCTGCAGGCGGATCACCAGGCGGTTGTGATGGATGCGCCCGGCGGTGTGATCGAAGATCGAGTGCGAAATATGGCGGAAGTTCACCACGATCTCGGAGGTGCGATCGGCCAGCCGCTTGCCGGTGCGCAGGTAAAACGGCACGCCGGCCCAGCGCCAGTTGGCGATTTCGGCCTTGATGGCGACGAAGGTCTCGTTGTTGCTCTCGTCCTTGCCGATGTCTTGCAGATAGCCCTGCACCGGCTTGCTGTTGACCGAGCCGGCACGGTATTGGCCGCGCACCGTCACCTGCTCGACGTTGCGCTCATCGATGCGCTTGAGCGCCTTGAGCACCTTGAGCTTTTCGTCGCGCACCGAATCGGCGTCATAGGCGTCGGGCGGTTCCATGGCGATCAGCGTGACCAGTTGCAGCATGTGGTTCTGCACCATGTCGCGCAGCGCGCCCGAGGTGTCGTAGTAGCCGCCACGCTCGCCCACGCCGATGTCTTCGGCCACGGTGACCTGAATGTGGTCGATGTTGCCGCTGTTCCACAAGGGTTCGAACAGGCGGTTGGCAAAGCGCAGCGCCATCAGGTTCTGCACCGTCTCCTTGCCCAGGTAGTGGTCGATGCGGAAGACCTGGTTCTCTTCGAACACCTTGCCGACGGCCTCATTGACCTCGCGCGCGCTGTCGCCGTCCTTGCCGATGGGCTTTTCCAGCACCACGCGCGATTGTGGCGTCACCAGGCCGAATTTCTGGATGTGTTGCGAGAGCGGCGCGAAGAGCTCGGGCGACACCGCGAAATAGAACGCGCGCACGCGTTCCTGGTCATTGCCGAGCAGGCCGGCCAGTTCGGACCAGCCGTTGTCGCCGGTGGCGTCCACCGCGCGGTAATCGGTGCGGGCGGCGAAGCGTTCGAGCGTGGCAGTGTCGATGTCGGCGGTGGGCACGTGTTCGTGGACCGACTTGCGCACGAAATCGGCATAGGCTTCTTGCGACAGCTCGCGCCGCGATACGCCGATGATGCGTGCCTCGTCCGGTATCTGGCCGGCATGGTCGCGGTGGTACAGGGCGGGGAGCAACTTGCGGGCGGCCAGGTCACCCGTGCCGCCGAAGACAACCAGATCGAAGGGAGAAACCTGGATGGTGCGAGAAGACATCGAAATCTCCTGCTTTCTTGGTAGGGTGCGCAAAGTTTAGCGCGCCTCGCGCCGCCATGCTGGCGTCGTGGCCCGGCGGGGTGTTTTCCGTCAAGCCATCGCATCCGCGCGCGGCCGGCGCAGCGACCCTCAGGCGGCCTGTAGCGGCCGTACCTGTGCCCAGGCGCGGTGCAGCAGGTCGGGCGTGGCGTCGCGCAACTCGGCCGGGTCGGACAGCAGGCGGCGGAAGGTGCGCGCCCCCGGCAGGCCGTTGGCCAGGTTGAGGACATGGCGCACGATGGCGCGCATCGGCGTGCCGTGTTCGCGCTGCTCGCGCGCGCAATACTCGACCAGTGCCTCGATCACCGCTTCACGCGTGGGCTGCCAGTCGGCATCGAAGACCGCGCGTTCCCATTCGGTCAGCGCCCACGGATTGTGATACGCCTCGCGCCCGATCATTACGCCATCGACATGGCGCAGATGGCCGAGGATGTCGGCGCTTTGCGTGATGCCGCCGTTGATGAGGAACTCCAGCGCCGGGAATTCCTGCTTGAGCTGGTAGGCAAATTCGTAGCGCAGCGGCGGGATCTCGCGGTTTTCTTTCGGCGACAGCCCCTTCAGCCAGGCATTGCGGGCATGCACGATGAACGTGCGGGCACCGCCTTCGGCCACCGTGGCGACGAAATCGCGCACGAAGGCGTAATCCTCGATGCGATCGATGCCGATACGGTGCTTGACCGTCACCGGCAGGCGCGTGGCCGTGCTCATGGCGGCGACGCAGTCACGCACCAGGGCTGGCTCGCTCATCAGGCAGGCGCCGAAAGCGCCGTTCTGTACCCGTTCGCTGGGGCAGCCGCAGTTCAGATTGACCTCGTCATAGCCCCATTGCTCGGCCAGGCGGGCGCAATGCGCCAGCGCATCGGGGTCCGAGCCACCCAGTTGCAAGGCCACCGGGGCTTCGCGCGTGTCGAAATCGAGGTGGCGGGCGGCATCGCCGTGGACCAGCGCGCCGGTGGTGATCATTTCGGTGTACAGCCAGGCATGCGGCGCCAGCAGGCGGTGAAAGTACCGGCAGTGGCGGTCGGTCCAGTCGAGCATCGGGGCCACGCTCAGGCGACGCGGCGGCAGGGCAGGGGATTTTGCGTGCATCTGCGCATTTTACCGGGCGCACCGGCCGGCTCAGGTAAAATCGCCTCCCTGATGAGAATCCTTGCACTTGAAACCTCTTGCGAGCGCGGCTCCATCGCGCTGTGGCACGACGGCCGGGTGGTCGAGCGCGCCCTGGACGGCGCGGCCGCAGGCCATTCGGCGAGCATTCTGCCGGCCATCCGCCATCTGCTGGTCGAGACCGACACCCCCATTGCCGCGCTCGACGCCATCGCCTTCGGTAGCGGCCCGGGCGCGTTCACCGGTCTGCGCCTGGCCTGTGGCGTGGCGCAAGGGTTGGCGCTGGGCGGCGGCAAACCGGTGGCGCCGGTCGGCAGCCTGCTGGCGCTGGCTGAGCCGGTGGACGCGGAGTTCATCTATTGCGCCGCCGACGCGCGCATGAACGAAGCCTACGTGGCCATGTTCCAGCGTCGCAATGGCGCGCTGGTGGCCGTCGGCGAGGCGGTCTGCGTGCCGCCGGACGCCGTGCCGCTGCCTGAACAGGTCGGCTGGCAAGGGGTGGGCACGGCTTTCAAGGTGTACGCCACCGTGGCCGAGCGGCTGGCCGGCCGGGTCGATGTCCTGGCGCCGGATGCCGTGCCGCAGGCGGCTGCCGTGGCGCGCCTGGCGGCCGCCCGTCCGCACACCTGGGTGGATGCGGCCGAGGCCGCGCCCGAATATGTGCGCAATCGCGTGGCGCTGACGGTGGCCGAGCGCCTGGCCCAGGGAGGGCGGGCATGACCGACACGCCGGTGGCGCGCGCCGTCTGCCCGGTGACACGCGAAGGCGTGGTCATCGCACCGATGCAGGCGGACGACCTCGATTGGGTGTCCGAAGCGGAGGCCTTCATCTACCCGTTTCCGTGGCGGCCGAAAGATTTCACCGCCTCGCTCGACGGCGGCCACCTGTGCTGGATGCTGCGCTACAAAGGCGCGCGCGCCGGCTACGCCATCCTTATGCTCGGTGTGGACGAGGCCAATCTGCTCAACATCAGCGTGCTGCCCGATCTGCAAGGCCGTGGCCTGGGCTCGGCGCTGATGTACCACGTCTGCGAAGCGGCCCGCGTGGCCGGCAAGACGCAGATGTTCCTCGAAGTGCGCGAATCCAACGACGCGGCGCAATCGCTCTACGCCAAATGGGGCTTCGTGCTCAATCGGCGCCGCAAGGGCTACTACCCTGCCGCCGACGGACGCGAAGACGCGCTCGAACTGCGCAAGGATCTGTAACCATGGCTGCGCTCGATCCACGCCGCGAACACATGCTGGCCGAGATGGGCATCAAGCCCCGCTGGCGCCTGCGCGATGGCGAAGTCGCCGACGACACGGTCGCCGCAGCCGTAGCCGATAC